>NZ_CP143423.1:3254942-3571186 GCF_014337925.2 Roseobacter fucihabitans | reverse complement strand
CTGTCACTGGTGGCGGCGCGCTTCGGGGAGCATTTCGGGACCCTGACACCCTTCTGGTTTGCCACCACGCGCGAACAGTCGCTGGAGGCGCTGGATCACTTTATTTCCAAGGCCTTGGCCAAGTTCGGGGATTATCAGGACGCGATGCTTTCGCAGAATCGCTTCCTCTATCACGCGATCATCTCGGCCTATATCAACATCGGGCTTCTTGACCCGCTGGAGGTCTGTGAGAGGGTCGCGGAGGCCTATGACAATGGCGATGTGCCGATCAATGCCGCCGAAGGGTTTATCCGCCAGATCATCGGGTGGCGCGAATACATGCGGGGCATCTATTTCCTGGAAGGCCCTGAGTATACCGGGCGCAATGCGCTGGGCCATAAACGGGATCTGCCAGCCTTGTTCTGGGGTGCCAAAACGGACATGCGGTGTCTTTCGAAAGCGGTGGAGCAAACCCAACAAGAGGCCTATGCCCATCACATCCAACGCCTTATGATCACTGGAAACTTTGCGCTTCTGGCGGGGATTGATCCCGCCCGTGTCCACGAATGGTATCTGGCCGTTTACATGGATGCTTTTGAGTGGGTCGAGGCACCCAATACGGTGGGGATGAGCCAGTTTGCCGATGGTGGCATCATCGCCTCCAAACCCTATGTGTCCTCGGGTGCCTACATCAACCGGATGTCGGATTACTGCAAAGGCTGCGCCTATAAGGTGAGCCAGAAAACGGGGGAGGGAGCCTGCCCGTTCAACCTGCTCTACTGGCATTTTCTGGACCGGCACCGTGACCGCTTCAAGGACAATGCGCGCATGGGTAACATGTACCGCACCTGGGACCGGATGGATGGGGATAAACGCGAAACGGTTTTGAGCGAGGCACAGGGTTTTCTCGACCGGCTGGAAGCGGGCGAGACGGTCTGAAACCGGCAGGGTGGCAGGCCAATTCGTCCGCGTCATGCGAAATCAGCTAACGCTTTTGAAAAGGCGAAATCTGGTACACAAGCCGTATGCCTGCGGTATATTTCGGAACCGGATGAACATGCCGGGCATGGGGTGGGTGAATGGGGCGACCGCTGCTGTGCAGGATCGACATGCGGCTTGCGTATTTTCGCGGGAGTTGACCTTGTTCAATACCCGTAAAGCGGTCAAGGTGACGCCAAGCAATAAAATGAGGCGCATCCATGACAATTTCACGGAAATTCCCGACCTGTTTACCCTTGAGCATTGCGTTGTGTCTGGTGGGTTTGATCTCGGCCCTCCCCGCTGCCGCGCAACAGGATGCGCCCCGTGTGCTGATCGCCGCCGCCTATAGCCAAGAGGTCAATCTGGAAACGCGCTTCGTGGGGCGCGGCGAGGCCTCGGCCAAGACCGATCTGGTGGCGCAGGTCACGGGGGCTGTGACGGAAATCACCGTGGAAGACGGCGCAAGCGTGTTTGAGGGGCAGGTAATCTATCATATTGATCCGGCGAGCTATACCGCTGCCGTGGCCGCAGGGCGGGCGCAGGTCACGCGGGCGGAGGCCAATCTGAAGCTGGCTTATATTGAGCGGGATCGTAAGGAAGAGCTGTTCAATCGTGACACCATCGCGGAATCAGAAGTGGATATCGCGGAGGCCAATGCCGCCGTGGCGGAGGCCGATTTCGCCGCCGCCGTCGCCGCGTTGCAAAGCGCCGAACTTGATCTGGAACGCAGCCAGATTCGCGCGCCTTTTGACGGGCGCATCGGCAAATCGAACGTTTCTGTAGGCACGGTTGTAGGCCCGACGACGGGCCCACTGGCAACCTTGGTCCGTCAAGCGCCGATGTATGTGACCTTCTCGCTGTCAGAGCCGCAATTGCTGGGCGTGCTGGAACGGCTCGATCTGGGCATGGATGAGCTGGTTGTGAATGAAAACACGCCGAATGTGTTTGTCACCCTGCCCAGTGGCACCACGCTGGAAGAACCCGGCGAGATCGTGTTTCTGGACAACCGCATCAACCCCGCGACGGGCACGATTTCGGTGCGGGCCGAATTTGAAAACGCCCGCCAGATGATTTTGGACGGTAGTTTCGTGACCGTGTTGATCGAGGCATTGGAGCCCACCATCAGCGTGCTGATCCCGCAAAACGCGGTGCAGCGGGACCAACGCGGCGATTTCGTGCTGGTGATCAATGATCAACAATTGGTGGAACAGCGTTACGTGGAACTGGGCGCGCAGGTCGAAACGGCGGTGATTGTCGCGGAGGGGTTGCGGTCGGGGGAGAGCGTGATTGTCGAGGGGCTGCAAAAGGTGCGCCCCGGTGTGGCCGTGGATGCGGTGCTTGCCGGAACCGGCGAGGGGAACTGATCCATGCTATCCACCGTTTTCATCAACCGCCCCAAGATGGCGATTGTCATCTCGACCGTGCTGACCCTGATGGGGTTGATCGCCTATTCCGTGCTGCCGGTGGAGCAATTCCCAAATATCACGCCGCCGGTGGTGAATGTCACGGCCTCTTATACGGGCGCGGATGCGCAAACCGTCGAGAACACCGTGGCAGCCCCCATCGAGGCGGAGGTGAACGGGGTGGAGGACATGATTTACATGTCCTCGGACAGTTCGGATTCCGGCAATTACAGCCTGTCCGTGACATTCGAGGTTGGCACCGACCCCACGATTGCCACGGTGAACGTGCAAAACCGCGTGACACAGGCGACATCGGGCTTGCCGGTGGAGGTCACATCGACGGGCGTGGTCACGGAGAAATCATCGACCAGCATGCTGTTGGTGGCGACGCTGTTTTCGCCTGAGGGCACCTATGACGAGGTATTCCTGTCCAATTATGCCTCGATCAACCTCAAGGACGCGCTGGCGCGGGTGCCGGGCGTGGGCAAGGCCGAGGTTCTGACCGATTTCGCCTATGCGATGCGCTTGTGGATGGATCCGGATCGCATGACGGGCCTTGGCGTGACGCCTGCGGATGTGATCAACGCGATCCAACAGCAGAATGTGACCGTCTCGGCCGGCCAGATCGGCGGCCCGCCGGTGCCCACGGGCCAGCAGTTTCAATATTCCGTCACCGCGCAGGGGCGCCTGGCCACTGTGGCGGAGTTCGAGAATATCATCGTGCGCACCGGTGAGGCGGGCAGCGTGCTGCGCGTGCGCGATGTGGCGCGGGTCGAGTTGGGGTCGAGTTTTTATGGTGTCTCGGGGCGCTATGAGGGCACCCCGGCGACGGTTCTGGCGGTCTATCAGGCACCGGGCGAAAACGCGCTGGCCGTGGCCGAAGGGGTTTACAGCGAGTTGGAGCGGCTGTCGGCTGCCTTTCCACAGGATGTGGCCTATGCGGTGCCCTTTGACAGCACCACATTCGTGCAACAATCGCTCAATGACGTGGTCACCACGCTGATCCTGACGTTCATTCTGGTGATCTCGGTGGTGTTTGTATTTCTGGGCAATTTCCGCGCCACGCTGATCCCGGCGATTGCTATTCCGGTGTCTTTGATCGGGACCTTTGCGTTCTTGCTGTTGCTGGGCATGACGCTCAATACGATCTCGCTGTTTGCGCTGGTGCTGGCGATTGGCATCGTGGTGGATGATGCGATTGTGGTGGTGGAAAACGTCGAGCGGCTGATTGCCGAAGAGGGCCTGGCCCCGCGCGAGGCCACCGCCAAGGCGATGACGCAGATTACCACGCCGGTGATCGCCACGACGCTTGTGCTGCTGGCGGTATTTGTGCCGGTGACCTTCATGCCGGGCATTTCGGGCGAGCTGTTTTCGCAATTCGCGGTGACAATTTCGGTGGCCGTTGTGATTTCCTCTATCAATGCGCTGACGCTGTCGCCCGCCCTTTGTGCTATTGTGCTCAAGGCGCGTTCAGGCCCGCCCAAAGGGCTTTTGGCGGTGTTCGAGAAGGGGATCGGCGGGACGCGCGACGCCTATGCGGGCATTGTCGGGCGGTTGATCCGCCTACCGATCCTGGGGGTGGTGATCCTGATTGTTCTGGGGGTGGCCTCCGGCTCGATGATGGGGTCTCTGCCCAAGGGGTTCTTGCCGCTGGAGGACAACGGGTACCTCTTTGTGGACGTGCAACTGCCCGATGCGGCGGCATTGGAGCGCACGGAGGTCGTCTCAAACCGCGTGAACGCGCAAATCCGTGCGCTGCCGGGCGTGGCCAATACGGTGCAGGTCAACGGCTTTGGTTTGCTGAATGGGCAGGGGTCCAATTCTGCGCTGATCATCGTCAATCTGGACTCTTGGGAAGAACGCCAGACGCCTCAATTGAGCGCGGATGGCATTCTGGGCCAGATTTTCGCCATCGCCGGGCAGGAGGTTTCGGCCAAGGTCATCGCCTTCAGCCCGCCCCCCATCACCGGTCTGGGCGTCAGCGCGGGTGTCGAGATGAAGGTGCAGCAAACCGGGGGCGGTTCGGCCACGGATCTGTCGGCGGCGGTCGGATCATTGGTATTTGCCGCCAACCAGCGCCCCGAAATCGCGCAGGCCTATACCACCTTCAGCGCCAATGTCCCCAAGGTTTTCGTCGATCTGGACCGCGAGAAATCGCAGACGCTGGGCATTCCGGTCAGCGACGTGTTCCAGACGTTGCAGGCGCATCTGGGCTCGATCTATGTCAATGACCTCAATCTTTTTGGCAAAGTGTATCGCGTGATAATCCAGGCCGAGGGCGATTACCGCGACAGCATCGATGACATCGGGCGGCTTTACGTGCGCAGCGATGCGGGTGAAATGGTGCCGCTGTCCACGCTGATGGATGTACAAAAGGTTCTGGGGCCGGTGCTGCTGAACCGCTTCAACCTGTTCCGCGCGGCGACCGTGACGGCCGTGCCTGCACCGGGGTTTTCCACCGGAGACGCGATCAATGTGTTGCAGGAGGAGGCGGTGAGCGCCCTGCCACCCGGCTATGCCTATGAATGGACCGGCACCGCGCAGCAACAGCTGAGCGCGGGCAATACAGTGGTGTTCATCCTCGCCGCTGCGGTGATTTTCGGCTACCTGTTTTTGGTGGCGCAATATGAAAGCTGGACCATGCCGGTGGGTATTTTGCTCTCGGTGACGGTGGCGCTTTTCGGGGCGCTGGCAGCGGTGCTGGTGGTGGGGGGCGATGTGAACCTCTATACGCAGATCGGGATGATCATGCTGATCGGGCTGGCCTCGAAAAACGCTATCCTGATTGTGGAATTCGCCATGGAGCAGCGCGCAGCAGGCGCCTCGATCCGCGAGGCCGCGCTGGAAGCCGCGCGCAAACGGTTCCGCGCCGTGATGATGACCGCGCTGTCGTTCCTCTTGGGTGTCGTGCCGTTGATTGCGGCCTCCGGCGCGGGCGCGGCGAGCCAGAAAGCCATCGGCATCGCGGTCTTTGGCGGCATGCTCTGCGCAACGGTGATCGGGGTGATCATCGTGCCGGTACTCTATGTGCTGCTCCAAACGCTGCGTGAACGCGTCAAGGGCGGGTTTGGCAAGGATCGCGCGCAGGCGGGGTGAGTGCTCGCTCGCCGCATCTGGTGTCGAGTTTTTCTGCATAAAAATATGAAAATAGGTATTTTTGGCAATTTGCCGAGGGTGTTTTGGGCGTTGCCGATTTGGCAACAGTTTGTTTTCAACGCCTGCCGGTTTTGGCGTTGACGCCCAAGAGAATCTTATATTAACTTTTCTATGACCTTAAAAAAAAGCGAGTAATATGGGTATTTTTAATGTGCGTGGTGCCTTGTCCGCGGTGATCGTCTGCGTGGCGATGGGATCAACGGCTGCGTCCGCAGCGGTTGTTGATCTGTACCGGATCACAGTTAAGGGGACATTCCAGAGCGTGGTGGAAAGCCCCTTTGGACCCCCACGGACAAGCGGTTCCGTGTTCTCGCCAGCCTTCGGTAAGAGTCTTGAGTTGGTTTTTTCAATGCCACTGGACAGCGTGGCTTTTGAGAAAGGAGCCTTCGCTGACAAGTTCAACGGCGAAGTTACGGTAAAGCTGGGCGGTTCCGTTTTGGCGCCCTCAACCACGCAGCGCATAGATGTGCTATCGCTCGGCGACTTTAGCTTTTTTGACTCCGTCAGAATTGACACTCGACTGGCAAGTGATGCTTTTGGCTTCGCAAACTTTAGCAACTTTTTGAATATTACATTTACAGCCGGTGACCGCGAGGGGACCGGTGTGGACCTATCTGCTGGTTTTCCACGGGATCTTAGCCCATCTATCTTTGAGATCTATTCGTTTAGTGTCGACGCAATCGACAGTGTAACAGGATTGAACTTCGGTTTCGCCAGTGTCGAAAGTGTGAGTGTGGATATTATTTCTGCCAACCCTATAGCTGTGCCACTGCCTGCATCGGCCTTGCTGCTCGGGATTGGGCTTGTGGGATTGGGTGCGTTGGGGCGGCGTCAGCGCGCTGGCTGAACACCTCAACATCATTGGTTTGAGATTGATGAAAACCCCCGCCGTCCCGCGTGATGGTGGGGGTTTTCGCGTCTATAACGCCTATGCATGGATCGGGGCGTCACGGACAGGGGGGCAATCTCGATAAGCATGATGCCATCCCGTGGTTCGGGATTTCACAGGCAAGGTATGCGGCTCAGCCCCCGTCGGTCAGCGCGCCGTTCTCCCAGGCACCGGTGGCCTCTTCGCCCGTCGCATAACGCATGGTTCCGGTGCCTTGGCGCTTGCCCGCCTTGAAGGTGCCCTCATAGACGTCGCCATTGGCGTAGGTGGCGGTGCCCTCGCCCTCGATCTCGCCGTTTTGCCACTCGCCTTCATAGGTAAAGCCGCTGGGCATGGTGATCGTGCCCGTGCCATGACGCTGGCCCGCTTCGAAAGACCCTACATAGACCGTGCCGTCGGGATAGGTCGCACTGCCCTGACCCTGGCGCTGGCCGTCTACCCAGCTGCCGTCGTATTTGTAGCCATCGGCATAGCTCATCACGCCCTGGCCGTGGTTGCGCGCATCGCGAAAACCGCCCTCATAGGCCACGCCGTTGGTATAGGTCGCGCGGCCCTTGCCGTCGATCACGCCGGCCTTCCAGCCGCCTTCATAGGTGGAGCCATCGGGATAGGTGATCAGACCCTCGCCATCCGCCAGGCCGTTGGCAAAAGCCCCGACATAGATGGAGCCGTCGGGATATGTTACGCGGCCTTGTCCCGCGATCTCGCCCGCAACCCAGGAGCCGGTGTAGGTATAGCCATCCTGTGCGGTAAAGGTGCCTTGCCCCTCGCGCAGGTCGTTGACAAAGGCCCCCTCATAGATGTCGCCATTGGCGTAGATGACCTTGCCCAGACCTTCGCGTCGGCCACTGGCAAGCTGGCCTTCATAGACGTCACCGTTGGACTGTGTGAGCTTACCGGTCCCATCAATTTGACCATCCCGCCACAGGCCCACATAAACGAGGCCGTCTGGCATGGTCAGAACGCCTTCACCCGAGCGCTTGCCGCCCCGGATCGCACCCTCATAGACCGCGCCATCGGGATAGGTGATGGTGCCCGCACCTTCCTTGACGCCGTCCACCCAATCGCCATTATATTCATAGCCACCGGGGCTTTGCATGGTGCCTTTGCCGTGGTGATTGGCATTGCGGAACTGCCCCTCATAGCGCACGCCATTGGCATAAAGCGCGATGCCGCTGCCCATGATCGCGCCGGACTGCCATTCGCCCTCATATGTGCCGCCATCAGCAAAGGTGATCCGGCCGAACCCATCGGGTTTGCCCTTGGCGAACTGCCCCTCATAGACCGATCCGTTGGGGAAGCGGGCGATGCCGTCGCCTTTGATCTCGCCGTCCACCCATTCGCCGGTATATTCGTAGCCGTTGGGGAGTTTATAGCTGCCGGTGCCATGCTGGACACCGCCGCGGAAAGTGCCCTCATAGACCCCGCCATCGTCATATTGTTTGGTCAATACCTGGCCATTCTGCGCAAACAGGGGCGCGGGGAGCAAGGCGAGACAGAAAATAAGGCGACGAATGGACATGATGAACCCCGGGCTTGGCTGAACAGCAGAATGGCGGACGCACGCGGGTACGACCCTTGCGAGAACTTAGGCAATGGGCGGGCCGGGGGCAACGTCCTTTTGTGCCGCTGGGGCGCGATGCGGGGTCGCATTGCCCTTGGGAGAGCATATTTTGCGCGCCCCCTGAAGGCGAGGCCCGCGCGTTGATGATCGGCGCGCGCTACCGCCTGGGGCAGTTCGCAGGGTTTTTCGTGTGGTACTCAGCCGCATCTGGTGGGGAGGACCTTTTCACCCGCGCCTAATCTGCTACATCACGCTCAAGCAAGCACGGGGGCCGGGCATATGTCGGATCGTTTTCGGATCACGTTGGGGCAACTCAACCCCACGGTTGGGGACCTCACGGGCAACGCCGCATTGGCGCGCAAGGCTTGGGAGGCCGGGCGCGATGCGGGTGCGGATTTAGTGGCCCTGCCGGAGATGTTCATAACCGGGTATAACGCGCAGGATCTGGTGATGCGCCGGGCGTTTCAACTGGACGCGGCACGGGTCGTTGAGGAACTGGCCGTCGCTTGTTCGGACGGCCCGGCGTTGGCCGTAGGGGCACCTTGGGTGGAGGGGACGAAGCTTTATAATGGCTATCTGATCTTGAAGGGTGGCAAGGTTGCCAGTCAAATGCTCAAGCATCATTTGCCCAATGAGACGGTATTTGATGAGGTGCGCATTTTTGATTCCGGCCCCTTGGGCGGGCCCTATTCGGTTGGAAATGCCCGTATCGGCTCGCCCATTTGCGAGGATGCATGGCATGAAGATGTGGCCGAAATGCTGGTCGAGACGGGCGCGGAATTCTTGTTGGTGCCCAACGGATCCCCCTATTATCGCGGTAAATTCGACACGCGCCTGAACCATATGGTAGCGCGGGTGGTGGAGACGGAATTACCGCTGATCTATCTTAATATGGTCGGGGGGCAGGATGATCAGGTGTTTGACGGTGGCTCTTTTGCGCTGAACCCCGGGGGCGAGTTGGCGGTGCAGATGCCGGTGCTCGAAGAGGCGATCACCCATGTTGATCTGGAACGCACCGATGCGGGCTGGCGCGTGGTGCCCGGTGAGCGGGCGCCACATCCGGACGCCTGGGAGCAGGATTACCACGTCATGGTGCAGAGCTTGCGCGATTATTGTGCCAAGACCGGGTTCGGCAAGGTGTTGCTGGGTCTGTCGGGCGGGGTGGATAGCGCGATTGTCGCGGCGATTGCGGTGGATGCGCTGGGGGCACAGAATGTACGCTGTGTGATGCTGCCGTCTGAATATACCTCACGAGAGTCGCTGGAGGACGCCGAAGCCGTGGCCAAGGCGCTGGGGTGTCGGTATGATAACGTGCCGATCACCCAAGGGCGCGCGGCGATTACTGACACGCTCGCGCCGCTGTTTGAGGGTCTGGAGCCGGGTCTGGCCGAGGAAAACATCCAATCGCGCCTGCGGGGTTTGTTGCTGATGGCGATGTCCAACAAATTCGGCGAAATGCTGTTGACCACGGGCAATAAATCCGAAGTGGCCGTGGGCTATGCCACCATCTACGGCGATATGGCGGGTGGGTATAACCCGATCAAGGATCTCTACAAGACCCGTGTGTTCGAGACTTGCAGATGGCGCAATGCCAATCATCGAAGCTGGATGAAAGGTCCCGAGGGTGCGGTGATGCCCGCGCGCGTGATCGACAAGCCGCCCTCTGCCGAGTTGCGTGCTGATCAAAGGGACAGCGATAGCTTGCCCGATTACCCTGATCTGGACGCGATGTTGGAGATTTTGGTCGACCGGGCAGGATCCATCGAGGATTGTGTGGCCGCCGGGTTCCTGCGTGATGTGGCCAAAAAGGTCGAGCATCTGGTTTACATCTCGGAGTATAAGCGGTTTCAATCCGCCCCCGGCGCGCGCCTGACAAAGGGTGCATTCTGGCTGGATCGGCGCTACCCGATTGTGAACCGCTGGCGTGATCCATCCTGACCCAGCGGTGGCCTGAAAGCCCACCTTACGGCGCGCACCGTAAGGTGGGCTTTCAGGCCACCGGCCCTATGCGGTTGTGACTTGAGTGTCGGGATATTGCATATCATTGTCGTCCTAGCAAAAAAGGGAACAGATCATCCGCGTGTTATTGACAACTCTCACCGTGATCCTCGCTCTTTCCGGCGCGCCTGTTTTCGCCTGTGGGCCAGACAGCAACTGCCTGCTTGGCGATCGCCATTACCGGATCGCGATGCCCGCGGGCCATGACGGCGTGACCCCGGTGCCTGCCATCGTTTTTGCGCATGGGTATCGCGGCTCGGCGCAGGGTGTCATGCGCAATGGTTCGCTGCGGCGCATGGTGTCTGATTTGGGTGCAGCCTTGATCGCGGTCAAGTCCGAAGGGGACGATTGGGTGATCCCCAACGCGCCGCGCCACATGGACAGCGACGGTGCAGAAGAATTCGCCTATTTCGATGCGGTGCTGGCGGATGCCACGCGCCGTTTCAACATCGATGAGACGCGTATCATGGCCACCGGTTTCAGTGCGGGTGCCATGATGGTCTGGAACCTCGCCTGTGCGCGCAGTGATCGTTTTGCCGTATTCGTACCGATCTCGGGCACCTTCTGGCTGGAGCCCCCGCAAAGCTGTGTTGGCCCTGTCGCCGACATCCTCCACATTCACGGTGATAACGACAGCACTGTGCCTCTCAAGGGGCGTCGTATCCAGCAAACCAAACAGGGTGAGGTCCGTCAATCCCTCGATATGTACGCTGCATACGGAAATTTCGGTATGCCAGTGACAACAAGCCGGAACGGGCTAATCTGTCAGGAGCGGCGCAATCAGGAAGGGGACATCCTTGATTTTTGCCTGTTCGAGGGCGGCCATTCGTTTCGAGCGGAACACCTGCGCTTCGCCTGGCAACATTTCAAAGACGCAGGGCGGTTCTAGACGTTTCGACCCGCTCGCTGATGGCTCTGATCGGCAAGGGTTTTGTCTGGTCGCGAAGACCGGATTGTGTCGGTTGTATTATCATTGGCTGTGTTGCAATGGTAGCCTTTGGTCTGGGCCTCAAAGAGATAAAACCCTGTTGGCGGGACGGATCGTGAAAAGCCTTCTTACGCGTATCCTTTATCGCCTGCGTCATTTGCTTGACCAAACCGTCAATGGGGGAAACACCCCAAGCGGCTGCTTTTCGTTATGCGTAAAAGCTCTGGATGAACCGGTGGTGTCAGCCGAAAAGCGTGCGCATCAACGTAAGCCATTGTCTTGCACGCCACCGCAAACCATCTGGGCCGTAGCATCAGAGTTGTGAGGCTTCCCTGTTCGCTTTCGCAAACAAGATGCCCGTGCCTCTCGGGAACATGCGGTTCAGCAAAGCACCGAGCAAATATACAAAGTGTGCGCAACTCATTTAGGGCCTGGTCTCTTACGCCAAACGCACCCTGAAAAAAGCTGGTTCGACGACGAGCCACAAATGGGTGCGAACTACGTCTTATGGCCTTGGTTGCCGGGATATCGACGCAAAAGGCGCTGAACGGGCGGTGCCCTGACCCCCGTGCATCCACGCCCTCTGATGCAAGCCTGGCAGGCAGGGAATCCTTTCTTGCCAAAACCGGGAAGGCACCGAAGATCGAACGATTTGCAGGATAGCGTTTTACAGATATTTGGTTTCAAGGAGTTAAATACGGCTGCTCCAGCAGACCACGCCTGTCGGTGGCATGCCGTGGCTCAGCGCTCAAGGAAGGTTCTGCTTGGCTGCTCCAGCAGGCCCTGCGTCTTGCAAACCCCCGCTCCATGTCCCGTCACAGACGTCATGGAACGGGTATCAGGCTCCGGGCTCAACACCCCGATCAAAGCGCGCAATTGCTATTTTGCGGCTCTGATCGCGGATTGGATCCGGATACCGATATGGCGAACCTTCCCTGCACGCCTAATCCCAAATTTCCAAAACAAACCCCCGCCAAGACAAGGGGTCTAACGCTGCCGTGAAGTGCCGTAAGGTGGGCTTTCAGGCCACCGCTCGCCTAAATATCACAGCATCAGCTGATAGCTATGCGGCGCATAAGCAAAGCCATCCCCGCGTTTTTCGACATAGCCCACTCCCGGCCAGGGCATGTGGTAGCCGATAAAGGCCGTCTTATCGGTCGCCATCATATCCAGCATCCGACGCCGGGTGGTGGCCGCCGCGGCCTTATCCATATCAAACTTCACTTCCCAATCCGGATGCGCCAGCGACCACACATAATGATTGGCAAAATCTGCGCCGATCACCAGCTGCGTGCCACCGTCTTCAACCATATAGGTCATATGCCCCGGCGTGTGACCAAAGGCCGCCATGGCCGTCAGCCCGGATGCCACGTCAGCACCATCCTCAAGAAAGGTGAACTGCTCCGCAAAAGGTGCGATCTTGGCTTTGAAATTGTCATTGTCCGCTTTCGCCCAGGCATCAAATTCTGTGCGACCCGTCACCAGGCGCGCATTGCCATAGGTCAAAGCGCCGTCCCCGGTCGTCATCCCCCCGATGTGATCGCCGTGCATATGCGTGATCACCACAACGTCGATCTGATCCGCGCTATACCCGGCGGCCTCTAATGCGGATGTGGTGCCCTCAGCCGATAACCCGGTGTCAAAGAGCACAAGCTCCGCGCCGGTGTTCACCACTGTGGGCGTGAAAAAGAACTGTGATTTATCCGTGGGCAGGTTGGCGGCGGCTGAAACTTCGGCAAAAGTATCCGCATCCACGTTAAGCCCGAAAATGTTATGCGGCCCTTCAACGGCTCGGGTCCCCGCAAGCAGGGTGGTAACATCAAAGCCGCCGACCTTGATGCGGTTGAACGGGCTCATCGCCACACCCTTGATTTCGGCCCCGGCGCGGGACATTCCGGCACTGACGGCAGCAAGGGGCAGGGCGGCAGCACCGGCAAGGGCCGCACGACGGGAGAGGGTCATCTGATCTGACATGATCTTATTCCTTTTGCGTTGGATAAGGTGAAAGCTAGCATGTTGCGGCGCGAGGCCCATTCTTATCTGACATAATGTCATCATATTTTTGCGAGGAGCTTTGATAATGGTCAAAACGGCAGAGGTGGCGGATTTTCTCGAAAACGTGATGCCTGCGCGACGACACGCCCAAGCGCAGGTGCTCAATGCATTGTTTCAGGAGGTGACGGGCTGGCGACCTGCGCTCTGGCAGGGGAGCATTCTGGGCTATGGGAGCTATGATTACACCTATGCCTCTGGCCGCTCGGGCACATATCTGGCCACCGGTTTCGCAGCGCGCAAGGCCAGGCTGTCGGTCTATATCATGCCCGGCTATGGTGATTTTGGCGATCTGCTGGTGCGGCTTGGCAAACATAAGGCGGGGAAATCATGCCTCTATATCAACAAGCTGGAAGACGTCGATCTGGATGTGCTGAAAACCCTGATCCGCGCAGGCCTGGACGATCTTGGCCGGCGCTGGCCCATCCATCCCACGTGACGGCTTTGCTGGACAAACGCGCGCCCCTGTGACACCACGCGGGCCAACAGGAGACAGCATATGACGACCACCCGTTTCGCCCCCTCACCGACCGGATACATCCACATCGGCAACCTGCGCACCGCGCTGATGAATTACCTGATCGCGCGCAAGGCGGGCGGCACCTTCATCTTGCGCATCGATGACACGGACCCGGACCGTTCCAAAGAAGAATACGTCGATGGGATCAAGCAGGATCTTGAATGGCTCGGCTTGCACTGGGACCGGGTCGAGCGGCAATCCGAGCGGTTGGACCGCTACCACGCCGCCGCCGACCAACTGCGCGACATGGGTCGGTTTTACGAGGCGTTTGAAAGCCCCACGGAGCTCGACCTCAAGCGTAAGAAACAGCTGAACATGGGTAAGCCTCCGGTTTATGATCGCGCCGCTCTGGCCCTGTCGGAGGCCGAAAAAGATGCGCTGCGTGCCGAGCGGGGCGACGGTGTGTGGCGCTTTAAGCTCGACCAGCAGCGGATCGAGTGGAAAGACGGCATCCTGGGGGATATTTCCATTGATGCGGCCTCGGTCTCCGATCCGGTGCTGATCCGGGGCGATGGGCAGGTGCTTTATACGCTGGCGAGCGTGGTGGATGATACCGAAATGGGCGTCACCAACGTGGTGCGCGGTTCGGATCACGTGACCAATACCGCGACGCAAATCCAGATCATTCAGGCGCTTGGCGGCACGGTCCCCGCTTTTGCGCATCACTCCCTGCTCACGGGGCCAAAGGGCGAGGCGCTGTCCAAACGGCTTGGCACGCTGGCCCTGCGCGACCTGCGCGCCCAAGGCATCGAGCCGATGGCGCTTTTGAGCATGATGGCGCGGCTGGGCTCGTCTGATCCGGTGGAATTGCGCAGCGATATGGCCGAATTGATCGACGGCTTCGATATCGAGCGCTTTGGCTCCGCACCGACCAAATTCGACGTCGAAGACCTTAAGCCACTGACCGCGCGGCATCTCGCGAGCCTGCCGCTTGACGCGGTCGCGGAGACCCTGCGCGACGCCGGTGTGCCCGAGGAAAGGGCGGCGCAGTTCTGGGGCGTCACGCGCGAGAACATCGCAACCCTTGGCGATATCGCGCCCTGGTGGGCGATGATGCGCGATGGGGCCGAGCCGGTGATTGACGCAGAGGATGCGGCGTTTGTTGCACAGGCAATGGCGTTGCTGCCTGAGGGCCCGTTTGATGATCAGACCTGGGGTGCGTGGACTGCGGCGGTCAAAGAGGCCACCGGGCGCAAGGGCCGCGGGTTGTTCATGCCGCTGCGCAAGGCGCTGACCGGGCAGGCGCATGGGCCAGACATGTCCGCGCTGTTGCCGCTGTTGCAGGTGATCAAAGCGCGCGGATGAGCCCGCAAGCCGCACAGGCGCGTTGTTCTACGCTTTCCGGGTTTCTGACGGATCACCTGTGCGGGGAGGGCGCGGGGACGGGATCCATGCTCGGGCCGTGGTTGGTATCTGTGCGAACAGCGAGGCCTTTGTGATGGTAGCGACACAGTGCAAAAAACGGTATGAATTGATCGCTCTCAATTGAGCAGATCGGGTGCAACAAAAGCGCCCACCAAAAGGCAGGCGCTTTATGCTTGAGGATTAAGCCTCAGCGTCGAGCGTCCCCGTTTTGAACAGCAACCCTGCGGCAACTGCGCCAATGATGGGTGCCACGATAAACAACCAGAGCTGTGCAAGGGCCGTCCCACCCGCAAAGAGCGCGGGACCAATGGATCGTGCCGGGTTCACAGAAACGCCCGTTACATTAATGCCGACCAAGTGGATGACCACCAGTGCGAGCCCAATCGCGAGGCCCGCCATTGCCGCCGGTGCGCCTTTGCCCGTCGCGCCCAGGATCACAACCATGAACAGGAATGTTGCCACGACCTCAAACACAAATGCAGAAACCATGCTGTATTCGCCGAGGTAACCCACGCCCCAGCCATTCTGGCCCAGACCGTTTTCAGCAACAGAGTAATCCGCTTTGCCTGACATGATCAGCATCAACACCAGAGCCGCGGCGATGGCACCGGCAACCTGGGCGATAATGTACTTGATCGCCTCAGCAAACGTCATGCGACCCGCAGCCACGGCACCCAAAGAGACGGCTGGGTTAATGTGACACCCAGAAACCGGGCCAATGGCGTAAGCCATCCCAATGAGTGCCAAACCAAAGGCAAAGCTGATGCCCGTGAGACCAATGTCTGCACCAGCGATGACGGCTGAGCCGCACCCGAAAAGCACTAGTGTAAATGTGCCAATAAATTCTGCGATTTGTCTGTTCATAGCCCTGTCCATTTTATAGTTAATTCACCTTTACTAGAAAGCAGCGGTGTCGACACATAAAGGGGAATGTCGTGAGTATTGCCTCAGATATTCCGACACCATTTGCACCCTTTCGACGTTTTTGATTCCGAACGGTGCATTGTTTCCCGTTTGTAATGAACGGCAGCGACGCCCCGCATAGCTGAGCGAAACGCAGTTCAGCAGCTTGCAGGTGTCGCTATGGTATCGAGAGGGCGCGCTTGGGGCATCCGTTGTGCAGGCGCGATCCGCCGTTCACCTCTTTTGCCGCGTAAGAGGGGGCAAAAAGGTTTAGAAACCGGGTGGTAAGGCGGCTTCATCGCGCGGTTTGACCCAAGCGGAAAGGCGCGTCAGATGGGCATCCACGAGGGCGGTTTGCTCTGTGCTCAGGGCTTGATGGCGGGGATAGATCGGGTTGGCGCGGTCATCCAGAATGGGTGTGTCCCAGCCGTCGGTGGTCTCAAAGAAGCTCTCAACGCCCGCAGTGCCGAAGACCTCGTGGAACCCCTGCACTACCACATCCAGATAGCTCAGCAGGATCATCTGCTCCCCACGTCTGCGCTGGTTTTCGGGCGCGACCGCATAGACCGCGATGTCGAGCGGGTCGGGGTGGTTGTGATCCACCGTGTTTTCGGTCGCAATGCGGGCGTAACCGCCTTCGCGCGCATCCAGAGCCGCCCAATCCGCGCCCGGCACGGCGGCGATCAACCCTTGGATGCTATGTCCCGGCGCGGGCACACCCGTCAGCAGCACGACCCCGAATCGCGGCGTGGCCACCCAGGCCCGACGCCACCCGTGCAACCTGGCGGGGCGGGGGTCTGGATAGGCGTGGCTTTTGGTGTTCACGAGGCTGCCATAGCCAAAGAAATAAGGATCGCGCATCATCGCTCCATGCTGGTTTCAGACGCAATGAAACATTATGCGCAATGGGTCACAAGAGACCTTGACCAATCCGCATGCGTTGGCATACCGTCGCGCCAATCCCGCCCGGGAGAACCGGCCTTAGTGCCGGTGCCGAAGGAGCAACCGCCCCGGAAACTCTCAGGCCACCGGACCGAGTGGGACGACAAACTCTGGAGAGAGATGCCTGCGCGCATCCGCCGAAGGGATAACGATCTCAGGCGAAAGGACAGAGGGGGCATCAGGGTGCGCGGTTTGGCGTATCGGATGCCGGTGATTCACTTGTACGTGGACCGGCGAAGGGGAGAGGCCGGATGGACCTGTTGAAGACACCGCTGCATGCGTTGCATGAGAGTCTGGGCGCAAAGATGGTACCCTTTGCGGGCTACGCCATGCCGGTGCAATACCCGATGGGCGTGATGCAGGAGCATCTTCACACGCGCGCGCATGCCGGGGTATTCGATGTCAGCCACATGGGGCAGGTGATCCTGTCTGGCCCGTCCTGGGAGGCGGTGGCGCTGGCGTTTGAGACGCTGGTGCCGATGGATGTGTTGGGTTTGGGCGACGGGCGGCAACGCTATGGGCTGTTCACTAACGCGGCAGGTGGGATCGAGGATGATCTGATGTTCGCGCGCCGGGGTGATGATTTGTTTGTGGTGGTGAATGCGGCCTGCAAGGCGGCGGATGTGGCGCGGATGCGGGCGGGTCTGCCTGAAGAGATTATCGTGAATGAATTGAATGAGCGCGCGTTGATCGCCGTGCAGGGGCCGGGGGCGGAGGCGGCGCTGGCCGCCCTTGATCCGCGTGCGGCTGAGATGCGCTTTATGGATGTGGCCGATTTGACGTTGGATGGAACAGTGGTCTGGGCCTCGCGCTCGGGCTATACCGGTGAGGACGGTTATGAGGTTTCGGTAGCTGCTGATGAGGCCGAGGCCCTGGTGCGGGCCTTGTTGGCGCAGGAGGGCGTGGCCCCTATCGGTCTGGGTGCGCGGGATTCGCTGCGGCTGGAGGCGGGGCTGTGCCTTTATGGCCATGACATTGATGCGAGCACTGGCCCGGTGTCGGCGGGATTGGGGTGGGCGATACAGAAGACGCGGCGTTCAGGCGGCGCACGTGAGGGCGGCTTTCCCGGCGCGACATCTGTGCTGGACGCTTTTGAGCAGGCCCCGGCGCAGCGCCGTGTCGGGTTGAAACCCACGGGTCGCGCGCCGATGCGCGAGGGCGTTCTGCTCTTTGATGCGCCGGAAGGCGGCGCGCAGATCGGGACCGTGACCTCTGGCGGTTTTGGCCCGACTGTGCAGGGGCCTGTTGCGATGGGATATGTTGCGGCGCATTTCGCCGCCCCTGGCACCGAGCTGTTTGGTGAGCTGCGCGGCAAGAGATTACCCGTCGCAGTCGTTAAACTGCCCTTCACCCCCGCTAATTTCAAAAGATAACCCAACGGAGACGAGATATGAAATTCACCGAAGAACACGAATGGCTGCGCGAGGAAGATGGCGTTATGGTCGTTGGCATTACCATCCACGCCGCCGAACAATTGGGCGATGTTGTCTTTGTGGAGCTGCCTGATGAAGGGGGCACCGTGAGCAAGGATGATGAGGTTGTTGTGATCGAAAGCGTCAAGGCGGCGAGCGATATTTTGGCCCCCGTAGATGGGGAAATCGTTGAGGTGAATTCCGCACTCGCGGATAATCCGGGCATGGTGAATGACGATCCGCAGGGCGAGGCGTGGTTTTTCAAATTGAAGATCAGTGATCCGAGCCAGATGGATGAGTTCATGGATGAGGCGGCTTATCAGAAATTCATTGCCTGAGCCCTTTGTGGGCCGGGTGAGATGCATATTTTTGGAACAATGAAGGGGAGCGCGCCATGACGTTCAAGCCAACCGAGTATTTGCCGTATGATTTTGCCAATAGGCGGCATATCGGGCCGTCGCCGAGCGAGATGACCGAGATGTTGGGCGTTGTGGGGGTGCAGACGCTGGAGGCATTGATTGATGATACCTTGCCGGCCGCGATCCGCCAGAAGGTGCCGCTTGATTTTGGGCGCGCGATGTCGGAGCGCGAGGTGCTGGAGCATCTGCGCAAGGTTGGATCGCAGAATAAAGTTCTGACCTCGCTGATTGGGCAGGGGTATCACGGGACGGTGACACCGCCTGCGATCCAGCGCAATATTCTGGAAAACCCGGCGTGGTACACGGCTTATACGCCCTATCAGCCGGAGATTTCGCAAGGTAGATTGGAGGCCTTGTTGAACTTTCAGACGATGGTGTCGGATTTGACCGGGCTGGAGATTGCCAATGCGTCGCTTCTGGATGAGGCGACGGCTTGTGCCGAGGCCATGACCATGGCGCAGAGGGTGGCGAAATCGAAGGCGAAAGTGTTTTTTGTGGATCGCGATTGCCATCCTCAGAACATCGCGGTGATGCAGACGCGCGCGGCCCCGTTGGGGATTGAGGTGATTGTCGGCAATCCGGCCAAGATGGATGCGAGCGCTGTATTTGGCGCAATTTTCCAGTATCCCGGCACCTATGGGCATGTGAATGATTTTACCGATCATATGGCGGCCTTGCATGAGCATGGTGCAATTGGGGTGGTGTCGGCGGATCCTTTGGCGTTGACGTTGCTCAAGGAGCCCGGCGCGATGGGGGCGGATATTGCCGTGGGATCAACGCAGCGGTTTGGGGTGCCCGAGGGGTATGGTGGCCCGCATGCGGCCTACATGGCGTGCCGGGATGCTTATAAACGCGCGATGCCGGGGCGGATTGTCGGTGTGTCGGTGGACAGTCACGGGAACCGGGCTTACCGGCTTTCGTTGCAGACGCGGGAGCAACATATTCGCCGCGAAAAGGCCACGTCGAATGTGTGTACGGCGCAGGCGTTATTGGCTGTTATGGCCTCGATGTATGCGGTGTTTCATGGGCCTGAAGGGTTGAAGGCGATCGCGCAGCGGATCCATCGCAAGACGGTGCGATTGGCCAAGGGGCTGGAGGCGGCGGGGTTCAAAGTGGACCCGGAGGCCTGTTTTGACACGATCACCGTGGATGTGGGACCGTTGCAGGCGGCGGTGATGAAATCGGCGGTGGATGAGGGGATTAACCTGCGTGCTGTGGGCGAGACGCGGGTCGGGATCACGCTGGATGAACGGTGCAAACCCGCGACGCTGGAGGCCGTTTGGCGGGCGTTCGGGATCCTTCGCGAGGATCGTGATTTTAGGGCGGAGTATCGGTTCCCCGAGGCAATGTTGCGCACGTCTGATTATTTGACGCACCCGATTTTCCATATGAATCGGGCCGAGACGGAGATGATGCGGTACATGCGCCGGCTGGCGGATCGCGATCTGGCGCTGGACCGGGCGATGATCCCGTTGGGGTCTTGTACGATGAAGCTGAATTCGGCGGTAGAGATGATGCCGGTGAGTTGGCGGGAGTTTTCGTTGATTCACCCTTATGTGCCTGCGGATCAGGCCCTGGGGTACAAACATATGATCGACGATCTGAGCGCGAAACTATGCGATATCACCGGCTATGATGCGATTTCCATGCAGCCCAATTCGGGCGCGCAGGGGGAATATGCCGGGCTCTTGACCATCGCCGGCTATCACCGCGAAAACGGTGATGATCACCGCAACATCTGCCTTATCCCGATGAGCGCGCATGGGACCAACCCGGCCTCGGCGCAGATGGTCGGCTGGAAGGTTGTGGTGGTAAAATCTGCGGCCAACGGCGACATTGATCTGGTGGATTTCCGCGCCAAGGCGGAGGCGGCGGGCGACAATCTGGCCGCTTGCATGATCACCTATCCGTCGACCCACGGCGTGTTCGAGGAGACGGTGACGGAGGTAACGAAAATCACCCATGATCACGGCGGTCAGGTCTATATCGATGGGGCGAATATGAACGCGATGGTGGGGCTGTCACGGCCCGGAGACCTGGGTGGGGATGTGAGCCATCTCAACCTGCACAAGACCTTCTGTATCCCGCATGGGGGCGGCGGTCCGGGCATGGGGCCGATTGGTGTCAAATCGCATCTGGTGGCGCATTTGCCTGGCTCGCCGGTGGACGGGGCGGGGGCGGTTTCGGCCGCGCCCTTTGGTTCGCCGTCGTTGTTGCCGATCTCCTGGTCCTATTGTCTGATGATGGGTGGAGAGGGGCTGACACAGGCGACGCGGGTGGCGATTTTGAACGCCAATTACATCGCCAAGCGTTTGGAGGGCGCGTTTGCGGTGCTCTACAAAGGGCCTACGGGGCGGGTCGCGCATGAGTGCATTCTCGACGTGCGCCCGTTCGAAGCGAGCGCTGGTGTTACTGTCGATGATATCGCCAAGCGTTTGATTGATTGTGGTTTTCACGCACCCACGATGAGTTGGCCGGTTGCGGGAACCTTGATGGTGGAGCCGACGGAGAGCGAGACCAAGGCGGAATTAGACCGGTTTTGTGATGCGATGCTGGCTATCCGCGCGGAGATTGCTTTGATCGAGGCGGGGAAGGTGGACCGTGACAACAACCCGCTGAAGAACGCGCCGCATACGGTTGAAGATCTGGTGGGCAATTGGGAGCGACCCTATTCCCGCGAGCAGGGGTGTTTTCCGCCCGGCGCGTTCCGGGTGGATAAATATTGGCCGCCGGTGAACCGGGTCGATAATGTCTATGGCGACCGGCATCTGGTCTGCACCTGCCCACCGTTGGAAGAATATGCGGAGGCCGCCGAGTAAGGCTAAGCGGTGGTGCCGTATTAAAACGGGAGCCAATTGTAGCTTGCTTTCAGAGAGTATTTTTGGCCAAAAGAAGCAAAGTTTTGTTAACCATGTCTGTGATATTCTACCGAAGCGGTACAGGCGGGAGCGCCGATGGCCGTGCCAGAAGAAGCAGGAAACTGTTTTCTTTGCGGGGTGGTCTGAGGATCACCCCGTTTCTTTTGGCTAAAAATACTCCCGCCGGAGGCAAGAAGTTCATTCACGCGCCCGCAGGACACGCGCCGGTGTGCTGTTGACGGGTCCCCAGGCGAAGACAAGGCTCGCGAGCAGCGTTGCAAGGATACCGCCGCCGATGATGGCGAGCGCATAGGGCCAGATGACGGTAAAGTCGGTCTCCATGATGAAGGTGATGACGGCCCAACCGCCTGCGATGCCTGCGGCCAGCGCGACCGATCCGGCGAGCAGACCCAGAAGGGCGGAGCGCAGGGCGAAGCTGATAAAAATGCTGCGCCTTGTGACGCCGAGGGTCTTGAGCACGGCCGCCTCGTAACTGCGCGCGGTAGTGCCTGCGGAGGCGGCCCCGAAGAGCACGAGCAACCCGGTTAGCAAGGTCGCGCCCGCGCCATATGAGGTGGCGGCGGCCAGACCGCTGAGCACATCGGCGACGCGGTCTATGGCATCGCGCACGCGGATCGCGGTGATGTTGGGGTAGGTGGTGCTGAGATCGCGCAGGATCCGTGCTTCGGCCTCCGGCGCGGCATAGACGGTGGAGATAAAGCTATGCGGTGCGCCGGATAGGGCGGCAGGGTTCATGGTCAGGATGAAGCCGATACCGGCCGTCGAGAAATCCACCTCGCGGAAACTCGCGATGGTGCCTGTGATGTCGCGGCCCAGGATGTTCAGGGTGATGGTATCGCCCAGCGACAGGCCCATTTCCTCGCCCTCCTCGGCGGCGAAGCTGATCAGGGGCGGGCCGGTGTAATCCTCCGCCCACCATTCGCCCTGGGTCAGGCGGGTATCCTCGGGTTGGGCGGCGGCATAGGTCACGCCGCGATCGCCGCGCACGACCCAGTGATCGCCTGCGACCTCGCGCGCCGGTTGTCCGTTGATCTGTGTGACGATCCCACGCAGCATGGGCGCGGATTGGATGCCGGTGACGGCGAGATCGCGGGTGAGGCGGTCGGTGTAGCCGTCGATCTGGTCCTTTTGAATGTCGACGAAAAAATAAGAGGGCGCGATGTCGGGCAGGTTGCCGGAGATCGCAATGCGCAGGTTGCCGTCAATCTGGCCCACGGCGGCGAGGACCGAGAGGCCCAGCCCGAGAGAGAGAACGACCGAAGAAGCCCCCTCGCGCGGGTCGGCGATGGCGGCGAGCGCCCAGCGGAGCCGTGGAAATCCGCGTGCCAGCCTGCCGCCGCGCCGCGACAGAATGCGGATGAGATAAGCCGCGCCAGAGAGGAGCAGGAGTGCGCCGGTGATGCCCCCTGCGGTCCACAGCGTCAGCCACCAGGAGCCGGAAAACCAGCCCGCGACGGCGAGCAGAAGCGCCAGCGCGGCGACGGTCATGAACAGATAGCGCGGCGCGGGCAGGCGACCCCCGGAGGTGAGCGCGTCGCGAAACAGCGTCGCGGCACGGATGTCGCCGGCGCGCGCCAGTGGCCAGAGCGTAAAGAGAAAGGCGGTCAGGAGGCCATAGATTGCAGCCTCAATCAGCGGTGCGGGGTAGATTGCGAAAGCCGCCGGGATGGGCAGGCGGGATTCAATCAGCGGGCCGAAGAGTACGGGGATCATCGCGCCGAGCAGGATGCCAAGGGTGACGCCGAGCAGAGACAGGATGCCAATCTGGAGAAAATAGGTCTGAAAGATGGTGGAACGTTCTGCGCCCAGCGTGCGCAGGGTCGCGATCACATTAGTTTTCCCGGACATATAGGAGCGCACTGCGGAGGAGACACCCACCCCGCCCACGGCCAGACCGGACAGCCCGACCAGCACCAGAAATGCGCCGAGCCGCTCGACAAATCGTGACACGCCGGGCGCGCCATTGCGCGAATCCCGCCAGCGCGCGCCGGTGCCCTCGAACCGTTCGCGCGCTTCGATTTCCAGCGCATCGAGGTCGGTGTTTTCAGGCAGTAACAGGCGGTATTCGGATTCGAAAATCGATCCTGACGTCAGCAGGGAGGAGTTCGCAAGGTCGGGGGTACGCACGATGGTGCGCGGGCCGAGGGCAAACCCACCTGCGGCGCTGTCAGGTTCGCGCGCGAGGATGGCGGAGAGATGAAACGCTTGCGTGCCCAAGCGGAATGTATCGCCAATGCCCAGACCGAGGCGATCCACCAGCACGCGCTCCATGACCGCACCGGGCAGGCCGTTCTGATCGCCCAGGGCCTGTGCAAGCGGCATTTCGGGCTCCAGAACCACATTTCCGACCAGCGGATAGGCATCATCGACGGATTTTATCTGGGTCAGCGCGCGCTCAGAGGTGTCGCCTTCGCCCACCACGGCCATGGAGCGAAAATCCGTGATTTCGGAGACGGCGAGGGCGGTGTCTTCCATCCAGGCGCGTTCTTCTTCGGTGGCGAAGCGATAGGTGAAATCAAGTTCGGCATCCCCGCCCAGAAGGGCTGCACCTTCGCGCGCAAGACCGGCTTCGATGCTGGAGCGCACCGAGCCCACGGTCGCGATGGCCGCGACACCCAATGCAAGACAAGCCAGGAAAATGCGAAATCCCCTTAGGCCCCCACGCAATTCCCGCCGCGCGAATGTTGCCGCGATGCGCAGGCTCATTCCGCGGCCCGTTCGAGTGGGGCGATGCGCCCGTCACTGAGCCGGATCACCCGGTCACAGCGCGCAGCCAAGCTTTGCGAGTGGGTCACGAGCACAAGCGTGGCGCCGTGTCGGTCGCGCAGGCCAAACAACAGATCAATGATCGCGGCCCCATTGGCCCCGTCGAGATTGCCGGTCGGCTCATCCGCCAAAAGGATATCGGGGCGCGGCGCGGAGGCACGCGCCAGGGCCACACGTTGTTGCTCGCCCCCTGACATCTGCGAGGGGTAATGATCCGCGCGGTGCGCCAGCCCGACCTCAGCCAGTTCGGCTTCGGCCTTGGCAAAGGCATCCCGGTCGCCTGCCAGCTCCAGCGGCGTGGCCACATTTTCCAGCGCGGTCATGGTCGGGATCAGGTGAAAGGACTGAAACACCACGCCCATGTGGTCACGGCGGAACCGCGCCAATGCGTCCTCCGACATGTTGGTGAGGTCGTGACCCAAAGCCATCACCGTGCCCCCGGTGGCACGCTCCAGCCCGCCCATCAACATCAGCAAGGAAGATTTCCCGGACCCGGATGGCCCGATGAGACCCAGACTCTCGCCCTTGTGAACCTCCATGGAGATCCCATGCAGAATATCGACACGTCCGGCATTGCCATCCAGCGATAAAGCCGCATCATTGAGGGAGAAAACAGGGTTGGTCATACTTGCAGAACCTTTTAGAGGGTTACGTGTGGCATATGGAGGCTGGATCACTATGCGCAAGGTTTTGATGGGATTTGCTTTTCTATGGCCGGGGATGCTGAGCGCGCAGGAGGTGGTGATTGCGGCATTGGGCGATAGTCTGACGCAGGGGTATGGGTTGGTTGCACAAGAGGGTTTTGTGCCGCAATTGCAGAGCTGGCTGGATACACAGGGCGCGCAGGTGCGGCTGATCAATGCGGGCGTGTCCGGTGATACGACGGCGGGTGGATTGTCGCGCGCGGCCTGGACCTTGACGCCCGATGTGGACGCGATGATCTTGGCGCTTGGCGGTAATGACCTGCTGCGCGGGCTTGATCCAGACGTGAGCCGGGCGAACCTTGATGGGATACTGAAGGTCGCGGCAGAGGCAGATGTGGAGGTGTTGCTGGTCGGGATGCAGGCACCGGGTAATTTTGGGCCACAATATAAGGCGAGCTTTGATGCCATTTATCCCGAGCTGGCAAAGAGTTATGACACTCTGCTTGCGCCCAGTTTTTTTGCCGGGATCAGCGCCACGAATGATCCCATTGAAGCGCGCGCCTTTATGCAGGCTGACGGCATCCATCCCAACGCTGAAGGTGTTGCCAAGATCGTGGCGGCGCTGGGTCCTGAGGTTCTGGCTCTGGTTGCGCGCGCGCAGGAGTGAGCCGTGCCGTCATTTTGGCGATACTTCTGCGGGGCTACACCCGATCAGGCTTGCGCAGTATCAAATGGTTTTCGCGAAGTGCCGAAACTAACCCGTAAGCCGTGGGCAACCGCAATATCACTGAAACGGGCACGATTGCGCCCGTTCATATGATAGGGGGTGCCCGCTATGCCAGAGCGATGTTGGCCGCGCTTTCACGGCCATCGCGGCCCGCTTCGATATCAAAAGTGACTTTCTGATTGTCCGCCAGACCGGTGAGGCCTGCGCGCTCGACGGCAGAAATATGTACAAAAATATCCTGGCCCCCGCCATCGGGGGCGATGAAGCCGTAGCCCTTGGTTGTGTTGAACCATTTCACGGTGCCTGTGGCCATTCCCGTGGTCTCCTGTCTTGTGCTGCCCGCAGAATGCGGCAGCCTGGCTCGGTCGAAAGCAGATCGATTGAATGGCCAGTATCAGGAGCCGTGGTCGATAGTTTGTCGCGTCGCGGCTTTGATATTGAAGGAGGGCGGTACAAAATCAAGTTAAATTCTGATGACAGCCCTGTCCGGCAACGCATCGGCAATTTCCCGCCATCCGTGTAATGCCCGGAATTTGGGCATAGGTCCTCAAGCGCGGCTTAATCTAAATTTTACCAGTTGATAAAAAAATGAAACCATGAGAGCGTTTTGATGTTGAAGTAGCCAGAGTGGGGAGAGCCATGTCCAGCGACACATTTACACCGGGTATCATGCCAGGCCGTTTGGATCCGGCGGCGTATTCAGAACAGTTTTCTGATTTGCACCCTCGGCTTGATCCGCATGAAGCGCTGGTTGCGGCGGATCGGTGTTATTTTTGTCATGATGCGCCCTGTATCACGGCCTGTCCGACAGAGATCGACATCCCGTTGTTCATTCGCCAGATCGCGACGGGGACCCCGGATGCGGCGGCCAAAACGATCCTGAGCCAGAATATTATGGGCGGGATGTGCGCGCGGGTCTGCCCGACGGAGCAGCTTTGTGAAGAGGCTTGTGTGCGTGAGGCGGCGGAAGGCAAGCCGGTTTTGATCGGGCAATTGCAACGCTATGCGACGGATCATTTGCAGGAACAAGGGGTGCATCCGTTTGAGCGCGCCGCTGCAACGGGTAAGAGGGTGGCCGTGGTCGGCGCGGGGCCTGCGGGGCTGTCTTGTGCGCATCGTTTGGCGATGCTGGGCCATGACGTGGTTGTTTTTGATGCGCGCGCAAAAGCGGGCGGGCTGAATGAATATGGGATCGCGACCTATAAGACGGTCGATGGCTATGCACAGTCCGAGGTGGATTGGTTGTTGCAGATCGGCGGGATCACAATCGAGACCGGTCGCGCATTGGGCCGGGAAGAGACGCTCGAGAGCTTGCGTGGTGTATTTGATGCGGTGTTCCTCGGCATGGGTCTGGGCGGCGTGAATGCGTTGCAGGCGGAGGGGTCCGACAAAGAGGGTGTATCCGACGCGGTCGATTTTATTGCGGAGTTGCGCCAGGCGGCGGATGTGGCGCAGGTGCCCGTGGGGCGCGATGTGGTGGTGATTGGCGGCGGGATGACGGCGATTGACGCGGCGGTGCAGGCTAAGCTGCTGGGCGCATTGAACGTCACGCTGGTATATCGCCGGGGTCGTGATCGGATGAACGCGAGCGTGTTTGAGCAGGATCTTGCAGCCAGCAAGGGCGTGCGGATTATCACCCATGCGGTGCCGCGTGCGGTGATCGGAAATGGTGCGGTGCGCGAGATCGAGTTCGATTATGTGGGCGCGGATATGGTGCCGACGGGTCAGACGTTGCGGTTGGCGGCGGATCAGGTGTTTCGCGCGATCGGTCAGACATTGCAAGGCGATGGTTTGCCCGCGTTGGAGGGTCGTAAGATCGCGGTCACCGGAGCCGGGCGCACGTCCGTTGAGGGGGTTTGGGCCGGGGGGGATTGTGCCTCTGGTGGGGATGACCTGACGGTGACGGCGGTGGCTGAGGGCCGCGACGCGGCGATGGATATTCATGCGGTATTTAGCGGGGCGGTGGCCTGAAAGCCCACCCTACGGAGGATTTAAGATGGCTGATCTGAGAAGTGAATTCGTGGGCATCAAAAGCCCGAACCCGTTCTGGCTGGCCTCCGCGCCGCCAACGGATAAGGAATATAACGTGCGTCGCGCTTTTGAAGCGGGATGGGGCGGTGTGGTGTGGAAAACGCTGGGGTTGGACCCGCATGTGGTGAATGTGAACGGGCCGCGGTATGGCGCGATTTACGGGGCGGACCGGCGGTTGTTGGGCCTGAACAACATCGAATTGATTACGGACCGTCCGCTGCAGACCAATCTGGATGAGATCAAAGTGGTAAAGCGAGATTATCCGGATCGCGCCATGGTCGTGTCCTTGATGGTGCCTTGCGAGGAAGAGCCGTGGAAATACATTCTGCCGCTGGTGGAGGACACGGGTGCAGACGGTGTCGAGCTGAACTTTGGCTGCCCGCATGGGATGTCAGAGCGCGGCATGGGATCTGCCGTCGGGCAGGTGCCGGAATACATCGAAATGGTCACGCGCTGGGTCAAGGCCAACACGCGCATGCCGGTGATCGTGAAGCTGACGCCCAACATCACGGATGTACGCAAACCTGCCGAAGCCGCGATGAAGGGTGGGGCGGATGCGGTATCGTTGATCAATACGATCAATTCGATTACGTCGGTTGATCTGGATTTGTTTGCGCCCGAGCCGACGATTGATGGCAAGGGCGCGCATGGGGGCTATTGCGGACCTGCGGTCAAGCCGATTGCGCTCAATATGGTCGCCGAAATTGCGCGCGATCCTGCGATGGCACATTTGCCGATTTCGGGCATTGGCGGTATCACTACATGGCGCGATGCGGCGGAGTTCATGGCCTTGGGCGCGGGCAATGTGCAGGTCTGCACCGCGGCGATGACCTATGGGTTCAAGATCGTGCAGGAAATGATTTCGGGCCTTAGCGATTATATGGACGGCAAGGAGATCACATCCGTCGATCAGATCGTGCGCCGCGCTGTTCCGAACGTCACGGATTGGCAATATCTGAACCTCAATTACATCGCCAAGGCCGTGATCAATCAGGACCTGTGCATTTCCTGCGGGCGGTGTTTTGCAGCCTGCGAGGATACCTCACATCAGGCGATTGCCATGTCGCCGGACCGTACTTTCACCGTGATTGACGAGGAATGCGTGGCCTGTAACCTTTGCGTCAACGTCTGCCCGGTCGAGGCCTGCATCACCATGGAAGCGATGGCACCGGGCCTCGTGGACCCACGCACCGGCAAGGTGGTGGAGCCAGAGTATGCAAATTGGACGACGCATCCCAACAATCCCGGTGCGACCGCGGCCGAATGATATCAGGGCTCGCTGCGTGTCAGGATCGGCGCCGTGGGCAGGGGATTTGGAAGCTTGAACGCCGGTTCTGCCGCTTTGGCGGCGGCCTCTGCTGCGGCAGCTGCGCGATCTGAGGCCCTGTCTGCGGCACGGGCTTCCTGCAAGGCGGCGGATTCCGCGCGTAGCTGGACCTGTCGCTGAAGGAATTCCGCCGTGGGGGCCTCCTTGGTTTGCGCTTCAATGACCGATTTTGGTGCGGCCTGCGTGGGGAGCATCGCCACGCGACCCCGTTTGAGCAAAGCAGCCACTTGCGCGCCGCCCGTGCCTGTTCCATTGCTTGCCCCCTGACCGGAATGGTCCGAAGAGAGATTCGCCCCACTGCTGGATGCCGACCTGGCAATCGGTTGCGTTGATTGTGCACCAGCCCCCTGCGCATCACCCAGAGCGGGTGCCACGGGTTGGGGCGCATAGGGCGCGTTGAAGGTAATTGCACTCATGATAAGCTCCGTTCAATTCGTCGATCTGAAGCCGCCACCCGAAATCATTAAAGTAATATGAACATTAACGAGGCGTTAATCGGGGATGGAAATCGGGATATTGGTTAACGCCTCAATCCGGCGTTTCAGGGGGTCAGAAGACGGGTAAACAAGGTCTCGAGATAGACCGTTGCCTGATCATGCCCGGATGTCTCCTCGCGCAGTAAAACCTGCACCTGTGCTGCGAAATCCGCATAATGCTGGGTCGTGGCCCAGATGGAAAAGATCAGGTGGCGCGGGTCGACCGGGTTCAGATGTCCGGCGTCCATCCAGGCCTGAATGACGGCGCATTTTTCCTCGAACAGGGGCTGGAGGCCAGAGTGCAGATGCGGTGCCATACGCGGCGCGCCTTGCAGGATTTCACCGGCAAACAGTCTGCTTTCACGCGGCAAATCCCGCGCCATATCCAGCTTGCGCTGCACATACCCGAGAATTTCGGCCAGCGGGTCCCCCTGCGAATCAAGCGTGACGAGCGGGTCGAGCCAGGTTTCCATCAACTGGTTCAGCAGGGTCACGTGAATATCGTCCTTGCCGTCGAAATAATAGAGGATGTTGGGCTTGCTCAACCCGGAGGCCTCCGCGATTTGATCCAGCGTGGCACCGCGATACCCGTGCAGGGAAAATACATTCAGCGCTGCGTCCAGGATGCGGCTGCGGTTGCGCTGCTGGATCTTGCTGGTTTTCTTTTCGACGCCGTCTGGCATGGGCGGTTTCATCCAATCGGCTTGCTTGAATTTCGGGCAATGCCCGGGTTGATGACAGCTTCCCACGCAAAGAGATCGAAAGGAAGCCTTGACTTGGTCCAGCCGAGTGGCAATCGTAGCTTTACCAAATGGTAAAATTACCGATGGTCTAAATATCGCACCGCCAGGAAGGACCACAGCCATGCCCGCGCCCGGACAGAACCTGAAAATTAATCCGGACCGGCTCTGGGAGAGCCTGATGGAGATGGCTAAGATCGGACCCGGCGTTGCAGGCGGCAACAACCGCCAGACCCTGACGAACGCGGACGCTGAGGGGCGCGCGTTGTTTCAGAAATGGTGCGAGGCGGCAGGCTGCACCATGGGGCTCGATCAGATGGGCAATATGTTCGCCGCGCGTCCGGGCAGCGACCCGGACGCCTTGCCGGTCTATGTCGGATCGCATCTGGATACGCAGCCCACGGGTGGCAAGTATGACGGTGTTCTGGGCGTGTTGGGCGGGCTTGAGATCATCCGCACGCTGAACGATCTGGGCGTGAAAACCAAACACCCGATTGTGGTCACGAATTTCACCAATGAGGAGGGGACCCGTTACGCGCCGGCGATGCTGTCCTCGGGGGTGTTCGCGGGGATACATACGCAGGATTGGGCTTATGGGCGGGTGGACGCGGAGGGCAAGACCTTTGGCGATGAGCTCAGCCGTATCGGGTGGCGCGGGCAGGAAGAGGTTGGCGCGCGCAAAATGCATGCGTTCTTTGAGCTGCACATCGAACAGGGACCTATTCTGGAAGCCGAAGGCAAGGAGATCGGTGTCGTGACCCATGGTCAGGGCTTGTCGTGGACGGAAATCACGATCACTGGCCGGGACAGTCACACAGGCTCGACCCCCATGCCGATGCGCAAGAACGCAGGGCTCGGCATGGCGCGCGTGCTCGAAAAAGTCGATGAGATCGCCTCGTCGCATAAACCCCATGCGGTGGGTGCGGCGGGGCATATCGACGTCTATCCCAATTCACGCAACGTGATCCCCGGCAGGGTGGTTTTTACCGTCGATTTCCGTTCGCCAGACCTGAGCGTGATTGAAGACATGGAAGCGCGGCTGCGCATTGAGGCACAGAAGATCGCAGATGATATGGGGCTGGAGATTGCTTTCCAAAAGGTCGGTGGCTTTGATCCGGTGACGTTTGATGCGGGCTGCGTCGCGGCGGTGCGCGGCGCTGCCGAGCGGTTGGGCTACAGCCATATGGACTTGATTTCCGGTGCCGGGCATGATGCGTGCTGGATCAACCGGGTGGCCCCGACGGCCATGGTGATGTGCCCCTGTGTGGATGGTCTTTCGCATAATGAAGCTGAGGAGATTTCCAAGGAATGGGCCATGGCGGGCACCGATGTATTGCTGCATGCGGTGGTGGAAACAGCAGAGATCATAGGGTGATATGCCCCCTTTTGCGCGCCCCACAAGTGTTCTGAGCCTTTGCGCCTGTATCCTGACGGGGTGCGCAACAGGGAACGCGCCCCAGGGGGGGGCGGTGCCCGAGGCGCGCATAAATCAGGCAATCGCAACGCAGGTTTCATGTATGCGTGCGCAAACGCTTCGGCTGGATGATGGCGTCTCTGAAGCGGCCAAAATCGGGGCATCCGTGGCCGCAGCCTGTCGCGAGGAATCAAGGCAGGCGGCAGCGGTTTTTATCTCTGGAAAAACCCCGGAGGCTCAAGCAGAGTTCCTGAAGAATACACGTGAAGATGAAGCGGAACTGGCAACCCGAGTGGTAAACCACACCCGCGCCACGAAATCGTAAAGGATACCAAGCAAATGACAAAGGTGATCAAAGGCGGCACGGTCGTCACGGCGGACCGGACCTGGGACGCGGATGTGCTGATTGAGGGCGAGGTGATCAAGCAGATCGGTGCGGACCTCACGGGCGATGAATACATCGACGCCGAGGGGGCCTATGTGATCCCCGGCGGGATTGATCCGCATACCCATTTGGAAATGCCTTTCATGGGGACCACGGCGGCTGAAACGTTCGAGAGCGGTACATGGGCGGCGGCGGCGGGTGGCACGACGATGATCGTGGATTTCTGCCTGCCGGGCGCGGATGGCTCAATCAAGAACGCGATCAACGAATGGCACCGTAAATCCGCCCCGCAGATCTGTTCCGATGTGGGCTATCACATGGCCATCACCGGCTGGAACGAGGATGTGTTCAACGAAATGAAGGATGCCGTCGATATGGGCGTGAATTCCTTCAAGCATTTCATGGCCTATAAGGGTGCTTTGATGATTGAGGACGACGAAATGTTCGCCTCCTTCAAGCGCTGCGCGGAACTGGGTGCCTTGCCGATGGTGCATGCGGAAAACGGTGATTTGGTCGCCGAGATGCAGCAGAAATATTTCGATCAGGGGATCACCGGGCCAGAGGGTCACGCCTATTCGCGCCCGCCCGAATTTGAGGGCGAAGCGGCCAATCGCGCGATCACCATTGCCGATGCCGCAGGCGTGCCGCTTTATATTGTGCATGTGTCTTGTGAGCAGGCGCATGAGGCGATCCGACGTGCGCGTCAAAAGGGCATGCGCGTATACGGTGAGCCGTTGATCCAGTTCCTGACGCTGGATGAGAGCGTCTATTTCGACACGGATTGGGATTATGCGGCGCGCCGTGTGATGAGCCCGCCGTTTCGGTCCAAAGACCATCAGGATTCACTCTGGGCGGGCCTGCAATCGGGATCTTTGCAAGTGGTTGCGACCGATCACGCGGCGTTCAATACCGAACAAAAACGCGCAGGCCGCGATGATTTCCGCATCATTCCCAACGGGTCGAACGGGCTGGAAGAACGCCTCGCGGTGCTGTGGACCGAAGGGGTGGAAACAGGCCGTTTGACGCCAAACGAATTTGTCGCCGCGACCTCGACCAATGTGGCGAAGATCCTGAATATCTATCCCAGAAAGGGTGCGATCGTGGAGGGCGCGGATGCCGATATCGTTGTGTGGGATCCCAAGATAAGCAAAACTATTTCGCCCTCAAACCATCATTCCGTGTTAGATTACAATGTGTTCGAGGGCTTCGAGGTCAAAGCCCAAAGCCGCTTTACGCTGAACCGGGGGGAGATCATCTGGGCGTGGGGGCAGAATAGCCAACCCAATCCGGGCCGCGGTCGGTTCATTCCGCGCCCTGCGTTTTCATCCGCCTCTGAGGCGCTGAGCAAGTGGAAAGCCCTGACCGCCCCCAAAATGATCAAGCGCGATCCGCTGAATATTCCGGCGGGGATATGATGAACGACGATCTATTGACAATTGAGGCAAAGATCGGTGGCGCTTATGTGCGGAGTAAGAACGCCATAGGTTGGCGTCTTTTGAGCAGCCCTGTCGAAACGCTCTCGGAGGCCGAAGTGGCTTTCATCGGGTTGAACCCTGGGGGGCGCGTCGAGGAAGCCGGTCATTCGCGTTTTGCCACGTCGGCGGGGAGTGCTTACGAGACCGAAAGCTGGGGAAATGCTCCGCCGGGGCAAAGTGCTTTGCAACGACAAGTCTGTGCGTTATTCCGAAGGCTGCGTGTCAAACCAGCAGCCGTTTTATCCGGAAATCTGGTTCCGTTCCGCTCCGCGTCTTGGGCGGCTCTTCCAGACAAGCAAGAGGCACTTTTGTTGGGGCGCAGTATCTGGAGTAATATTCTGAACATGGCCAAGCCTAGGCTTATTGTCGGCATGAGCCGTGAAGTCGACAAGCAGTTATGTGGGATCCTTGGTATAAAGCATGGGATCAGAGTTCCGATCGGGTGGGGTAAAGCTACGGGTTCGCGGAGCGAATACGATAGTGGTTTCTTGATTGGGTTGCCGCATTTATCGCGGTTTCCTGTCATCAACCGTTCGGAGTCGGAACCTGGGCTTTCAAAGTTGTTTCGGTCGGATTGGTATTGATGAGCGTCATTTCCGCCCAACACCTCGACCTGACCTTCCAGACCAATGACGGCCCCGTGCATGCATTGCGCGATGTGTCTTTGAATATAGAAAAGGGCGAGTTCGTCAGCTTCATTGGCCCCTCCGGCTGCGGCAAGACGACATTCCTGCGCTGCATGGCGGATCTTGAGCATCCGACGGGGGGGCAGATCACGGTTAATGGTGTAAGCGCCGCAGAGGCCAGAAAAGCGCGCGCCTATGGCTATGTGTTTCAGGCGGCGGGGCTTTATCCTTGGCGTACGATTGGGGGCAACATCCGCTTGCCGCTGGAGATCATGGGCTATTCGAAATCCGACATGGACGCGCGTGTGGAGCGCGTCTTGGAATTGGTCGAACTGGCCGGGTTCGAGCGTAAATTCCCATGGCAGTTGTCAGGCGGCATGCAACAGCGCGCCTCGATTGCCCGCGCGCTTTCCTTTGATGCGGATATCCTGCTGATGGACGAACCCTTTGGCGCGTTGGATGAAATCGTGCGTGATCATTTAAACGAGCAACTCCTAAAGCTGTGGGCGCGCACGGAAAAGACAATTGCCTTTGTGACCCATTCGATCCCCGAAGCGGTCTATCTGAGCACTAAGATCGTTGTGATGAGTCCGCGTCCTGGACGAATTACGGATATCATCGACAGTCCCTTGCCTAAGGAGCGTCCGTTGGACATCCGCGACACGCCGGCCTTTCTTGAGGTTGCACACCGGGTCCGAGAAGGGCTCCGCGCGGGGCATTCGCATGAGTAAGCGTTTTGAATCGGCCCGGACAGTACCCGCTTTTAGGCAAAGTCCGGGTCCGATACGCCGTTTGTCTGGGGAGGCGAGGTCCCCTTTCATCGTTCACGGTCATCGGCATGCCTGCCTGTACCGTGGACTGATTTCATCACATATATCTTTCATTGTTCTTAAAATATGCAAAGAACTTCGCCTGCTGTGCAGTGTTGAATATGCATATTTATGGAACAATGAAGAGCGCGTGCGCTCATGAGCCGGAGTGTCCTGCCGGTAACGACAGTCGTTTGTGCGATCTTTGCGTTGTGGTACGTGGCCGCGATCTGGCTCAATGCGCCCTGGGCCTATGACAAAGCGACGCGCACGGGCGAGTTGTTGAACGCGCAGAGCCTTATTCTCGACACCTGGAGCCAGAAAAAGCCCAAACTGCCCGCGCCGCATCAGGTCGCAGTGGAAATTTGGGAAACCACTGTGGAAAAGAAAATCACTTCCAAACGCTCGCTTATCTATCACTCTTGGATCACACTCAGTGCGACGCTCTTGGGGTTCGCGCTTGGGACAGGTCTTGGCATCGCATTGGCGGTGGGGATCGTTTACAATCGGACCATGGACATGTCGGTGATGCCTTGGGTGATCGCGAGCCAAACCATTCCGATCCTTGCGATTGCGCCGATGATTATTGTCGTGCTGAATGCCGTAGGCATTTCGGGGCTGCTGCCCAAGGCGATGATTTCGATGTATCTTTCCTTTTTTCCAATCGTTGTTGGCATGGTCAAGGGTTTGCGTAGCCCTGACGCGATGCAACTCGATCAGATGCGGACGTGGAATGCGTCGCCTTCTCAGACCTTCTGGCGGCTGCGTTTGCCATCCTCAATGCCCTATCTATTCACATCGCTCAAGATTGGGATGGCGGCTTCGTTGGTCGGCGCGATTGTAGGTGAATTACCGACCGGGGCGATTGCTGGGCTTGGGGCGCGGTTGCTGGCGGGGAGCTATTATGGTCAGACGATCCAAATCTGGTCCGCATTGATTATGGCGGCTGCACTGGCGGCCAGCCTCGTGGCCCTCATCGGGGTGATCCAGCGGGTAACGCTGAAACGGATGGGCATGTCATGATCTGGCTGGTTTTTGCCTTTGCCATCTGGGCTTTGGGTTGGTGGATCAACGCCTGGCTGGCCGCATTGCCGCGGACGCGGTTGACGCGCTTGGCTGTCCCGGTGATCTTTGGCCTGACGCTGATTGCGGTTTGGGAAGGCATTGTGCATGGGCTGGAGATCAGCCCGATCCTGTTGCCTGCTCCTTCGATGATCGCCATGCGCTTTGTCGCCTCCACGGCGATCCTGTGGGAGGATTTTGTGCAGACCGTGATCAAAGGGGCGCTTAGCGGCTATGTCCTGGGATGCGGGACGGCCTTTTTGGTGGCTATTTTGGTGGATCGGTTTGATTTCTTGCGCCGCGGCCTTTTGCCGGTAGGTAATTTTGTCGCCGCCCTGCCGGTGATCGGCATGGCCCCCATTCTGGTCATGTGGTTCGGGTTTGACTGGCAATCCAAAGCTGCCGTCGTCGTGGTCATGGTGTTCTTTCCGATGCTGGTGAACACGGTGCAAGGGCTCGCAGATAGTTCCGTGATGCAGCGCGATCTCATGCGGACCTATGCCGCTGGATATTGGATGACGTTGCTCAAATTGCGCCTGCCTGCAGCGATGCCTTTTGTTTTTAACGGGCTAAAAATTGCGAGCACTTTGGCTTTGATCGGGGCGATTGTTGCTGAATTTTTCGGCTCACCCACGCGGGGTATGGGGTTTCGTATCTCCACGTCGGTGGGGCAGCTTGCGCTTGATCTGGTTTGGGCGGAGATTGTCGTGGCGGCGGTTGTGGGGTCGGGCTTTTATGGTGGGATCGCGCTGATCGAACGCGCGGTGACATTCTGGCACCCGTCACAACGCCATTGAGTATAAAAAGAAGACAACAAAGGAGAGTATGATGAAGAAATTGACGACACTGGCGGCGGGAGCGACGCTTGGCATTTGGGGCGTTGTGGCGCAGGCGGCGGATGACGTAACGCTGCAATTGAAATGGGTCACACAAGCGCAATTCGCAGGGTATTACGTGGCGTTGGACAAGGGATTTTACGAGGAAGAGGATCTCAATGTCACGATCAAACCGGGCGGTCCGGACATCGCCCCAACGCAGGTTCTGGTCGGGGGCGGCGCGGATGTGACCGTGGATTGGATGCCTTCCGCTCTGGCGGCGCGCGAAAAAGGCTTGCCGATGGTCAATATCGCACAGCCTTTCAAATCATCGGGCATGATGTTGACCTGCCGAAAAGATGCGGGCATCACCAGCACGGATGATTTTCCGGGTAAAACGCTCGGTGTGTGGTTTTTCGGTAATGAATTTCCGTTCCTCAGCTGGATGAGCAAACTGGACATTCCCACAGATGGCAGCGACCAGGGTGTGACCGTCTTGAAGCAGGGATTCAATGTGGACCCTCTGTTGCAGGGGCAGGCGGCTTGTGTGTCCACCATGACCTATAATGAATACTGGCAGGTGATTGATGCGGGCCTGACACCGGATGATCTGACGGTGTTCAAATATGAAGAGCAGGGCGTGGCAACACTCGAAGACGGGCTTTATGTCTTGGAGGAAAATCTCGCAGACCCGGCATTTGAGGATAAGATGGTGCGTTTTGTGCGGGCCTCCATGAAGGGGTGGAAATACGCCGAAGCCAATCCTGATGAGGCGGCTGAGATTGTGCTTGATAATGATGCCAGCGGCGCACAGACAGAAGAGCATCAAAAGCGCATGATGGGTGAGGTTGCAAAGCTGACCTCCGGCAGCAATGGCGCTTTGGATCCGGCCGATTATGAGCGTACCGTTGCGTCGCTTTTGGCAGGTGGATCAGACCCGGTGATCACAAAGGCTCCAGAAGGGGCCTGGACCCATGTGATTACGGATAAGGCGCTTAACTGAGCAGTAGCCGTTGAGAATACATAAACAGGCCGATGGAAGTGTCGGCCTTTTTATTCTCGGCGCCCTAGACTTTGGCGAATGAAGCCCCATGTTTTGAAGTCGCCCCGGGAGTGAGTGAAATAATGAGCAATATGGAAAATTTGGAAAATCAACTTAGCGAAAAAGAGCGCCAACGCAGGGTCAATGAACAAGCGCTTTCTTCGATCCAGGCGCATGAAACCCGCCAGGAGGCACGCGGCTATGCGGTCATGGCGAGCTTTCTGGGATATGGTGAGAGCGCGTTGGGCAATGGGAAGTTTGGCAAGGTCAGCCACGCCGCCAAACTTTTTTGCATTGTCTTCGCAATGCTGGTGCCAAGCCTGCTGATCTGGCACGTGTTGCTTTGACCGGCTAAGCGCCTCTATCAAAAGCTCTGGTGCTGCGAGGGTGCCAGAACTTTTACGGTCGGTGGTGGGGTCATCGCTGAAAGAATGGTGGTGGATTTTTATGCGTTGTGTGGAACCAAAACCCGGCGGTGATAACTGCTTTGGCTAACGGAGCCGCAACGCTTGAGGATTCAAGGCCGTTTATGTCGGGCAGTATGCGTAAGTGGTGAACGGGATGGCGCGCGCGGATTTGAGCTTGCCGCAAATCGATCGACCCGTCGCAATGCTGGCGTATCCTCTGGCGGTAACAGCCAAACCAACCCTATCGTACTTCGTTCTGGCTGCGTCGAAAAGCCGGCAATCTGACCGTAAATGCGCTTGTCCATGGTGTGCAATTCTCGAAAAAACGAAGCCGTAAAATCGGATAATCCGGCATTCTCCCTGCCGTTGGTGGATGGTCATGCGGCGTCATTGCGAAGATTTATGTTTGAAATTACCGCATAGACCAAGAGGAATAGCTGAACCCTTTAGTTCCTGAGCCTAGCTGAGCGGCTTGATTAGTGGATTAAACGAAACCCCGTCGCAATCGACATAGGCTTTCTCACAAAAAAAGGCTGGCCAAAACTTGGCCAACCCCTTTTTTCATGACTATCTGCAAGCGCCCGGCTAAATCGACGGGCCTGCTCACAATCGCATGGCTTATGCCAGTGCGATGTTTGTCGCGCTCTCGCGGCCGTCACGGCCAGCTTCGATGTCGAAAGTCACTTTTTGGTTGTCGGCCAGACCTGTAAGGCCTGCGCGTTCAACGGCAGAGATGTGCACAAACACGTCTTTGCTGCCGCCGTCAGGTGCGATGAAGCCGAAGCCTTTTGTAGTGTTGAACCATTTCACGGTGCCTGTGGCCATATCCGTGGTCTCCTCTGTAGATGCTATCCGCGTCGTTGCGATAGCCTGGCGTGGTCGGTCTGGATCGAAGACTGACCGTCCATAAGAGACAGCAGGTCGAAAAAGATAAACGTTAGCGATCCGGCATATGACAGATGCTCGGGGTTTTGACAAGGAAAAGCTTTAACCTGTGGTAGAGATAAAGGCTGGTTTTCGCTGATCTCCAACCCGTGCATCTCAGGACACAGTGCATGACAGGTTTTTAAGTTTTGGGTTGGTTTTTAACCCTATCAATTTGATTCTAATAGTAAATATAAGATGATACTGTGAGGGTGCCGCAGGTTTTTAAGGCAGGTTGCGGAATCGAGATGCCTTTGGCGCTGCAAAAAACCTGCGAAAACCTTTCAGAATCCTATTCACTGGTCTGAAAGCAGATGCGTTTCTGAACCCACGTAGAATCGTTCGTTTTCCAACAGTTCTGGAAAGAGGCTGCGCTAACCTGCACTGCTGCATATGTGCGCGCAATTTTTTAGCGTGATCAAGTCGAACCCAGGCGACGTTCCGCAGAAAAGGTCGCAGTTTCATAGGCTTGCACTTAAGCGAATGGCACCCGGCGAGACGGCCGAGTTGCAAAACAGGGTAGGGCGCATTTATGCAAACGTGCCCATATCATGGTGGCGGTTCAACCAAAAAAACGAGCACACCGCCTTACGCTCGCTTCAGAATACCCATGATCTGAGCGGCGATATATCGGGGTGTCTTCATCGAAATCTCGCCGGAAAAAATCCATTTATGAACGCTATTATTCCTAAGGAGGGATAATCGTGGACCTGACGCCGGTGTTTTAAATCGAGGGAGTTAACAAATCCGCAATGGTTTTGTTGTTCTCTCTCCCGAATTGAACATGAGCGGCAAAGAGGTTTTTGTAAATTGGGCTGGAGCGAGCAATGCGTATCGTAAGAACAGCCCTCGCGGCTGCCGCCATTCTATGCGCAAGCAGTGTGAATGCCGCCACGATTGCCGTCTCTACTTTCGATGCAGGCGATTATAACAGCAGCTTCGCGGTCTTGGGAACTACGGGCGAAGACTTCGAAGCTTTTGGGGCGACGTTCGGCGAAGGCGAAGTGGGGGCGGTGTTTTCGACAGCGGTTGGCACGTTTGAAAGCCTTGGTGGCACGGGAAACGGTGGCGCGGTGACCGGCAGCGGCACCGAACTCGCGCTGCGTGATGGATCGGTGTACGGGCGGGCGAATACTGTTCCTACCGGTGGGACCTGGTTCCTGGACAGCAACGACACCTGGGGCATGAAGTGGGTCGTCGATATCGGCAGCGCCTTCAATAAGCTCTCCTTCGTGCTCAACGATGGCAGCGATACGGGGGCCTTCCTGCGCATTATCGCAGGCGGTGCTTCGGAAGAATTGCGCAGCGGCGGCCAACTTGCCAATGGCAACGCGCGCAGGGTCTTGGTTGATTTCGGACAGGAAGTGACCACTGCGGAGATCATTTTGGGTAATTTCACCACATCCGGCGGGAAAAACTTTAGACGCAATGACGGCTTTTCTATTGACGGGATCGCTGTTTCGGCGATTCCGCTGCCTGCTTCGGTTCTGTTGTTGGGCATTGCTGTTGGTGGGCTTGGCTGGGCGGGGAGACGCAAGGCACGAAATTCATCAACCTGACGCTTGTGCCGGAATGACCAAAATGAGCGTAGGTGCCATTGCTTTTGCGTTGAAGTCACGGGTTTCTATCTGTTTTGCGCAAAAAGCCGACGGTCCGGCTCGCCATCACTTGCGTCAAAAACCGATGGCGAAAACCCCCGTTTGGCTGGCGCGAGGTCTGATACTCCTTCTGACCTAAGGCTCATGAGTGCACTGGACGCCACACCCCGCACACTTCAATATCTGACCGCACAGTCCGGTAAGTCACGTCAAAGCCGCGAAGAAATCCATCGGCGCTGCCTGACCGAGGTAAAAGAGCAAACCCCTCTTTGCGCAAGTTCAAAGCCTCCGGACCTGTCCTGCTGCCCCCCAATTGCGCATTGACTGTTACTGGTCACCTTGTCTCACTTGGCGAGTTGATGGTAGCCCTGCGCACACCACGCGGATAAGGTCCGCGCGGACAGGAGACCGCCCCATGAGCACAGCACTCACCCCACAGCCGGGTATAATGGATATCGCCCTCTATCAGGGGGGCGCATCCCAGATCGAGGGTCGGGAAAACCCCCTCAAGCTCAGTTCGAATGAGAACCCGTTCGCCACCAGCCCAAACGCAATTGCCGCCATTGCAAAGGTCACCGCGGAAGTGCACCGTTACCCCTCCATCGATCATTTGGACCTGCGTGCCGCGATCGCAGAGGTCCATGGGCTGGACCCTGCGCGTCTCATCTGCGGTGTGGGGTCGGATGAAATCCTGAGCCTGCTTGCCATGGCCTATGCGGGGCCCGGCGATGAGGTTCTTTATCCCGAACATGGGTTTTCGATGTACCGTATTTTTGCGCTTGCGGCGGGGGCGACCCCGGTTGTTGCCCCTGAAGCGGGCCGGCGGGTGGATGTGGATGCCCTGATCGAACGCATCACCGATGCCACGCGCCTGATTTATATCGCCAATCCGGCTAATCCGACGGGGACGGCGCTGGATATGGCCGAATTGACCCGGCTTGCCGATGCCGTGCCTGCGTCGTGTCTGCTCGTGCTGGACGGTGCCTATGCGGAATTCTTTGACGGTTATGATGGGGGTGCCGCGCTGGTCTCGGCACGTGACAACGTCGTGATGACGCGTACCTTTTCGAAACTCTATGGCCTGGGCGGTTTGCGTGTCGGCTGGGGCTATGCGCCGCAGGCGGTTATTGACGTGCTGAACCGGGTGCGCGGGCCGTTCAATCTGTCCAGCGTCGCGCTCGCCGGTGCCGAGGCGGCGGTACGGGACCGCGCTTTTGTGAACATGTGCCTGACGGAAAACGCCGAGCAGCGCGCGCGGCTGATTGGCGGGCTGCGCCAATTGGGTATCGGATGCGATGAGAGCCAGGCCAATTTTGTGCTGGCGCGTTTTACCGATGAAGACGAAGCCATCAAGGCGGATGCCCACCTCAAGGCGGCGGGCATTCTTGTGCGGCTGGTCAAGGGCTACGGCTTTCCCGATGCGCTGCGGATCACGGTCGGACGGCCAGAGGATGTGAGCCGTGTTCTGGCAGCACTTGGCAGCTTCGGGGAGACGACATGAGCGTGATTTACAACCGCGTGGCGCTGATCGGGCTGGGTCTGATCGCCTCTTCGATGTTCTGGGCGATGAAGCGCCGTGGCCTGGCAGGCGAAGTCACCGGCTTCGCGCGCAGTGCCGAAACCCGCGAGACCGCGCGCCGCATCGGGTTGTGTGACCGGGTGTTTGACACGGCGCGCGAGGCGGTAGAGGGGGCCGATCTGGTGGTTCTTTGTGTGCCCGTCGGCGTGATGGGCGATGTCGTGGCTGAAATCGCCAGCGCATTGAAACCGGGCGCGACCTTGACCGATGTGGGATCGGTTAAACGCGATGTGATCGAAAATGTGACGCCGCACCTGCCGGAGAATGTGCATTTCATCCCCGGTCATCCCATCGCAGGCACCGAACATTCCGGGCCCGAATCCGGGTTTGCCGAATTGTTCGATAATCGCTGGTTGCTGCTTGTGCCGGTGGAGGGCTCGGACCCTGATGCCATCGCCAGATTGCGCCACCTTTGGGAAGAGATCGGCAGTAATGTCGAAGAAATGGAAGCGGAGCACCATGATTTGGTGTTGGCCGTGACCAGCCATGCACCGCACCTGATTGCCTATACGATGGTGGGGGTCGCGGATGATCTGCGCCGCGTGACCGACAGCGAAGTGATCAAATATTCCGCTGCGGGGTTCCGCGATTTCACGCGCATTGCGGCCAGTGATCCGACCATGTGGCGCGATGTCTTTCTGACCAATAAGGATGCCACGTTGGAAATTCTGGGCCGTTTTACCGAGGAGCTTTTTGCGCTGCAACGCGCCATCCGCACCGGGGACGGCGAGCATTTGCACGATTATTTTACCCGAACCCGCGCGATTCGTCGCAGTATCATCGAGGCGGGTCAGGACACGGATGCACCGGATTTCGGGCGTGGAAAACGGTCCAAATGAGGGGCTTGGTCCTCGTTTTTGTCCTTTTGGCGGGGATGGCCGCTGCGAAGGCACCGCAAACGTCGCCGCGCCCCGAGATACGCCCTGATCACAGCCCGCGTGGCACGCAGCGGGTGACATTGGAAGGCAGTGGCACCATCGCTGCCCTGCAACGCTCCCCCGAAGCTCAGGCGGCCAGCCTGCGCGGCGATGGCCCGCGCACGTCGCTGCGCCCCCAGATCCGCACCCGTGCCGTGAAACGCGCCATTCGCAAACAGCAAAAACTGCGTGCAAAGGGGGCGATTTGTGGTGATCCCGAGATCCAGGGCGAGCGCGTCGGCCGTGTGCCAGGCCGCATTGCCGGTTGTGGCATCGATCAGGCGGTCAAGGTACGTTCGGTGTCGGGCATAACGCTGAGCCAACGCTCGGTGATGGATTGCACCACCGCGCAGGCGTTGAAAATATGGGTGGATGGGTCGGTGAAACCGGCCTTTCGCAAACATGGCGGTGGCCTGCAGGGCCTGCGCGTAGCGGCGCATTATGCTTGCCGGACGCGCAACAATAAGAAGGATGCGCGTATTTCCGAACATGGAAAGGGGCGCGCGATTGATGTGTCAGGATTTAAGATGCGCGACGGCTCTGTGGTTTCGGTGCTCAAGGGCTGGAACGCGCGTGACACGAATAAGGCCATGCGCCAAGTGCACAAAGGGGCCTGTGGACCGTTTGGTACGGTCTTGGGCCCGAACGCGGACCGCTATCACCGCGACCATTTCCACTTTGATACCGCACGCTATCGCAACGGGACTTATTGCCGCTAGCGCAGGATCAGACGCGGGGCCGGACCGAGCGGCAGGAACCCCAAAAACACGGTGCCCCCACGCGGACTGAGCGCCAGGTCGAGCGTTTCGGGATTGCCTGCCACCCCTCGGCCTGGCGCGCCTCCAGCCAACCCTCGATACCACGCTGCGCCCCAAAACTTGCCAGCCCCCACAAACCGCTCCAGAGCACAACCCCGAGCATAGTGAGCCAGATAACAGGCACCATCACAGACCCCTTTCCCTTGCCGCCAATTTGAGGTTTACGCGAAGCAGGCAAGGAGAACCAGCATCATGACCCTATGGGTATTCGGATACGGCAGCCTGTTGTGGAACCCCGGCTTTGAGGTGGCCGAAAAGGTCGTGGCCACTTTGCCCGGCTATGCGCGATCATTTTGCATGTGGTCGATCCACCACCGCGGAACCGAAACGGACCCTGGTCTGGTCTTGGCGCTTGATGAGGACCCCGCCCATGCTTGCGAAGGCGTGGCATTGGCCGTGGCGGCGGGGCGCGAGGCGGAAACTCTGACCTACTTGCGCGAACGCGAATTGATTTCCTCGGCCTATATCGAACGCGAATTGGACATCGATCTGGTGGACGGGCGGCGGGTGGGCGCGCTTTGTTATGTTATTAACCCGGATCACGTACAATATTGCGGCGGGATGGCGCTGGAAGAACAAGCACAGGTCATCGCGCGTGCAACTGGCGGCATGGGACCGAACACGGAATATCTTTATAACACGGCATCGCATCTGAGTGAGATTGGCTTGCATGATCCCGATCTTGAATGGCTCAACCAGCGGGTGCGGCACCTGGCGACATAAATCCATGGCTCTGGCGCGGGTTTTCAGGTTAAACTGCGACCAGAGCAGAACAATAAGGCGCGGGAGCAACAGCGCATGATATCGCCAGATCAAGAGGCCCGGCCGGTGTTTTCGCAACCGGTGCGCCAGATTATGTTGATGCTGATCGTTCTGGGGTTGTCGGGCGCGGGTAGCGTTTTGGCGCTGCCCCAGGTTTTGCCGGTGTTTGAGGCGAACTCTTATCTTAACGGTTTCATTATCTTTGTGTTCATCCTGGGTGTTTTAGCCTGTTTTTATCAGGTTTTTCAATTGATTGGCTCGGTACGCTGGATTGAGCGTTTCGCCAATGGTACGCTGGATAACAACGCCAAAGCGCCGCAATTATTGGCACCGCTTGCATCCTTGTTGCGCGCGCGCGGGGCTCGAATGCAGGTGAATGCCTCCTCCACCCGTTCAATTTTGGATTCGGTGGTGAACCGCATCGAAGAAGCGCGCGAAATCACCCGCTATATCGTCAGCATGTTGATTTTCCTGGGCCTGTTGGGAACGTTCTATGGACTCGCGACCACCGTGCCGGCCATTGTGGAAACCATTTCCAGCCTCGCACCCGAAGAGGGCGAGGGCGGTGTCGAAGTATTCAACCGCCTGATGAGCGGGCTGCAAACGCAACTCGGCGGAATGGGCGTCGCCTTTGCATCCTCGCTTCTGGGGCTTGCGGGCTCGCTGATTGTGGGTCTGTTGGAGTTGTTCGCGGGTCACGGCCAGAACCGGTTTTACCGCGAACTTGAAGAATGGCTGAGTTCGATCACCCGTGTGGGCTTTACCTCCGGGGATGAGGCCAGTGGCGATCAGGGGGCATTGGCGGCTGTTGTTGAGCATATGGTCGAGCAGATGGAGAGCCTGCAACTGATGTTTCAGCAATCCGATGTCAGCCGCTCAGAGGTGAACGAAAACCTTGCCACATTGGCCGGATCCATTGAGCGTATGACCCAGAAGATGGACGGTATGGATCCGGCAAGTGTTGCCTTGGAACGTGTGGCCGACGGGCAGGAACGGCTGATTTCCGTGCTCGAAAAGCAATCGCAGACCGATGGCGGGATGGATGCCGAAAGCCGCATGCGCTTACGCTCGATTGACGTACAGATGCTGCGGATTCTCGAAGAAATTTCGGCCGGGCGTCAGGAAAGCATGGCGGAATTGCGCCGAGATCTGTCCGGGCTGACGGAGGCGTTGCGCACGGGGCGTGTGCGCGCGAACATCAAGATGAAGCCCGGAGAGACCTGAGCATGGCGCTGTCACGACGCACCGGAGCACGGTTTCAGGCGGCGATCTGGCCCGGCTTCGTGGATGCGATGACGGGTTTGTTGCTGGTGCTGATGTTTGTGCTCACTATTTTCATGGTGGTGCAATTTGTGTTGACCGAACGGATCACCGGGCAGGAATCTGAACTGGATCAACTCGCAGGCGAGGTCGCCGTTCTTGCGCAGGCCCTTGGTTTGGAACAACAAACCAACAGCGAGCTGGATGCGCGTGTTGGAGAGTTGCGCACTTCACTAACGGATGCGCGTGAACAGATCGCATCGCTGAGTGCGACGCGGGACGCACAGACCGCCGCATTGAACGCGGCGCAAACCCAGATTACCAGCTTTGAAGCACAGGTTGCTGCGTTGATCACGCAACGCGATACGGCGCTGGGCGATGTGGCCGCGTTGGAGCAAACGCGCGCCGCATTGGAGCGGAGCCAGGCGGAATTACTGAGCGAGCAAGAGGCGCTTGACCTCGCGCTGGCCGCCGCGCGCAGTGAAATTGATGTCCAGACCGAGGCTGCCCGACTTGCCGCTGCGCGCCGAGAGGCATTGGATGCATTGGTTGCTGATCTGCGCGCACGCAATGCCGCCGTTGAGGGGCAAGTCGCTGATTTAACAATTGATCTCAGTGCCACACAGGAAGCCTTGAGCGCGCAAGAGGCCGCGCGGCTTGCCGAGGCCGCTGCGGCGCAGGCTTTGCGGGCGCGTCTGGCGGATGCGGATGCGGAGTTGACGGCGATGACGCTGGCCTTGGAAGCCCAGCGGCAAGAAGCGGAGAATACGCTGACGCTGCTGGCGGCGGCGCGCGCGTCACAGGGTGATCTGGACGGTCAATTGGCCGCTGCGCTGATAAGTTTGGCAGACCTTGAGGAAAACGTAACGCGCTCACAGCAAGAGGCCGCCGCGCTGCGGGATGCCGAGGCGGCGTTGCGCGCAGAGTTGCAAGCCGCGCAGGGTGACGCCGCAGAACAGACCCAATCGTTGCAATCCCGGCAAGCGACGTTGCAGGCCGAACAGGAGCGCCTGCGCGATCAATTGGCCGCAGCCCTCGCTGCGAAATTGGCTGCTGAAACCCTGGCCGAGGATAGCACGACAGAGGCCGAACGACGTGCGGCACTTCTGGCACAGGCCCGCCAGTCCCTGGCGCAGGAAACTGAAATAACCGCCGAAGCACAGCGGCAGGCGGAATTGCTCAATCAACAGGTGGCTGCTCTGCGCGCTCAACTCGGTGACTTGCAATCGCTTCTGGATGACGCGGTTGCGCGAGATGCAGCCTCTCAGGTGCGATTGCAATCGCTGGGGTCTGATCTGAACACGGCGCTGGCCCGGGTGGCCGCAGAGGAGCGACGCCGCGCCGCGTTGGAAGAGGCCGAACGCATCAGGCTTGAAGCAGAAACCGCGCGGTTGGCCGAAGAAACCGCGCGCCTGAGTGCAGAAACCAAAGATCTGGAACAATACCGGTCAGAGTTTTTTGGTCGCCTGCGAGACGTTCTGGGTCGTCAGGAAGGGGTGCGGATTGAGGGGGATCGCTTTGTGTTCTCTTCGGAAGTTCTATTCGCGCCGGGGAGTGCCGATCTTTCCGTGAAAGGCCAGGGCGAGGTTGCCAAGGTGGCGCAAATCATCGCGAGTGTCGCGGATGATATCCCGCCGGAAATTGACTGGATCATTCGCGTGGATGGCCATACCGACAACGTCCCGCTTTCGGGTTTTGGCAAATTTTCTGATAATTGGGAGCTCAGTCAGGGGCGGGCCTTGTCCGTGGTGAAATTCATGGTCAATGCTCTGGATATCCCACCAAACCGGCTGGCTGCGAATGGCTTCGGGGAATATCAACCCGTTCAGGAAGGCGATACCGAGCAAGCCCGCGCGATGAACCGACGTATCGAGCTGAAATTTACCGAAAAATAGGCTAAATTATCTTCGAAGTAGGGCACCGAGCGAGGATCGGCGTGGCGTTTTGCCGTTCGCAAATGACCTCTTCATATGCAGGTTCTGCGTCTAACGGCTGGGTCATATGTGATCTTGTTCTGAACAGACGCAAGGGGCGCAGTGGACGAGCCTGCAGCCTGATCAGAACGACTTTTTGCGCAATGCCGTCCGATCCCCCTTGAACCTGAACGCAATTGCGACTACCCCGAAAACCGGCATAGGGGTTTAGCTCAGTTGGTAGAGCATCGGTCTCCAAAACCGAGGGTCGTGGGTTCGAGTCCCTCAGCCCCTGCCAATTACATTGTTTGGAATATAGAAACGCGTTATCGATTTTCGTTGATCCGGTTCGGGGCGGCACAGGCGGGCACGCCGGGGCGTATTCGTTTTGTCGCAGGCCTTTTCGCGCCATGGCAGGGCTCGGACTGCGCATAGATACTCTTGAAATTCCTCACTGGCCCCGTTATGTGCCACCTCAGATCAAACAGAAAGTCTCGCAATGGCCACGACCAACCCGCTTCAATTTATCCAGCAGGTCCGCGCAGAAGTCGCCAAAGTTGTCTGGCCGACACGTCGCGAGGTGATGTTGACCACGGTGATGGTTTTCATTTTAGCGGCCCTGACGGCCGTGTTTTTTGCGACGGTTGATATTATAATCCGGGGCGGTCTTCAGGCTGTCCTGGGCATGTTCGGCTGAAGCGCTCGGCCCGGACTAAAAAACCTGCTACAGCCCTTGAAACATCTGGTTGTGCGGAGTATCTCGCACACCTGAGCTTTGAGCAGGGCGCGCGGCGATTCGAGTTGCGCGCCGATTTTTGTTGAGGGCAGCGGGCTAAGGGTCCGGGATAGCGTAGAAATTCTGACGTAACGAGCAGCGTCAAGCAAGACAGGGACCAAAGATCAGATGGCAAAACGGTGGTATTCGGTCAGTGTGCTGTCGAACTTCGAAAAGAAGATCGCAGAACAAATCCGTACATCCGTGGCTGAGCAGGGCCTTGAGGATCAGATTGACGAAGTGCTGGTGCCGACCGAAGAGGTGATCGAGGTGCGTCGTGGCAAAAAGGTCACGACCGAGCGTCGCTTCATGCCGGGTTATGTGCTTGTGCACATGGAGATGTCGGATGGCGGGTATCACCTGATCAATTCGATCAACCGCGTCACCGGATTTTTGGGTCCACAGGGGCGCCCGATGCCGATGCGTGATGCCGAGGTGAATGCGATTCTGAACCGGGTTCAGGAAGGCGAGGACGCACCGCGCACGCTCATTCACTTTGAAGTGGGCGAGAAGGTCAAAGTGGCCGACGGTCCATTTGAAGATTTCGACGGCATGGTCGAGGAAGTAGATGATGAGAACCAGCGCCTGAAGGTGACGGTGTCGATCTTTGGCCGCGAAACGCCGGTCGAATTGGAATTCACGCAGGTCAATAAACAGATCTGACGTGCTTGTCGTGTCTTGCTGAAAGACATGATTTCAAACGTGGGAGGCGAGGGTGCCGCGGCATCCAGACCGGACCACGACAGCAAACAGCTGGACCGGCGCGCCGGGGCAGTGTTGGAAAAGGAGAAGGCCCATGGCCAAGAAACTCGTTGGCAGCATGAAGCTGCAAGTCAAGGCAGGGCAGGCAAACCCCTCCCCGCCCGTTGGTCCGGCGCTCGGTCAGCGCGGCATCAACATCATGGAATTCTGTAAGGCGTTCAACGCCAAGACGGCAGATATGGAGCCCGGTGCGCCGTGCCCGACCGTGATCACCTATTACCAGGACAAGTCCTTCACGATGGAAATCAAGACGCCCCCTGCGTCTTATTACCTCAAGAAAGCGGCCAAGCTGAAGTCAGGCGCTAAAACACCATCCCGCGAAGTGGCAGGTCATGTGACGTCCAAGCAAGTGCGCGAAATCGCCGAAGCGAAGATGAAAGATCTGAACGCGAATTCGATTGAAGCCGCGATGAAGATCATCCTGGGCTCTGCCCGCTCCATGGGCATTGAGGTGAAGTAAGATGGCAAAGCTTGGAAAAAGAGCGCGCGCGGCGCGTGAAGCATTCGCTGGCAAAGATAGCCTGACCGTTGAAGAAGCGGTATCGTTGATCAAGTCGAATTCAAACGTGAAATTTGATGAAACCATCGAAATTGCGATGAACCTTGGCGTTGACCCGCGTCATGCGGATCAGATGGTACGCGGCGTCGTAGGCCTGCCAAACGGCACCGGTAAAACAGTGCGCGTTGCGGTATTTGCACGCGGTCCGAAAGCCGAAGAAGCCCAGAAGGCTGGCGCGGATATCGTAGGTGCCGAGGATCTGATGGAAATCGTGCAAGGCGGCAAGATCGAATTTGATCGCTGCATCGCGACGCCCGATATGATGCCGGTTGTTGGCCGTTTGGGTAAGGTCCTTGGTCCCCGCAACCTGATGCCGAACCCCAAAGTCGGCACCGTGACGATGGACGTCGAAGCCGCCGTGAAAGCGGCAAAGGGTGGCGAAGTTCAGTTCAAAGCGGAAAAAGGTGGCGTCGTACACGCGGGCGTCGGCAAAGTGTCGTTTGATGAGGTCAAGCTGGTCGAAAATATCCGCGCCTTCGTCGGTGCCGTGTCGAAAGCCAAGCCATCAGGGTCCAAAGGGACCTACATGAAAAAGATCGCGCTAAGCTCCACAATGGGCCCGGGCGTGTCGGTCTCCGTGGATAACGCGGTCACTGAATAAATACCGTAGGGTGGGCTTTCAGGCCACCTTACACCGAAATTTGACGGGGCGACCCGTCAGATGGGCAAGGCCAGACCATCGGCTTTGCTTTCTGTCCGAGACGGAGGGTTCGCAGCATAGCTTGCGCATAATTCCTTCCTGAGATGGGAAACGAGAAAATTCAGCCTTCGGGCGGTTTTGGTCTCGGGACCCTGAATTGGACCCGAAACGAGGTGCAGAAGATCGCATCTCTAAACTGAGCCGGGCGGGGAAACCTGCCCAATTTTGGAGTGAAACTGTGGATAGAGCACAAAAAGAACAATTGGTCGACGAACTCGGCCAGATCTTTGAAAGCTCTGGCGTCGTTGTGGTAAGCCACTACGCCGGTCTGACAGTTGCTGAAATGCAGGACCTACGCGCGCGTGCACGCGATGCGGGTGGGTCTGTGCGTGTTGCCAAAAACAGGCTCGCCAAGATCGCCCTTGAGGGCAAGCCATGTGCAAGCATTGCTGACCTTCTGACGGGTATGACCGTTCTGACCTTTTCTGAGGATCCCGTGGCTGCGGCCAAGGTTGCTCAGGAATTCGCCAAAGGGAATGATAAATTCGTCATTCTCGGTGGTGCTATGGGTGAGAACGCGTTGGACGCATCCGGTGTCGAAGCCGTGTCCAAGATGCCATCGCGCGAGGAGCTTATCTCCACGATCGCCGGCATGCTGGGCGCACCTGCTTCGAATATCGCCGGTGCTATTGGCGCACCTGCAAGCAATATCGCATCCATCTTGTCCACGATCGAGGACAAGGCGGCCGCTTAAAGCATCGTCAAATCGGCGTCGGGTTGAAATCGCGACGTTGGAACACACATATCGTAAACGGAAAGAGCTAAAACATGGCTGATCTGAAAAAACTGGCAGAAGAGATCGTTGGTCTGACGCTGCTTGAAGCACAAGAACTGAAAACTATCCTCAAAGACGAGTACGGCATCGAGCCAGCAGCCGGTGGCGCCGTAATGATGGCGGGTCCTGCTGATGCGGGCGCGGCTGAGGAAGAGAAAACAGAGTTCGATGTTGTCCTGAAAAATGCAGGTGCCTCGAAAATCAACGTGATCAAAGAAGTTCGCGGCATCACCGGTCTTGGTCTGAAAGAAGCCAAAGACCTCGTGGAAGCGGGCGGCAAGATCAAAGAAGGCGTCGACAAAGCCGAAGCCGAAGAAGTCAAAGCCAAGCTGGAAGCAGCTGGCGCGGAAGTCGAACTGGCCTAAGGGTCTGGTTCCAGGGTGCGGCTGGGGGCTTCGTTTAAACCTCCGTACCGCGCACAAAAAAACAAGCTGGGCCCGAGGATTTTCGGGTCCAGCTTAACCCGTCTTGGAAAGGGCCTTTTGCCCAAGACCTTTTCCAGGATGCGGTTCAATGGTCGGGAGGACACCGGTGGGACGGTGACCACGAATAGACCGAAACGTATCGTCTCGTATGGGCGAGGTGCCGTGGCCCGACGGCGTCCTCGACCGGTGAGAACTCTGAAAGGTGACACCTATTATGGCTCAATCGTTCCTTGGCCAGAAACGTCTACGTAAATATTATGGCAAAATCCGTGAAGTTTTGGAGATGCCAAACCTAATTGAGGTACAGAAATCCTCATATGATCTTTTCCTGAATTCCGGTGATGCGGATACGCCGACTGATGGCGACGGCATCCAGGGGGTTTTCCAGTCCGTTTTCCCGGTGAAGGATTTCAACGAAACCTCCGTGCTGGAATACGTCAAGTACGAGCTGGAAAAGCCCAAATACGATGTTGAGGAATGTCAGCAGCGCGACATGACCTATTCGGCACCGCTCAAAGTGACCCTGCGCCTCATCGTGTTCGATGTGGACGAAGACACTGGCGCGAAATCCGTCAAGGACATCAAGGAACAAGACGTCTTCATGGGTGACATGCCGCTAATGACCCCGAACGGGACATTTGTGGTGAACGGCACCGAGCGCGTGATCGTATCCCAGATGCACCGCTCCCCCGGCGTTTTCTTTGATCACGACAAGGGCAAGACTCATTCCTCGGGTAAACTCCTGTTTGCCTGCCGCATCATCCCCTATCGCGGCAGCTGGCTCGACTTTGAATTCGACGCCAAAGACATCGTCTTTGCCCGGATCGACCGTCGTCGGAAATTGCCCGTCACGACGCTCCTCTACGCGCTTGGTCTTGACCAGGAAGCGATCATGGACGCCTATTACAACACCGTCACCTACAAGCTGGAAAAGAACAAAGGCTGGGTCGCCCCGTTCTTCCCGGACCGGGTGCGCGGCACCCGTCCGACCTACGATCTGGTCGATGCGAAAACCGGTGAAATCCTGTTTGAGCAGGGCAAGAAAGTCACGCCACGCGCGGTTAAGAAATTGATCGACGAGGGCAAAGTAACCGAATTGCTGCTGCCCTATGAGCATATCGTGGGCAAATTCGTCGCCAAGGACATCATCAACGAAGAAACTGGTGCGATCTATGTCGAAGCCGGTGATGAGATGACGCTGGAATACGACAAAGACGGCACGCTCATTGGCGGAACGGCCAAAGAGTTGGTCGAGGCTGGTATCACCGAGATTCCATTGCTGGACATCGATAACGTCAACGTCGGCCCCTACATGCGCAACACCATGGCGCAGGATAAGAACATGAACCGCGACACCGCGCTCATGGACATCTACCGCGTCATGCGTCCGGGCGAGCCGCCCACCGTCGAGGCCGCGTCGAACCTGTTTGACACGCTGTTCTTTGACAGTGAGCGCTATGATCTCTCGGCTGTGGGCCGCGTGAAAATGAACATGCGTCTGGCTCTGGATGCCGAAGACACGCAGCGTACGTTGCGCCGTGAGGACATTGTGGCCTGCATCAAGGCGCTGGTCGATCTGCGCGACGGACGCGGTGACATCGACGACATCGACCACCTCGGGAACCGCCGCGTGCGCTCCGTTGGCGAGCTGATGGAAAACCAATACCGCGTTGGCCTGCTGCGCATGGAGCGTGCGATCAAAGAGCGTATGTCATCTGTCGAGATCGACACGGTGATGCCACAGGACCTGATCAACGCGAAACCTGCCGCTGCTGCGGTACGTGAATTCTTTGGTTCTTCGCAGCTCAGCCAGTTCATGGACCAAACCAACCCGCTCTCCGAGGTCACGCATAAGCGTCGCCTTTCCGCGCTTGGGCCGGGCGGTTTGACACGTGAACGTGCGGGCTTTGAAGTGCGCGACGTACACCCCACGCACTACGGTCGGATGTGCCCGATTGAAACGCCGGAAGGGCCGAACATCGGTCTGATCAACTCGCTGGCCACTTTTGCCCGCGTGAATAAATACGGCTTCATCGAGACACCCTACCGCAAGGTCGAAAACCGCAAGGTGACCGACGAAGTGCAATACATGTCCGCGACCGAGGAAATGCGTCACACCGTGGCGCAGGCCAACGCGAACCTCGACAGTGACATGAAGTTCGTGAACGATCTGGTTTCCACGCGGAAATCGGGAGATTATACGCTGTCGCCATCCGAGAATGTGGACCTGATTGACGTCAGCCCGAAACAGCTGGTGTCGGTCGCGGCCTCGTTGATCCCATTCCTGGAAAATGACGATGCGAACAGGGCTCTGATGGGCTCGAACATGCAGCGTCAGGCGGTTCCTTTGCTTCAGGCCGAGGCCCCGCTTGTGGGCACCGGCATCGAAGAGGTCGTGGCGCGCGATTCCGGTGCGGCGATCATGGCGAAACGCGCGGGCATCATCGACCAGGTCGACGCCCAGCGGATCGTTATTCGCGCGACCGCTGATTTGGAACTGGGCGATGCGGGTGTGGACATTTACCGCATGCGTAAATTCCAGCGCTCCAACCAGAACACCTGCATCAACCAGCGTCCGTTGGTTAAGGTGGGTGACACGGTTCAAAAAGGACAGGTGGTTGCCGATGGTCCATCGACGGATATGGGAGAACTGGCGCTCGGCAAGAACGTCGTCGTCGCCTTTATGCCGTGGAATGGATACAACTATGAGGATTCCATCCTGATCTCCGAGCGGATTGCCCGTGATGACGTCTTCACCTCGATCCATATCGAGGAATTCGAAGTCGCCGCGCGTGACACGAAGCTGGGGCCAGAAGAGATCACCCGGGATATCCCGAATGTCGGTGAGGAAGCCCTGCGCAACCTCGACGAAGCGGGCATCGTTTACATCGGTGCCGATGTGGAACCGGGCGATATTCTGGTCGGTAAGATCACGCCAAAAGGTGAGAGCCCGATGACGCCGGAAGAAAAGCTCCTCCGGGCCATCTTCGGTGAAAAAGCGTCGGATGTGCGTGACACCTCGTTGCGCGTGAAGCCGGGTGATTTCGGCACGGTCGTCGAAGTGCGCGTCTTTAACCGCCATGGTGTGGAAAAAGACGAACGTGCCTTGCAGATCGAGCGTGAAGAAGTCGAGCGTTTGGCACGTGACCGTGACGATGAAATGGCTATTTTGGATCGCAACATCTATGCGCGCCTGAAGTCCATGATCATGGGTAAGGTTGCGGTAAAGGGTCCGAAAGGCGTTGCGTCTAATTCGGAGATTAACGAGGATCTGCTGGAAATGCTGACCCGTGGTCAGTGGTGGCAATTGGCGCTCAAAGACGAAGCTGACGCGCAGGTCGTAGAGGCGCTGAATGAGCAATACGAGATCCAGAAACGGACCTTGGATGCGCGTTTTGAGGATAAGGTCGAGAAAGTCCGTCGTGGCGACGATCTGCCCCCAGGCGTGATGAAGATGGTCAAGGTTTTTGTCGCGGTAAAGCGCAAGCTGCAACCGGGCGATAAAATGGCCGGACGTCACGGCAACAAAGGGGTCATTTCCAAGGTGGTTCCCATGGAAGATATGCCGTTCCTTGCGGACGGTACGCCGGTTGATTTCTGTCTGAACCCGCTGGGTGTGCCGTCGCGTATGAACGTCGGTCAGATTCTCGAGACGCACATGGGCTGGGCCGCACGCGGTTTGGGCATCAATGTGGATGAGGCCTTGCAGGACTATCGTCGCTCTGGCGATCTGACGCCTGTGCGCGAAGCCATGAGCCATGCATACGGCCAAGACGTTTACGACGAAGGCATCGCCGGTATGGATGAGGAAACCCTCGTTGAGGCGGCAGGTAACGTCACACGTGGCGTGCCGATCGCAACGCCGGTTTTTGACGGTGCCAAGGAGGCGGATGTGAACGACTCGTTGAAACGTGCGGGCTTTGACACATCCGGTCAATCGGTACTGTTTGACGGTCGTACAGGCGAGCAGTTTGCGCGTCCCGTGACTGTTGGCGTCAAATACTTGCTGAAACTGCACCACCTTGTGGATGATAAAATCCACGCGCGTTCGACCGGGCCATACTCGTTGGTCACCCAGCAGCCTTTGGGTGGTAAAGCGCAGTTTGGTGGTCAGCGTTTCGGGGAAATGGAGGTCTGGGCGCTGGAAGCTTATGGCGCTGCATATACCCTGCAGGAAATGCTGACCGTGAAATCGGATGACGTGGCCGGGCGGACGAAAGTCTATGAAAGCATCGTCAAAGGCGAGGACAATTTTGAAGCGGGCGTGCCCGAAAGCTTCAACGTTCTGGTCAAAGAAGTCCGCGGTCTCGGCCTCAATATGGAACTCCTGGACGCGGAGGAGGACGAATAAGGGTGGCCCAAAGGCCCACCTTACGGCGCGCGCCGTAGGGTGGGCTTCAGGCCACCTTCCTCCCACGCTCCCCTTTCAAGGATTTGAAAATGAACCAGGAACTTACAAACAACCCGTTTAACCCGCTCACACCCCCAAAGGTGTTTGATGAAATCAAGGTCTCTTTGGCATCGCCCGAGCGGATTTTGTCGTGGTCATTCGGGGAGATTAAAAAGCCCGAAACCATCAACTACCGGACGTTCAAGCCTGAGCGGGACGGCCTGTTTTGCGCGCGTATCTTTGGCCCGATCAAAGACTACGAATGTCTGTGCGGCAAATATAAGCGCATGAAATATCGCGGCGTTGTCTGCGAGAAATGCGGCGTTGAAGTCACGCTGCAAAAAGTCCGCCGTGAGCGGATGGGCCATATCGAATTGGCCAGCCCGGTTGCGCATATCTGGTTCCTCAAATCGCTGCCCTCGCGCATCGGCTTGATGCTGGACATGACATTGCGTGATTTGGAACGTGTGCTTTATTTCGAGAACTATGTCGTCATTGAGCCCGGTCTCACCGAACTTACCTACGGTCAGATGATGACCGAAGAAGAGTACATGGACGCGCAGGACATCTATGGCATGGACGCCTTCACCGCCAATATCGGTGCCGAGGCAATCCGCGAAATGTTGGCGGCGATTGATCTGGAAGCCGAAGCGGATCAACTGCGTGCGGACCTCAAAGAAGCCACGGGTGAATTGAAGCCCAAGAAGATCATCAAACGCCTTAAGGTTGTCGAATCCTTCCTCGAATCCGGCAACCGCCCGGAATGGATGGTTCTGACAGTGATCCCCGTGATCCCGCCAGAATTGCGTCCGCTTGTGCCGCTGGACGGCGGTCGTTTCGCGACGTCTGATCTCAACGATCTCTATCGTCGTGTGATCAACCGGAACAACCGTCTCAAGCGTCTGATCGAGCTGCGCGCGCCGGACATCATCGTGCGTAACGAAAAGCGTATGTTGCAGGAATCCGTGGATGCGTTGTTTGACAATGGCCGTCGCGGTCGCGTTATCACGGGGGCCAACAAGCGTCCGTTGAAATCGCTGTCCGACATGCTGAAAGGTAAACAGGGTCGTTTCCGCCAGAACCTTTTGGGGAAACGCGTCGACTTCTCCGGTCGTTCGGTCATTGTGACTGGCCCCGAATTGAAACTGCACCAGTGTGGGTTGCCGAAAAAGATGGCGCTCGAGCTGTTCAAGCCGTTCATCTACAGCCGTCTTGAGGCCAAAGGCTTGTCCAGCACGGTCAAACAGGCAAAGAAACTGGTCGAAAAAGAACGTCCCGAAGTTTGGGACATCCTCGACGAGGTCATCCGCGAACACCCTGTTATGTTGAACCGTGCGCCAACTTTGCACCGTCTTGGCATTCAGGCGTTCGAACCGGTTCTGATCGAAGGCAAGGCGATCCAGCTGCACCCGCTCGTGTGTTCGGCCTTTAACGCTGACTTTGACGGTGACCAGATGGCCGTTCACGTGCCGCTCTCACTGGAAGCCCAGCTTGAAGCGCGTGTTCTGATGATGTCCACAAATAACGTTCTGTCCCCTGCCAACGGTGCGCCGATCATCGTGCCTTCACAGGACATGATCCTGGGTCTTTACTATACGACCCTGGAGCGTGAAGGCATGAAGGGTGAGGGCATGATCTTTGGCTCGGTGGACGAGGTGCAACATGCGCTCGACGCCGGGCTTGTGCACCTGCATTCCAAGATCACCGCGCGGATTGCGCAGATCGACGAAAACGGCATGGAAGTCATGCAGCGGTTCGAAACCACGCCGGGACGGGTGCGTCTGGGTGCGCTGCTGCCGCTGAATGCCAAGGCACCGTTTGAACTGGTCAACCGTTTGCTGCGCAAGAAAGAAGTGCAGCAGATCATTGATACGGTCTATCGCTATTGTGGCCAGAAAGAATCCGTTATTTTCTGTGACCAGATCATGACCATGGGTTTCCGCGAAGCCTTCAAGGCTGGGATTTCCTTTGGCAAGGACGACATGCTGATCCCCGACTCCAAATGGCCGATTGTCGAAGAGACCCGGACGCTGGTGAAGGACTTCGAACAGCAATATATGGACGGTCTGATTACCCAGGGCGAAAAATATAACAAAGTGGTCGATGCCTGGTCGAAGTGTAACGACAAGGTCACCGATGCGATGATGGGCTCGATCTCCGCCAGCCAGCGCGATGAAGCCGGTGCTGAAATGGAGCCGAATTCGGTCTATATGATGGCCCACTCTGGTGCGCGTGGCTCGGTGACACAGATGAAACAGCTTGGCGGTATGCGTGGTCTGATGGCCAAACCGAACGGCGACATCATCGAGACACCGATCATCTCGAACTTCAAAGAAGGCTTGACCGTTCTGGAGTACTTCAACTCCACGCACGGTGCGCGTAAAGGTCTGTCCGATACGGCTCTGAAAACGGCGAACTCCGGTTACTTGACGCGTCGTCTGGTGGATGTGGCACAGGACTGCATCGTGCGCATGCATGATTGTGGGACCGAGACGTCGATCACGGCCGTGGCAGCGGTCAATGATGGGGAGATCGTTTCGTCCCTGTCAGAGCGTATCCTGGGTCGTGTTGTGGCCGAGGATATCATGCGCCCGGGCACGGATGAGGTCCTGATCGCAACGGGTACGCTGATTGACGAGCGTATGGCGGATTCGGTTGAAGAAGCCGGCGTGGCTTCGGCGCGCATCCGCAGCCCGTTGACCTGTGAGGCCGAAGAGGGTGTGTGCGCGATGTGTTACGGTCGTGACCTCGCACGCGGTACGATGGTCAACTCCGGTGAGGCTGTCGGCATCATCGCCGCGCAATCCATCGGGGAGCCGGGCACACAGCTGACAATGCGGACGTTCCACATCGGCGGTGTTGCGCAGGGTGGCCAGCAATCCTTCCTGGAGGCCAGCCATTCCGGTAAGGTCGTTTTTGACAACGCTGTGACCCTCGAAAACGCCTCCGGCGAGATCATGGTCATGGGCCGCAACATGAAGCTCATCATTCAGGATGAGAACGGCGATGAACGTGCCAGCCATAAGGTCGGATATGGTACCAAGCTGTTTGTCACGGACGGGCAGGACGTATCGCGCGGCGACAAGCTGTTTGAATGGGATCCCTACACCCTGCCGATCATCGCGGAAAAATCCGGAACCGCGAAATTCGTTGACCTTGTCAGCGGCATCGCGATCAAGGATGAAACCGATGACGCGACCGGCATGACCCAGAAGATCGTGATCGACTGGCGTTCGGCTGCCAAAGGCAACGAGCTGAAGCCGGAGATCATTCTGGTCGGCGAAGACGGCGAGCCGGTCCGCAATGATGCGGGCAATCCGGTGACCTACCCGATGTCCGTGGATGCGGTTCTGTCCATCGAGGACGCCTCCGAGATCAAGGCGGGTGATGTTGTCGCGCGGATCCCGCGTGAGGGTGCCAAGACCAAGGACATCACCGGGGGTCTGCCACGTGTGGCCGAACTCTTTGAGGCGCGTCGTCCCAAGGATCACGCCATCATCGCGGAAATCGATGGCTATGTACGGTACGGCAAGGACTATAAGAACAAGCGCCGTATCGCGATTGAATCCTCCGAGGATCCTGATCACAAGGTCGAATACATGGTGCCCAAGGGCAAGCACATCCCGGTTGCGGAAGGTGACTTTGTCAGCAAGGGCGACTACATCATGGACGGTAACCCGGCCCCGCATGACATCCTCGCGATTATGGGTGTCGAAGCCTTGGCGGATTACATGATCGACGAGGTGCAGGATGTGTATCGCCTGCAAGGTGTGAAGATCAACGACAAGCACATCGAAGTCATCGTGCGTCAAATGTTGCAGAAGTGGGAGATCCAGGATTCAGGCGATACCACGCTGCTCAAGGGCGAACATGTCGACAAGCAGGAGTTCGATCAGGCCAACGAAAAGGCACTCGCCAAGGGCGGGCGTCCTTGTAAGGGCGAGCCGATCCTGTTGGGCATCACCAAGGCGTCGCTGCAAACGCGCAGCTTCATCTCGGCGGCGTCCTTCCAGGAAACCACGCGTGTTCTGACCGAAGCCTCCGTGCAGGGTAAGAAGGACAAGCTGGTCGGTCTCAAGGAAAACGTGATCGTAGGCCGTCTGATTCCGGCTGGTACCGGTGGTGCGACGATGAAAATGCGCCGTGTGGCGCAGGATCGTGATAATGTCGTGATCGAAGCCCGTCGCGAAGAGGCCGAGGCCGCTGCCGCATTGGCAGCCCCTGTGCCTCAGGACGATGTGGTTGGCGGTGATGTGTTCAACACGGTGATCGACACAAGTGAAGACAGCCGCGACTAAGAGTGGCGTCGCACGCAAAAAGAAAGCCCTCGTATCTGCAAAGATACGGGGGCTTTTTTATGGACGTCTGTGAAGTGCTACCGGTTATGTGCCGTCATATTGGGCCGGAAATTCGCGACGGATTTTTCAGATTCGTCCATCTAATATTTGGGTCATGCGAAATTCTGCATGGCAAAATGGCGAAAGACTGGCTAGGAAAATCAAAACTGGTCAGAGCATGGCCCAGCAAACGTGCTAGAAAGCGAATTGATGACAGAAGATATCCACCCTCTGGCCCCGCACCATCTGCCCCGTTATTTTGCCGCCGCTGATGGCAGTGACTACCTTTTCACGGCGATGATTGTCCTTCTGGTGGGCAGCATTCTGCTCTTTGGTATTGCTTATTTTACGCTCCATGCGCTGCCGGAGCATCTGGGGCACAAAGGTGACAGCACCCAGATGCAGTTGATCAGCATGCTGTGTATTCTGGCGCTTTTTACGCACAATAACCTGTTTTGGGTTGCGGCGCTGGTCTTGGCCGCCTTCCGGCCCCCGGATATTTCCACACCGCTGAATTCCATTGCGAAATCACTGCAAAACCTCGCAAACAGGGAAGGTTAAGGTATGATTGAGCTGTTTTTATCCTCGCTCATTACGATTTTTCCCGATTTTTTGTTTCGCAGATACAAACAGGGCAAACGCTGGGGCAAAGAAATAACATTTTTCACCCTTTGGTATGAATTGCGCATTGGCATCACGCTTTGTGCGATGCTGACGACCTGCTTGATCACGATCGTGTTTTACTACCACCCGAGCACAGGTAATGTCGGATCCAGCTTTCGGACGGTAACGATCCTCTCTGAAACGGCCGGTCGCGTGGATGAGGTCTTTGTCGACATTAATCAAGAAGTTGATGCCGGCGATCCGATTTTCAGGCTGGACAGCTCCAGTCAGGACGCTGCCGTTGAGACCGCGCGTCGCAAGATCATAGAGGTGGATGCCGCATTGGCGGTGGCCACAGCACAGCGCGCAACGGCAAATGCGGTCGTCGCCCAAACACAGGCGAGTTATCTGCAGACGCAGGAAGATTTTCAACGCCAAACGGCCCTGCAGGCGCGCGGGTCAACGGCCGTCAGCGAGCGTGACGTTGAGGTGTTGCGTAACGAGCTTGCCGTGCGACAGGGCGAGGTTGACGCCGCGATGTCAAATGTGAACGCGATCAATGTGCAGTTGGATGTGCAATTGCCAGCGCAGCGCGCCAGTGCCGAAGCCGCCCTCGCGCAGGCGGAAAACGAAGTTGCCAAAATGACCGTTTATGCCGGTGTGCAAGGCGTGGTCGAACAATTCACCCTACGAAAAGGGGATATTATCAACCCGATTCTGCGCCCGGCGGGGATATTGGTGCCCATCGAGGCCGGTCGAGGCCGGTTTCAGGCCGGATTTTCCCAGATTTCGGCTCAGGTGATCCGCAAGGGCGGGGTTGCCGAGATGACCTGTGCCTCCAAACCCTTCACCATTATTCCCATGGTCATCGTGGAAGTGCAGGACGTGATTGCATCCGGCCAGATCAGGCCATCAGATGTTCTGGTGGACCTCAACCGCAGTGGCCCTCCGGGCACGATCACAGCGTTTCTGGAGCCGATTTACCCAGGTCAGGCCGACGACATCCCGCCGGGTAGCCGTTGTATGGCCAACGCTTATACAGACAATCATGAAAGGTTGTCGGACCCTGACATGGGAACGGGCAAATGGATTTTCCTGCATGTCGTGGATACCGTTGGTGTCGTCCATGCGGCCGGGCTGCGGATCAGGGCTTTGTTGCTGCCACTGCAAACGCTTGTTTTCAGCGGCCACTGATGACGTGGCAGGCTTCGGTCAGGCCATGACGGCAATGGAACGTTTGTGAGGGTCGCACCGTGCGCGCGGCGCATCCTGTCGCCAAATCATCTTGGGGCCCTGCTGATGATGGCCTCCATGGCCTGCTTTACGTTGAATGATGCGCTGATCAAGGCGACCGGGGGTGCCGTCCCGCTGTTCCAACTTCTGGTTTTGCGAGGCATCTTGGCGAGCGTGATGATCGCGGGGCTTGCGCAGTCGCGCGGCGCGTTCCGGGTGCGCATTGCACGGCGGGACTGGGGCGTCATTGCTCTGCGATCTCTGGCTGAGGTGGGGGCTGCGTATTTCTTCATAACCGCGCTTTTGAACATGCCGCTGGCAAATATCACGGCGATTTTGCAAGTGCTGCCGCTGACCGTGACGCTCGGATCGGCGATCATTTTCCGCGAGGCGGTCGGATGGCGACGGATGAGCGCCATTCTGGTCGGGTTCTGCGGGATGCTTTTGATTGTACGTCCGGGGACGGAAGGGTTCACGCTGTGGTCCGCTTATGCCTTGATCGCGGTATTGTGTGTGACCGCGCGGGATCTGCTGACGCGCAGGCTTTCGCCTGCGGTCCCCTCCTTGATGGTGACGTTTTCCGCGTCTGTGGCCGTGCTGGTTACGGCTGGGCTGGCATCGTTCACGACGACCTGGGTGGCCGTGACGCCGGACTTGGCTCTTTTGATCGGTGCCGCCTCGGTGTTTATCGTTGGGGGGTATTATTTCAGCGTGCAGGTCATGCGTTCGGGCGATGTGTCCTTCGTCGCGCCGTTCCGCTACACCGGGCTGATCTGGGCGCTTGCGCTGGGGTTCGTGCTGTTCGGCGAGTGGCCCTCGGTGTTGACCTTGATCGGTGCCGGGGTGATCGTTTCAACCGGCCTATTTACGCTTTACCGGGAACGGCACCTGATGCGCGGTTGAGCCGTGCCAAGGGGGCCCGTTCGCAAAGCGCATGTATCGGCGGACAACTTGGGTGGGGCTGTTGACACCACCTGCGACTCCTTCTATACGCCCGCTATCTCGACGGCAAGACAAGCTCTTGCGCGCCGAAATCAGAACTGAAGTGGTCACGATCCGGCCCCCTATCGGCCCGATCCTCTGTTAACCCACCGCGTCGTTTCCTCGGTACGGAAACGTGGCGGTCTTTTCGGTTTGCGCAGTGGGCGCATCGATATCGCTGGTGGACGCGCCCGCGATCAAGAATTAACCGCATGGGGGTCGTCCTCATGCACACATATGTGAGCTAAGACGGGGAACAAACCGGAATGCCAACGATCCAACAGCTGATCCGCAAACCGCGGCAGCCAAAAATCAAACGTTCAAAGTCCATGCACCTGCAGGAATGTCCTCAGAAGCGTGGCGTTTGTACGCGTGTCTATACAACGACACCGAAAAAGCCGAACTCCGCGATGCGGAAGGTTGCCAAGGTCCGCTTGACCAATGGCTTTGAGGTCATCAGCTACATCCCGGGCGAAAGCCACAACCTTCAGGAACACTCCGTGGTTCTGATCCGTGGCGGCCGTGTCAAAGACCTTCCCGGTGTCCGTTACCACATTCTGCGTGGTGTTTTGGATACCCAGGGCGTCAAAGACCGTAAGCAACGTCGTTCGAAATACGGCGCCAAGCGTCCGAAGTAAGAGGAATATAATATGTCCCGTCGCCACGCAGCCGAAAAACGCGAAGTGCTGCCAGACGCCAAATATGGTGATCTGGTTCTGACAAAATTCATGAATAACCTGATGATCGACGGCAAGAAGTCGGTCGCAGAGCGTATCGTTTACAGCGCGATGACCCGCGTTGAAGACAAGATCAAGCGCGCCCCGATTGAGGTTTTCCACGAAGCACTGGAAAACATTCAGCCTTCCGTCGAGGTGCGTTCGCGCCGTGTTGGTGGTGCGACCTATCAGGTGCCCGTTGAAGTGCGCCCCGAGCGTCGTCAGGCGCTGGCGATACGCTGGTTGATCAAAGCTGCCCGTTCGCGCAACGAGAACACCATGGAAGAGCGCCTTGCAGGCGAGCTGATGGACGCTGTTCAATCTCGCGGTACCGCCGTGAAGAAGCGCGAAGATACCCATAAAATGGCCGACGCCAACAAAGCGTTCAGCCACTACCGCTGGTAAATCGGGCGGGTTCTCCCGCCCTGTCGCGCCCGCACCGGGCGCGATTATCCGTTTTCAGATACTTCAAGGAAGCAGCCCCATGGCACGCGACTATCCGCTCCAACGTTACCGTAATTTCGGCATCATGGCCCATATTGATGCTGGCAAAACAACCTGTTCGGAACGCATCCTGTTTTACACGGGCAAGTCTCACAACATCGGCGAGGTGCACGATGGTGCGGCCACGATGGATTGGATGGAGCAGGAGCAGGAGCGTGGCATCACGATCACATCCGCTGCGACCACCACATTCTGGCAGCGTCAGGAAGAGCCCACACCCGAGGCGACATCCGACACCAAATACCGCATGAACATCATCGACACGCCGGGTCACGTGGATTTCACGATCGAAGTCGAGCGTTCCTTGGCCGTTCTCGACGGGGCGGTTGCCGTTTTGGATGCCAACGCCGGTGTTGAGCCGCAGACCGAAACCGTTTGGCGTCAGGCCGACCGTTACAAAGTACCGCGGATTGTGTTCGTCAATAAAATGGACAAGATCGGCGCGGACTTTTTCAATTGCGTTACCATGATCAAGGACCGGACGGGCGCGACGCCTGCGCCGATCCAGATCCCGATTGGGGCGGAAACCGAGCTTGAGGGCATGATCGACCTCGTGACCATGGAAGAATGGGTCTGGGAAGGCGAAGATCTGGGTGCGTCCTGGGTTAAGAAGCCGATCCGCGACAGCCTCAAGGCACAGGCCGATGAATGGCGTGCCAAGCTTATCGAGACTGCGGTTGAGATGGACGACGATGCGATGGAAAACTATCTGATGGATGGCGCTGAGCCGGACGTCGATACGCTGCGCTCGTTGATCCGCAAAGGTACGCTGGCGATTAAATTCATCCCTGTTCTCTGTGGGTCAGCGTTCAAGAACAAAGGCGTGCAGCCTTTGTTGAACGCCGTAATCGACTATCTGCCCAGCCCGCTGGACGTTGTGGATTACATGGGCTTCAAACCCGGTGACGAAGAAGAGACACGTGATATCCCGCGCCGCGCGGATGACAACATGGCCTTTTCCGGCCTGGCGTTCAAAATCATGAACGACCCGTTTGTCGGTTCGCTGACCTTCACACGCCTCTATTCTGGCCAGTTGAAAAAGGGTGATACGCTCCTGAACTCGACCAAAGGCAAGAAAGAGCGCGTCGGTCGGATGATGATGATGCACTCGATCAACCGCGAAGAGATTGACGAAGCCTTTGCAGGTGACATTATCGCGCTGGCGGGTCTGAAAGACACCACAACCGGGGATACGCTTTGTGCGGTCAATGACCCGGTGGTGCTGGAAACGATGACTTTCCCTGATCCGGTGATCGAAATCGCCGTCGAGCCAAAAACCAAGGCTGACCAGGAGAAAATGTCCGCCGGTCTGGCCCGTTTGGCTGCGGAGGATCCGTCCTTCCGTGTGGAAACTGATCTGGAATCCGGTCAGACGATCATGAAGGGTATGGGCGAACTCCACCTCGATATCTTGGTGGATCGCCTCAAGCGTGAATTCAAGGTTGAGGCCAACATTGGTGCGCCGCAGGTGGCATACCGCGAAACCGTCAGCCGCGAAGCCGAGATCGTTTATACCCACAAGAAACAATCCGGTGGGTCGGGTCAGTTCGCTGAGGTCAAGATGATCATCACGCCGACCGAGCCGGGCGAAGGGTTCTCCTTTGAATCCCGCGTTGTGGGTGGGTCGGTGCCCAAGGAGTACATTCCGGGCGTTGAAAAAGGGATCAAATCGGTCATGGACTCCGGTCCATTGGCGGGCTTCCCCGTGATCGACTTCAAGGTGGCCCTGATCGAGGGTAAATTCCACGATGTTGACTCCTCGGTGCTTGCGTTTGAAATCGCAGCCCGAATGGGGATGCGCGAAGGCATGAAAAAAGCCGGTGCGAAAATGCTCGAACCGATCATGAAAGTCGAAGTTGTGACGCCCGAAGAATACACCGGTGGCATCATCGGTGATCTGACATCGCGTCGCGGTCAGGTGCAGGGTCAGGACACACGCGGCAACGCGATTGCCATCGACGCCTTCGTGCCGCTGGCGAATATGTTCGGTTACATCAACACGTTGCGGTCGATGTCATCGGGCCGTGCGAACTTCACCATGCAGTTCGACCACTATGAGGCGGTGCCACAGAACATCTCGGATGAGATTCAGGCCAAATTCGCGTAAAACCCGTTGCCCTTCGGGGCAGCGGACTACAAACACCGGCGGGCCCACCGCCACAGAAAACAAGCAGGCGTCCCGCCTGAAGAACACCTAAGGAGGCCACCATGGCAAAGGCAAAGTTTGAACGTACTAAACCGCACGTAAACATTGGCACGATTGGTCACGTTGACCACGGCAAGACGACGTTGACGGCTGCGATCACGAAGTATTTTGGCGATTTTCAGGCCTATGACCAGATTGATGGCGCGCCTGAAGAGAAAGCGCGTGGGATCACGATCTCTACGGCGCACGTCGAATATGAGACCGAAGCGCGCCACTATGCGCATGTCGATTGCCCCGGCCACGCGGATTACGTCAAGAACATGATCACCGGTGCGGCGCAGATGGACGGCGCGATCCTGGTGGTAAACGCGGCTGATGGCCCGATGCCGCAAACGCGCGAGCACATCCTGCTTGGCCGTCAGGTCGGCATTCCTTCGATGGTTGTCTACATGAACAAGGTCGATCAGGTGGATGACGAAGAGTTGCTGGAACTGGTCGAGATGGAAATCCGCGAGCTTCTGAGCAAATACGAATACCCTGGCGATGATATTCCGGTGATCCCCGGCTCCGCGCTGGCGGCGATGAACGGTGAAAACCCAGAGATTGGCGAAGAATCCATTCGCAAGCTGATGGCGGCCGTGGATGAGTTCATCCCGACGCCTGAGCGGGCGATTGACCAGCCGTTTTTGATGCCTGTGGAAGACGTGTTCTCGATCTCCGGTCGCGGTACGGTTGTGACCGGTCGTGTTGAGCGTGGCGTGATCAATGTGGGCGATGAGATTGAAATCGTTGGCATTCGTGACACCAAGAAGACTACCTGCACGGGCGTTGAAATGTTCCGCAAGCTGCTGGATCGTGGTGAAGCGGGCGACAACATCGGCGCATTGCTGCGCGGTATCGACCGTGAAGGCGTTGAGCGTGGCCAGGTGCTGTGCAAGCCCGGTTCCGTGAAACCACACACCAAGTTCGAGGCCGAAGCCTATATCCTGACCAAGGATGAGGGGGGCCGTCACACGCCGTTTTTCGCGAATTACCGCCCGCAGTTTTACTTCCGTACGACGGATGTGACGGGCACGGTTCAGTTGGCTGAAGGCACCGAAATGGTGATGCCGGGCGACAACGTGAGCTTTGGCGTCGAGCTGATCGCACCGATCGCGATGGAGCAGGGCCTGCGTTTCGCGATCCGCGAAGGTGGCCGCACCGTCGGTGCGGGTGTCGTGTCCAAAATTACTGAGTAAATTACAAACTTACTCTAGACAATAGAGGTGCCGGATCATATTCGGCACCTCTGCTTATTCGGAAATGTTTGCCGATGAGCACAAGCGCGATGAAGGGGTGCGATGAGGCCCCTCTTCCTCTCCGTTTCAAGACCCGTTTTAAGGGATAAGAAAAAATGGCAGCACAAAGCCAAAATATCCGCATCCGCCTGAAGGCGTTTGATTATCGTGTGTTGGACGCGTCCACACAAGAGATCGTCAACACCGCCAAGCGGACCGGCGCATCTGTTCGCGGCCCAATTCCATTGCCGAACAAGATCGAAAAATTCACCGTTCTGCGTGGTCCCCACGTTGACAAGAAATCCCGTGACCAGTTCGAGATCCGCACGCACAAGCGTCTGCTGGATATCGTTGATCCGACCCCCCAGACCGTGGACGCGCTGATGAAGCTCGACCTCGCCGCTGGTGTGGACGTCGAGATCAAACTGCAATCATAAGCCTAGGAGGGTAATATCATGTTGCGCTCAGGCGTTATTGCAAAAAAAGTCGGGATGACCCGGCTGTTCATGGAAGACGGTAAGCAGATCCCTGTGACCGTTCTTCAACTCGACAAGCTGCAGGTTGTCGCTCAGCGGACCTCTGAGAAAGACGGCTATTCCGCTGTCCAGCTCGGTGCCGGAACGGCCAAGGCCAAGCGGACGTCCCAAGCCATGCGCGGTCACTTTGCAGCAGCGAAGGTTGAACCAAAGCGTAAGGTTGCCGAATTCCGCGTGGATGCCGAGAACCTGATCGGTGTGGGTGAGGAAATCACAGCCAATCATTACTTTGAAGGTCAGTTCGTTGATGTGGCGGGCACGTCGATCGGTAAAGGTTTTGCTGGTGCGATGAAGCGTCACAACTTCGGTGGTTTGCGCGCGACGCACGGTGTGTCGATTTCGCACCGTTCGCACGGCTCCACTGGCCAGTGTCAGGATCCCGGTAAGGTTTTCAAAGGCAAGAAAATGGCCGGTCACATGGGTGCGGCCCGCGTCACCACGCAAAATCTTCAGGTTGTGCGCACGGATGCGGATCGTGGTTTGATCATGGTCAAAGGTGCCGTTCCAGGTTCCAAAGGCGGGTGGGTCACGGTCAAGGATGCGGTAAAAAAGCCGTTCCCTGAAAATGCCATTTTGCCCGCTGCTTTGAAATCTGCCGCGGAAGAAGCCGAAAAAGCCGCTGAAGCAGCCGCCGCAGCCGCTGCCGCCGAAGCAGAAGCCGCCGCCGCCGCCGCAGCTGCAGAAGAGCAAGCCGCAATGGAAGCCGCAGAAGCAGCAGAGGCGAAACCTGATACGGTCGCTGATGCGGAAGCTGCAGATAAGAAAGAAGGTGACGCATGAAACTCGATGTCATCAAACTGGACGGCGGCAAAGCCGGGTCGGTCGATCTGGACGAGGCCCTGTTTGGCCTCGAGCCACGCGCCGACATCCTGCACCGCGTCGTGCGCTGGCAGCGTAACAACGCGCAGGCTGGTACGCACAAGGTCAAGACACGGATGGAAGTCAGCTATTCCACCAAGAAGATCTATCGCCAGAAAGGCACCGGCGGCGCTCGTCACGGCGCACGTTCTGCTCCGATCTTTCGCGGTGGTGGTGTTTATAAGGGTCCAACCCCGCGTAGCCACGGTCACGAGCTGACCAAGAAGTTCCGCAAGCTGGGTCTTTGCCACGCGCTTTCTGCCAAGATGAAAGCGGGCGAATTGGTCATCATCGACGATGCGACCTCTGATGGGAAAACCGCCGCTTTGGCCAAGCAGGTGAAAAACCTCGGTTGGAAACGCGCTTTGATCATCGATGGTGCCTCCGTGAACGAGCACTTCGCCCAAGCCGCGCGCAACATTGAAGGTCTGGATATCCTGCCGACAATGGGCGCAAACGTATATGATATCCTCAAGCGCGACACTCTGGTGATCACGAAGGCGGGTGTCGAAGCACTGGAGGCCCGTTTGAAATGAGCGCCAAGGCAGAACACTACGATGTGATCCGCAAGCCGATCATCACCGAGAAAGCAACAATGTCGTCCGAGAACGGTGCTGTGGTTTTTGAAGTGGCGATTGAGAGCAACAAACCCCAGATCAAGGAGGCCGTTGAGGCACTCTTTGGTGTGAAGGTCAAAGCGGTCAACACCACGATTACTAAAGGTAAATCCAAGCGTTTCCGGGGCCAGTTTGGCCGCCGCAAAGACGTGAAGAAGGCCTATGTGACGCTAGAAGCCGGCAACACGATTGATGTGTCTACGGGTCTCTGAGCCGCTTTACAGTTTGAAATTGAAAACCCCGGTCGCGCGAGTGACTGGGGTTTTTTTTATCCAGTGGGGCGATCGACATGTTTCTACATAAATTCTGTCACCAGAAATATAAAGTTACCGGTGAGACAGATTACATAAGACTTGGTTCGTTGAGTAGCTATCGGACAATCGAAAATATTTCGATCAAAGACGAACTTGAAGGGGTGCAACATTACAGGGTCATATTCTCGAGCGTTGATTTACCAGCTTCTGTTTTCAATTCTCTGCAAACAGCTGCACGATTCGGAAACGAAGAGGCATTCCCAAGGGTGCCCGGACGATACCTGTTAAAGACTGGCAAGTTTTCGTCGATACAGCAAAAGGAGGGGGGATTGTTAAGTGTGACGGGGCAATGCGAGTTGGAGTACGTTGCCCCCAACGGCTTGATATTTTGTATGAGTATTGGGAAGTGGGATTTAGAACCTGTGATCCACGGCTACAATTCTCGTTGGTCGATTCACCACACTGACATTGCAAAATTCGGACAAGCGCTAAAAGATGGGCTGCAAGAAATGGCGGCGAATGGACAAATCGAACTGCGCTCAGGGGATAACAAATCAACAACCTTTACAGGACTTCCAGATATTGACCTCAGTTTTTCCCCAGTAGTTTACGAAAAGAGTGAATTGACGCTGACTAATTTATTGGATGACCCAACGAAGAAACTGGAAGACCTCTTGTGGGATGCTCCGTTTCGTAAGCCTAAGCAATTTTTATCTGAATATGAGTTTCGTTTTTTGTTTATGTTCAGAGACGGCAATATTCCGCTGGACATCGCGGACGATTTTCTGTTGATGCCGCTTAAAAAGGCAGCAGATTGCCTCGTAAAACTAGAGCCACTCCCCTTTCCCTGAGCTCTTTGTCGACCGATAGCGGGTTGTGACTTTAGTCCCCCTGTTTCACGCGACTTGAAGCTTGGTTCGCTCCTCGAGCTGCGAAATCAGGGCGCGCGGGCGGTTAAGCTTATTCGCGCCCTTGACCCCCTTTGCCACATCCCCTAAACGACCCCATCGGCAAGGCCCCGGATTCCTCCGGGATTTGTCTTTTGGTTGAAAGACCATCTAAATCGGGCACCTACGGGGGCCTTCATACCACAGGCGGAATTCCTGATACTTGGGGCCGCCGAACAGCAAAACGGAAGACAGACAACATGGCACTCAAGTCGTATAAACCGACGACGCCGGGCCAGCGTGGGCTGGTACTGATCGACCGTTCGGAGCTCTGGAAAGGCCGCCCGGTCAAAGCCCTCACTGAGGGCTTGTCCAAACATGGCGGACGGAACAATACCGGACGGATCACGATGCGTCGAAAAGGCGGTGGGGCCAAGCGCCTTTACCGTATCGTAGATTTCAAACGGAATAAAATGGATGTGTCGGCCACAGTCGCGCGCATCGAATATGACCCCAACCGGACGGCCTTCATCGCGCTCATCCAATATGATGATGGTGAGCAGGCCTATATCCTGGCCCCTCAGCGTATTGCGATTGGCGACAAGGTCGTCGCGTCGCTGAAAGCGGACATCAAGCCCGGTAACGCGATGCCGTTCTCTGGCATGCCTATCGGTACTATTATCCACAATATCGAGATGAAGCCCGGAAAAGGCGGCCAGATCGCCCGTGCCGCCGGCACATACGCCCAGTTTGTGGGTCGTGATGGCGGTTACGCTCAGATCCGTCTGAGCAGCGGCGAGCTGCGTCTTGTGCGTCAGGAATGCATGGCCACCGTTGGTGCCGTGTCCAACCCCGACAACTCCAACCAGAACTACGGTAAAGCGGGCCGCATGCGTCACAAGGGCATCCGCCCGTCTGTGCGTGGTGTCGTGATGAACCCGATCGATCACCCGCATGGTGGTGGTGAAGGCCGGACCTCTGGTGGTCGTCATCCGGTTACGCCCTGGGGCAAGCCGACAAAGGGTGCAAAAACCCGGAACAAGAAAAAAGCGTCAAGCAAGCTCATTCTGCGCTCGCGCCACGCCAAGAAGAAGGGGCGTTAATATATGTCTCGTTCAGTATGGAAAGGCCCTTTTGTCGACAGTTATGTGTTGAAAAAGGCCGAAGCGTCCCGCGAGAGCGGTCGCAACGAAGTGATCAAGATCTGGTCGCGCCGCTCGACAATCCTGCCGCAATTCGTGGGTTTGACTTTTGGCGTGTACAACGGTCACAAGCACATCCCGGTCAATATTTCCGAGGAGATGATTGGTCAGAAATTCGGGGAATACTCGCCCACGCGGACCTATTACGGTCACGCCGCTGACAAGAAGGCGAAACGCAAATGAGCAAGGATAAGAATCCCCGCCGCGTGGCAGATAACGAAGCACGCGCCAAGCTGCGCATGCTGCGCACAAGCCCGCAGAAACTCAACCTCGTCGCCGCGATGATCCGTGGCAAGAAGGTGGATAAGGCCCTCACGGACCTGACCTTCTCCAAGAAGCGGATCGCATTGGATGTGAAGAAATGCCTTCAATCCGCAATCGCGAACGGCGAAAATAATCACAACCTGGACGTGGACGAATTGGTCGTGTCCGAGGCCTATGTGGGCAAGAACATGACCATGAAACGCGGTCGCCCTCGGGCTCGAGGCCGTTTCGGCAAGATCATCAAGCCGTTTTCGGAAATCACGATCGTTGTACGCCAAGTTGAGGAGCAAGCCTGATGGGTAACAAAGTAAATCCGATCGGTATGCGCCTGCAGGTGAACCGCACCTGGGACAGCCGCTGGTATGCCGACACCAAAGATTACGGTGATCTTCTGCTCGAAGATCTCGCAATCCGCGCCTTCATCAAGAAAGAGTGTCATCAGGCCGGTGTGGCTCGTGTGATCATCGAGCGTCCGCACAAAAAGTGCCGCGTCACGATCCACACGGCGCGTCCCGGTGTCATCATTGGCAAGAAAGGGGCGGACATCGAAGGTCTGCGCCAGAAGATCGCCAAGATCACCAAAAGCGAGCTGCACCTCAACATCGTTGAAGTGCGCAAGCCTGAGCTGGATGCCGCCCTTGTGGGTGAGAGCATTGCACAGCAGTTGGAACGCCGGGTGTCTTTCCGTCGTGCGATGAAACGTGCGGTGCAGAACGCCATGCGCATGGGTGCCCTGGGCATCCGCGTGAACGTTGCGGGCCGTTTGGGCGGTGCTGAAATCGCACGGACCGAATGGTACCGTGAAGGTCGCGTGCCTTTGCATACCCTGCGGGCCGATATCGATTACGCACATGTGGAAGCGAAGACGGCTTATGGCATCATCGGGATCAAGACCTGGATCTTTAAAGGTGAGATCATGGAGCACGATCCGGCTGCACGTGACCGTAAGGCACAGGAACTCCAGGATGGCCCAGCACCTCGCGGTGCAGGCGGTCGTCGTTAAAGGGGAATGACAGATGCTACAACCAAAACGCACTAAATTCCGCAAACAGTTCAAAGGCTCGATCAAGGGTTTGGCAAAGGGCGGGTCTGACCTGAACTTCGGCACCTATGGGTTGAAAGCCATTGAACCCGAGCGGGTTACAGCACGTCAAATCGAGGCGGCACGCCGCGCGATGACGCGTCACATGAAACGCCAGGGCCGCGTCTGGATCCGGATTTTCCCGGATGTGCCAGTCACAGCCAAGCCTATCGAAGTTCGGATGGGTAAAGGTAAAGGCTCCGTGGACCGTTGGGCTGCCAAGGTCAAACCGGGTCGCGTGATGTTCGAAATCGACGGTGTGAATGATGAAATCGCGCGTGAGGCCCTGCGCCTTGCTGCGATGAAACTGCCGATCAAGACACGGGTCGTGGTTCGCGAGGACTGGTGACCCGTCGGTCCCGCTCTGCGGGAACGGCGTAGACGGCGGCAGCGAATTTGCCTGCAAACCTGCGCACCGCCGCGTAATCTGAAAAACCCCCGCTGAGAGATCAGCGGGGGTTTTTCTTACGCCATTCGTTTCCAGTCCCAAGAAGGCAGGGTGAGGGCGTCCTGGCGGGCAAGACAGAGCGACTGCGCTTTCTGTGTTGTCGCGCCAAAAGGTCTGACCGACAGAAGCTAATTACAAACTTGGCACTGTCCAAAGTCATGGAAACAATTTGGATATGATGGATTAAACCAACGGGGCAAGTCGTCGAGAGGGGGTGCCTGTCCACGACAGATCAAACATACCAGATCGCGCGTCGGATCAGGTTCAAGCCCATCAGCACGAATACGATCAATAGAGCATTGCGAAACCCGGCGACGGATAGGCGGTTACGCAAGAATTCGCCCATGGAAAACCCCATGAGTGTGGGGATCAACATCAGCGCGGAGGCCCCCGCCAAGGTTCCGGTCATAAAGCCCAAGTGGATATAGGCGAGACATAAAGGCACGCTGCCCACAAAGATCAAAAAGCCAGTGGCGCGGATGAATTCATCCTTATCCACCTGTCTGGTCGCCAGATACATCGCCAGCGGCGCGCCCCAGCCAGCGGTCATGCCGCCCACGACACCTGCAAATAGGGCAAACCCGATTTGCGCATTGCGATCATGACGCGCGGGCAGGGGGAGGAGCAGACCCTTCCAGCTGACGGCGACAAAGAACAGGATGACCAGCCCCAGAATGGCCAAAAGGACGCGATCACCGGTGTTTCGCGTGACAAAGGCCGTGAGGGTGACACCCCCAAGCAGAACCACCGCAAAAACCGCATATCGCCGCGCGGTGCGGCGCAAATGACCGGCGCGGTAGACCTGCCAGGCGTTCGAGCCGATCATCGGGAAGAGCACCAGCGCAATGGCCGTGCGCGGATCGAGAAAGAGCGTCATCAGCGCGATTGCCGCCGTGGGCATTCCGATTCCAGTCAGCCCTTTTACAGCGCCCGAAAAGAGGAAAGCGGCCCCTGCCACGATGAGGGTGGTTGTGTAATCCAAAGGCTGGGTCCTGCGGTGATGTGCTCTTTGATCCTCTGAAAGCGGGGCGTAAGTCAATCACATGCCGTTGCCCTGTGGTGCGCGCTGTGTCACCCTTGAGGCGTACCTTAAAATGGGAAATCATTATGTCGACGTTGAAACAAACCTCTGCACAGATGGTCGCCGCCGCGCGGGCACGCATTGAGGAGATCGAGACAGCGGATTTGATCACGATGCTGGAGGACCCGAATGTGGTAGTGGTGGATATCCGCGACGTGCGTGAACGCCAGCGCGGCGGGTTTATTCCGGGTAGTTTTCACGCGCCGCGCGGGATGATTGAATTCTGGGTTGATCCCGATAGCCCCTATTTCAAGGATATATTTGCGCAGGATAAGAAATTCGTCTTCCATTGCGCCTCTGGATGGCGCTCGGCGCTGACGACAGCAACCTTGCAGGATATGGGCTTTGAGGCCGCACATCTCAAAGAGGGCTTCTCAACCTGGGAAAAACACGGGGGGCCTGTTGCCTTCCCTGAAGGCAAAGAATAGTCGCCGTCGACCCCGCCGCTTGAGGCGCAGCCTATCGCCCCAAGGATTGTGATGAGCGGAAAAACCCTTTCTTCATCAGATCGTTATCGGTCTGGGGGCGGGTTGTTTGGCCGGGTTGCAGTTCCAGCGGCAAAATCTTGCTAAGCTCGGTGGGCACACCATTAATCCGGGCTAGCAGATTGCGCGCCCCGGTGATGCCCATGAGCCGTCGCAGGGTGCGCACCGTCGTGAGTTTGATCGGAAGCACCGTGGCCAGATCGAGACCATTGAAGCCTATGACGCCGATGTCATCGGGTACCGAAAGGCCCTCGGCCTGGCAACACATCAACCCCCCAAAGGCCATGTGATCGTTCAGATAACAGATGAGATCGGGCGCATGATTTGCCAAAAGTGTTTTCGTTCCTTCAAATCCGGTCACGAAAGCATTTCCCAAGGGGGGCCGCGCGGCAATCACCGGGGCTGCGCGCTGTTGGGAGAAGACGCGCCGGATACCTTCCAGCCGTGCGTCGGCGCGCTTGTCATGGCCCCGCGGCGTACTGACGAAGGCGGGGCGTTGATACCCCAGCGATACGGCGTGCTCGCCGATCATCTGCCCGGCCTGAAAATGATCAATGCCGACGCAGATGTCGATAGGATCATCCGTGTGGTCCCAGATTTCCAGCACGGGAATAGGGGAGGCTTTGAGAAGGTCACGCGTTTCGGGGTGGTGGTCGGTGCCGGTCAGAATGATGGCGGCGGGCTGCCAGGAGAGGAGCCTGCGCACCCAGTTCAGCTCTGCCTCGCTGTCATATTCGGTGGTGTCGATCACGCTGGAATAGCCCGCCGTATCGAAGGTCTGGCGCATGCCGTTGAGGATTTCGGCAAAGACGTCCGCGGCAAAGGTTGGTAGCGAAATACCGATCAGGTTGGAGTTCGCCACCGCCAGCGAGCGCGCCGCACTGTTGGGCATGTATTTCATTTTCCGCGCGATCTTGAGAATTTCGGCGCGCTTCTTTTCCGACACGCCCTCGACGCCTCGGATGGCGCGCGACACGCTCATGATGCTGACATCGGCCATCCGAGCGATATCTTCGATTTTGCTGGGTTTCGATTGGCGTGACATATGGGGGCGTTCTTTGATTCGGTTCAGGTGGAGTGTTGTTTTACTTAATTTTTTCAAGAGGTAGCATGCTGTGAACGTTAACGTTAACGTAGTTTCCGGTTTTTGTCCTTCCTGAAATTCGCGTCTGGATGCAGTCTTGTCACCAAAAGGCGCGCATCACTGATGCTTTGCCGGATACGCTTTGGGGGGACTTGCGTGCCACGAATTGTCTTTGATCAGGTTGCCAAGAGTTATGGTGCCGTCGAAGTGCTGCCGCCCTTCGATCTGGCGCTGGATGATGGTGAGTTCACGGTTCTGGTGGGCCCGTCGGGCTGCGGTAAATCCACGACCCTGCGGATGCTGGCGGGGCTGGAAACGCTGTCGGGCGGCGAGATATATTTTGATGACCGTCCGATCAGCAAGCTCGATCCCAAAGAGCGGGACCTGGCGATGGTGTTTCAGGATTACGCGCTTTATCCGCATATGAACATCGCCAAAAATATGTCCTTTGCCTTGAGGCTGGCGCGGGTGCCGAAGCCCGAAATTGAGGAAAAAGTGCAGCGCGTGGCGGGTATGCTCAACATCGCGCACCTGCTGGACCGCAAGCCTGCGGAGTTGTCGGGCGGGCAGCGCCAGCGGGTTGCTATGGGGCGCGCCCTGGTGCGTGATGCCGGGACGTTCCTGTTTGACGAACCGCTCTCCAATCTGGACGCTAAACTGCGTGGCAAAATGCGCGCGGAATTGGCCGAGATGCGCGACACCATCGACAAGAATATGGTTTATGTCACCCACGATCAGGTCGAGGCCATGACGCTGGGGGATCGCATTGTGGTCATGAGCGATGGGTTCATCCAGCAACAGGGCTCGCCTGAAGAGCTGTTCAAATCGCCGGCCAATAAATTCGTGGCGGGTTTTATCGGATCACCGACGATGAATTTTGTTGACGGCGATCTGGTGGAGGAAAGTGGTGCCATTTGGGTGCGCGGGGATGGGTTTCATCTGCCATTGGATTCGCAAATGGCTGCGCGCGTCAAAACCGCGCCGGACAAAAGCATCACCTTGGGCGTGCGCCCCTCGAGTTTCACCACCGATCTGACGCAAGGCGCGCCGATTGAATTGCGCGTTGTGGTGTCCGAATACCTGGGCGCGCAATCGGTTCTGGTGACGCGCTGTGGTGGCGTTGACGTGCTGGTGGAGACCCAAAGCGCGGCCCCGGTCAAGGCTGGCATCACGCAGACATTTGGCGTGCTCACCAATGAGTTGATGATTTTTGACAAGACGTCGGGGCTTCGGCTCTGACACAACGGATATGGCATTAGGGAGGACTAACGAATGCTATCACTGAAAACGATCCTGACGGGGACTGCGGTTTCTGTTTCACTGGTGGGGACGGCTTTTGCCAATCCCTACGAACCCTACGCGGGCACGACGCTTGTGATCAACGTACCCGCCCACCCGCATTATAACGCGATGATGAAGGTGCTGCCTGCCTTCACCGAAGAAACCGGTATCGAGGTCGAAGTGGACCAGTTGCAATATCTCAAGATGCGCGAGCGCCAGACGCTGGAACTGACCAAGGATGAGGGCGATTATGACCTGATCTCTTATGTGGTTTTCTCCAAGGCGGATTATGTTTTTGCAGATCAGTTGGAAAACCTCGCGCGATTCTTCATGAACCCGAAATTGGCTGATCCGAACTATGAGGCAGAGGATTTGATCGACGGCTATGTCGCCAATATCGGCGTCGCGGGTGGTAAGAAAGGGTATTTGCCCGGACCGACCGGATCGCTTTTTGGTATTCCGTTTGGCTCGGAAACATCCGTCTTGGCCTACCGCAAGGACATCTTTGAAAAGCACGGGATCGCAACGCCCGAGACCTACGACCAGCTTCTGGATGCGGCTTGTAAGATCCCCGAACTGGAGCCCGGCATGGGTGGCATGGCCTCACGCGCAGCCTCCGGTCACCAGGCCAGCCACGCGTTTTTGTTGCATCTCGCGCCCTTGGGCGGTCGTGTGTTTGACGACGCATGGGAGCCGATTATCAACAATGAGGCCGGTGTCGCCGCTGCAAATGCGTTGAAAACCATAGTGGATTGTGGGCCCGAAGGGTCCCAGACCTTTGGTCCCGCCGAAGCCGCCGCCGCTTTCCAGCAGGGCCAGGCCGCCATGTTCATGGATAGTATTGCCTTTGCCGCCGGGTTCGAGGACCCTAGCAAGTCCAAGGTTGTGGGTAACGTCGGTTATGCGCTGCACCCCGAAGGTGTGCGCCGTGGTTCGCAAACTGGTGGTTTTGGTATCGCCATCCCCAAGAACGCCCAAAACAAAGAAGCGGCGTTTCTGCTGATGCAATGGCTGACCTCCAAGAAGGGCGATCTGATGGTGGCGATGGCAGGCGGCAACCCGTCGCGGTTCTCGACCTATGAGAACGCCGAGCTGAACGCGAAATACCCCTATTCGGCGACTTTTGGCGAAGCGTTGAAATACGCCGATCCCGACTGGCGCCCGATCATCCCAACATGGGGCAAGATCAACGCCGATATCGGCACGACCATGAGCCAGGTGCTGACCGAAGGGCTCGACCCGCAAGAAGCGCTGGACGGTGTGGCGGAACGCGCGCGCGCTATTATGGACGAGGCCGGATACTACACCTGGCAGTAACGGCGAAACATGGTTTTGTCGGGCGGGGGGTAAGCGGGTGGTGAAACCAACTGTGGCCCCGCTTCCCCCCCAAATGAAACCTGCTCGGGCGGCACGCCGTTGCCCGAGCCCTCAAAACCCCTGGTAAAGAGCTCATGCAAAGCGCGAACGTCAACAGGCTCACGCCCTATCTGTTCCTGGCTCCAGCGGCCATCATCATGGCAATCGCGTTGCTCTATCCCATTGGCTATATGATTTACGCCAGTTTTCTGGACTGGAACCCGAGCCAGCGCATTGGTGAGGCGGAATTCGTTGGCCTGCGCAATTACATCAACCTGCTGAGTGACGCGAGTTTTCTCGAAAGCTTTTGGGTCACGATCAAATTCGCCGTGGTGGTCGTGTCGCTGGAGATGTTTCTGGGCGTCGGTTTGGCGTTGCTGCTGGATCGCAATATCCGCGGCATGTCGCTGCTGCGCACGCTGTTCATCCTGCCGATGATGATTGCACCGATCGTGGTCGGCCTCATGTGGCGCTACATGTATCACCCGACCGTAGGCATATTTAACAGAACGCTGAAATCCATGGGGTTTGAGCCAATACCATGGCTTTCGACGGGCGATTGGGCCTTTGCCTCCGTGGTGATCGCCGATGTCTGGCAATGGACGCCGTTCATTTTCATCCTGTCGCTGGCGGCGCTGCAATCCTTGCCGCAATCGGCGATGGAAGCGTCGCGCATTGACGGCGCGACGGGGTGGCAGCAGATCATCTACATCAAGCTGCCTTTGATGTTGCCGGTGCTGATTGTCACGCTGTTGTTGCGTCTGATTGATGCGTTCAAGGTGCTTGAAGTCATCCTTGTGCTGACCAATGGCGGGCCGGGGCTTTCCACCGAAATTCTGTCATTGCGCATTTCACGTACGGCATCGGAATTCCGTGAATTGGGGGAGGCGGCGGCGATGTCGAATTACCTATTGATCCTGTTGATGCTGCTGACCTTCGGGATGTTCTTTTACAACAAGGCGATGGAGGCCCGCGCCGCACGGTTGCGCAAGGCCGCCGAGGAGGATCTCTAAGATGTCCGCCAAGACCTATGACCGTCAGAACCCTGCGTTTTATGCCCTTTTGGTGGCCCTGGTGGTCATGTCCGTCGGGCCGATTGCGATGATGTTGATGACATCGCTCAAGCTTAACGTGGACATCATGTCCGACACCTCCTCGCTTCTGTTCATGCCCACTTTACGCAATTACGAAACCGCGCTGTGTGATTTCCTGTGGTATGAAGCGCCCCATATTGAGTATTGCGACAAGACCTTCGGACGGGCCCTGATCAACTCGCTGGTTATCGCTCTGGTCTCCACGGTTCTGACGCTGGTGATCGGGTGCATGGCGGCATACGCTCTCGTACGGTTCCGCTTTATGGGGCGCGATACGGTGTCGCTGTCCACTTTAGCGATGCGCATGGTGCCGCCTGCGGTGTTGCTGGTGCCGGTCTTTGGCATCTGGACCTTCCAGTTTCAGATCGACGGGACGCGGGCAGGCATCATTCTGGTCTATGTAGCGATGAACCTGCCGTTTGTGATCTGGATCCTGCAGAGCTTCATCGTGCAGGTCCCGATCCAGCTCGAAGAGGCCGCGCGCATGGATGGGGCGGGGCCGTTTCAGGTGTTTTTCCTTGTGGTCCTGCCCCTGATCAAGCCGGGGCTGGCGGCGGCGGCGATATTTACTTTTCGCGTCGCCTGGAATGAATTCCTGCTGGCCAATGCGCTGGCGGATCGCAATTCGCGCACGGTGCCGGTGACAATTGTGAACTCCATCACGGAATTTGACATCGATTGGGGCGTGATCATGGCCACGGGCATGTTGCTGGCGATCCCGCCGATCATCTTTACCTTTGTTGCGTCGCGCCAGATCATCACCGGCATGACGGCAGGAGCGGTCAAGGGCTGATGTGGGAATGGCTGCTGGCCCCGATGGACGGCGCAAGCGCGCATGACGTGGGTGGTTTGCTCAGCTGGCACGCGCGGCTGATGGTGTTGGCCTGGGGTGTGCTGGTGCCATTGGGCATCCTCATTGCGCGATTTTTCAAGATCATGCCGGGGCAGGACTGGCCGCGCCAGCTGGATCATCACCTCTGGTGGAATACGCATCGGGCGTGTCAATACAGCGCTTGCCTATTGATGCTGATCGGACTGGCGTTGATCCTGCTCGCGCCGCCACTGACGATCAAACCTGGACCGCATTTCTACATCGGTTGGGCGGTGTTGTCCTTGGCGGTGGTGCAGATCGTGGGGGGCATCCTGCGTGGCACCAAGGGCGGGCCAACCGCGCCTGCGCCTGATGGTACGGCGCGCGGCGATCATTTCGACATGACCCCGCGGCGGTTGGCATTTGAGTATATCCATAAGGGGGCGGGTTATCTGGCGCTGGTGCTTTCGGTGAGCGCGATCGCGACGGGGCTGTGGCAGGCCAATGCGCCGAATTGGATGGGGCTGAGCTTGCTGGTGTGGTGGGCGGGTCTGCTGATTGCGGCATTTATCATGCAGAACAGGGGTATGGCGGTGGATACCTATCAGGCGATCTGGGGGCCTGATCCGGCGTTGCCGGGCAACAAACGCAAACCAATCGGGTTTGGGGTGTCACGCCGCGAGGGGTGATCAGATATCCGCACTAATCGCTTTCAGCGCGGCCGTGGCCACGGCGACATCCTGCTCCCCCGTGCCCGACCCGACACCGATGCCCCCGAGGCATTCCCCGTTCATTACAATGGGCAAACCGCCGGGCAATGCTGTCATATTGCCTCCTGTCGCCATACCGATGGGCTGGCGCGCAGTTTCTGGAATGGCGGTAGTCGCTGCTCGGATCGAAGCCGCTGTCAGCGCCTTGGAACGCGCGCTTTTGCGGCTCAGAAACTTCGCACCGGTCATGCGGATTTCGCCCAGAAGTTCGCCACTTGCATCCACGATCACGATGCATTGTGGTTGCCCCTGGCTTTCGGCTTCGGCAATGGCCGCGCTCAACATGGTCATGACAGCCGCGTGGGTCAGAGTTTTTGAAGCTTGGGTATAGGGCATCTGCTGGTCTTTCCGGAAAGGGTCACGGACAGTGTGACGCAGATAACGGGCAATAGGAAGAGACCCGATCCGATGACGCGTTTACGGCATTGGTGTTTTGCGACTTCGCTCGTAGCATGGCAATTGCACCGCGCCCGTACGTGAGAGGACAGAGGATGCCGACCTACGCCAGTCTGAGCCAGAGCCATCCCGCCGGATCACCCAAGGAGGTCTTGCGCAAACGCACCATCACCGGGTTACGCCGTCTGCGCGCCGCTTTGCGCGCCCATTTCCCGCAGGGCACGGATCGCATGGGCACGGTGCGCATCGGGACATGGAACATCCGCGAATTCGGCAATACCAAATACGGCGGGCGCGATACCTATGAGCCGCTTTATTATATGGCTGAAATCATTTCGAATTTCGACATTGTCGCCTTGCAGGAGGTGCGCGACAACATGCGCGAATTCCACGCATTGCTGGCGATCCTGGGACCGGCCTGGGATTATCTGGCTACGGATGTCACCGATGGGGGCGCGGGCAACGGGGAGCGTATGGTGTTTGCCTTCAACCGCAACCGGGTGCGGTTTCGCAACATTGCGGGCGAATTGACCCTGCCTGATGGCAAAAAGATCCTCGCCAGCTTTGGCGAGCGGATCCGGTTGGAAAATGGTATCTCGCTGGAATTGCCCGACGGTGTGGACCTCTCCGGCGTTTACCGCGCGCGCAGTGATAAGAAGGGCGGCGTCGTCAAATTGGCCGAGGACGTTGATATCGCCCTGCCGGCTGATACCTATTTGAAATTGCCCGAGGGCAGCGCGCTTGCGGTCACCCGAGGCACTGAAGTGACGCGCCCGCCCGGCACAAGAGGCCGGGTCACGGTGCAGGTGCCGGAGGGGAAAATCTGCGGGGAGGATTTTCGGCTGCGGTTCCCCGGACAAGCTCTGGACCAAAGCTTCAAGCAATTCGCACGCACGCCTTACCTGGTGAGTTTTCAGGCGGGTTGGCTCAAGATCGACCTTGCGACGGTGCATATCTATTTCGGCGACAATGAGGATGAAAAACTGTTGGCGCAGCGGCAGCGCGAAATTGCCAGCCTGACCGCCGCGTTGGGTAAACGGGCGGCCAAGGAGATGAGCAAGAACCCTGAAAACACGGTGCTGACCGCCGTTCTGGGGGATTTCAATATCCTGAGTGCCGAGCATGAGACGATGCAGGCTTTGGAGGCCAACGGGTTTGAGGTGCCACAGGAAATCCGCTCGATCCCCGGCTCCAATGTGGCCAAGGACAAGGCCTATGACCAGATCGCCTTCTGGGAACCGGCGCGGGTGCGCGGCTATACGCGGTTTGAGGTGCGCGGGGCCAATGTGTTCGATTTCTTTGACCATGTGTACACATTGGCAGAACGGTCGATCTATCAACCCCAACGCAGCGAGGGGTCCTATAAAACCTGGCGGACCTATAAGATGAGCGATCACCTGCCCATGTGGGTCGAGTTGACCAGCGATTTTTCCGATGCCTATATCGACGCTTGCGATCTGAGCGAACCGAGGTAACGACCTGCTAAGGGAAGCGCCTGCCCGCAGTTTCGTAAAGGACGTCGTTTCCACCGCGGTCATCTGGTTGGGTCCGCGGTTCACGACATCAACAAACAGCCGGAGAAGACAAGAAACTGTGCCCCCGTTGGTGCCCTCAGGAAAGAGGCCGTCCTGCAGATAGCCTGCGCTGCCGGGCTCGGATCAAACGCCGCCTGCCCAATTAAAAAACCGCTTGTCGGAATATTTCCGACCGCCACGGTAACAACGGTCGAAAAAATGCCTTGGTAAATGCGCGTTTGACCGCTGACCTCCCGATCTGACGCGTACACCACAAAAGACCCCCTCGTTAATCGTGAAAGAACCATTTAGAGTTGAGCACATGGTCCGGCTTCCCGTCTTCCATTGCAAAGCTGTTATATGCTTGGCGCTGATCTGCGCCATGGCGCTTTCCGCTTTTTCCCATAGCGGTGTCCGTGCAGCTGTCTCGCCGGACCTTGCGGCCTATGTCGCGGCGGGCGGATCGCTCTCTGACATCTGCGCAGGGCTGGACGGCAAGGATGATGCGCAACGCCAGAACTGTGAGGCGTGCCGCTTGATGGGGGCGGCTCTTGTGCCGCCGTCCAGCCCTGCGCTGCCGCTTGTGGTGACGGATCAGACGCGCAGGCTGATCTTTGTTGCCAAAGAGCTTCACCGCACATGCGCGCCTGATCGCTCCCGACTGACGCGCGCGCCGCCCCAAGTCTGATCTCACCCCAAATGAGTTCAACTTCTGCCCGCCCGTCCGGCGGTTCAACAGGCTTGGAGCCAAAACATGACAGTTACTGACATCAATGCGCAGCCCAAGAGCGGCGCGAATAAACGATACTTTGCGGCATGGCGCTGGCACTTTTACGCAGGGCTATTCGTGATCCCGTTCCTTTCCATACTCGCCGTCACCGGCATGTGCATGATGTGGATCGCCTGGGTCGACGGGCGTGACGGAGAACGCACGCCCGTTATCCCCCAAGAGATCATACAACCCCTATCGGTTCAGGCAGATGCCGTGCGCGCCGCGATCCCACAGGGCGTGTTGAAGCAATATGTGGCACCCCGCAGCAACGATGTAGCGGCGCTGTTTCGCGTGGACGCAGGGGAGGACGCGACGATGGTTGCCGTTGATCCCTATACGGCTCAGATCGTCGAGACCTTTCCGCGCCGCAGCGGCTGGTATGATTTTGCCGATGGGCTTCACAGTGACTTGATGCTGGGGGTGAAGGGGGACCTTATGCTCGAAACGGCGGCTTCTTTGACCCTCGTTCTGATTGCGACCGGGCTTTACATGTGGTGGCCGCGAGAGGCCGGATGGCGCGGTGCGCTGATCCCGCGTTTTGGCCGGGGGCGGGCATTGTGGAAATCATTGCACGGTGTTGTCGGCATCTGGTTGTTTTTGTTTTTGGTGTTCTTTCTGATCTCCGGGCTCGCCTGGGCAGGCATCTGGGGCGGTAAGATCGTACAGGCCTGGAGCCAGTTTCCGGCGGAAAAATGGGACAATGTGCCCCTGTCGGATGAAACCCATGCCAGCATGAACCATGACCGGCGCGAGGTGCCCTGGGCGCTGGAGCAAACGCCGATGCCGGCTTCGGGAAGCGATGTCGGTAGCGAGGGCGTGGTGCAGGGTGCCGTGACGCTTGATGCGTTGGATGCGCTGGCGCGCCAGATCGGATTTGACGCGCGGTATCAGCTCAATCTGCCCCAATCTGATACCGGGGTTTGGACGCTTAGCCGCGATTCGATGAACACGGATAGTCCGGATCCGATGTCGGATCGCACGGTCCACATTGATCAATATACCGGCAAAATACTGGCGGATGTCAGATACGAGGACTATTCGCTTGCAGGCAAAGCCATGGCCGTCGGCATCGCGTTGCACATGGGGGTTTTGGGCTTGTGGAGCGTTCTGGCGAACTCGCTTGTCTGCCTGTCGGTCTTGTTCTTATGCATCAGCTCTGTTGTGTTGTGGTGGAAACGTCGCCCGCTCAAGGCTGGCCGTCTCGCGGCACCTCCCATGCCCAAAGATCTGCCGCTGTGGCAAGGTGCGGTTCTGGTGGGCCTCGCGGTTTCAATGGCCTTTCCGATGGCGGGTCTGGCTTTGTTGAGTGTGTTGGCACTGGATGCATTGATTTTGTCGCGCCTGCCGAAACTGCGCCACAGCCTGACATAAAAACCAACCTGCATCGTCCGGTTTCGGGTGGTGCAGGGCTTCTGGGCGTTTCGCGCGATCACCTAAGGGGGATACGCTTCAGGAGGGGGAGTCTTTCCCGGAAAACCCCCACGAAATCGGGGGGGGTATGGCGGATAGCCGCCGATTTTGCTGCAGCGTCGCGCCGTGCGAAAACTCCGCCCGAAATTGGGTGGCACCCTACAAGCATTGCGGGCGGTATTTGCGCCGCCGTCGTTTGTACCGCGCGAACACACCCCAAAGATGCGCTCCCGATGAGTGTTTACTCGCTGCGCCGGGCTTCTTTTCCCCCAAGGTTTGTAAACTATTGTTGACAGATTGGCCGATGAAAATTTATCATTATTAAACGGCGCGCGTTCTTCGAAATTTTTTGATCTGGGGTCTGATGACCCGGGGGGGATCATGCCATCATTGAAGAGAGACTTTGAGCAATTCTCACCCGAGATTTACTTGAAGACACAGACGAATGTTCTGGAACTTAAATCCAAGCTTCCAGAGGATGTTGTCGGTGCAATCATCGACGAGGTCTTGAACCGGGTGAAGGTCATAGGTTCAACCAATAGTTATAATCTGGACCATCCACCACAACGTGTAGTGGATACCCTCTGTTACGCGCTGATCTCGCCTGAACCGGGCGAGGGGGCGGCGTTTATCGACGGGTTGCGCGAGGATGGTGCCTCTCTGGACGCGATATATCTGGCCTATCTGGCGGAAGCCGCACGCACGCTGGGGGACTGGTGGGACGAGGATCACGTCTCTTTCGTGGAGGTTTCCATCGGCTCAAGCCGAATCTATTCGATCATGCGCAGCCTTAGCTATCTGTTTGTACCCAACAAGCCTGTGCTCAAGAAATCCGCCGTCTTTGCCTGCGTCCCCGACGAAACCCATATCGTCGGTGTGCGCATGGCAGCCGATCTTCTGGGCAAAGAAGGGTGGGATATCGATCTGCACGTCGGGCTGTCCCATCATGACCTGGTGCGGGAGATTTCAGCCTCCGGGTGCCGCGTCATCGGACTATCCGCAGGAGGCAGCCATTCGGCAGCAGGGCTTGCCCGGCTGATCATTGCGCTGCGTGTCAGTAATCCGGGCGCGCGCATATTTCTGAGCGGGCAGATTATTCGTGACGCACCGGAACTGGTTGCGCTGATGGATGTGGACGGTGTGGTTGAAGACATCGATGCCGCATTGCACCTCATGAACCGCTACTGGGCTGAAACCTCTGAGGTCAACGCTTAACGGATGCGCGGACAGCCCCGATGGGACGCGTTTGCAATTGGTCATGGCTGTCGCTGCCTATAGCCGGTTTTTGACTGGAGGCGACGCCTTGGATGTAACGTCCGGGTGTTTACCCGGTCCCGAAAGGGTTGCGGCGGTTTCATCAGAGACGTGAGGCCAGAGCCTCGAACGCAGGGTCGTCCTTTGACCGTTCCATTCAAATCAAACGAAACCACGCGGTCCATGGGTCAACCCCCGCCGCAAAGATCGTGTGGCGGGGGCTGGCGGGTTCAGTCGATGATTGCGTTCAGTGTGGATGACGGGCGCATCACGGCCGTGGTCTTGTCGGCATCAGAATGAAAATACCCGCCGATCTGCGCCGGGGCACCCTGAACTGCGGCAATCTCGGCTTGAATCACGGCTTCATTCTCTGCCAATGCCTTCGCGATGGGCACAAAATACGCTGCAATTTCCGCGTCATCACCCTGTGCCGCCAGCGCCTGCGCCCAATAGAGCGCAAAGTAATAATGGCTGTCGCGGTTATCGGCTTGACCGACCTTGCGTCCGGGCGATTTATTGTGATCCAAAATGCCCTGCGTTGCCAGATCGACGGCATCGCCCAGCACCTTGGCTTTGGCGTTGCCCTTGACCTGTGCCAGAAACTTCAGGCTCTCGCCCAAGGCGCAGAACTCTCCCAGAGAATCCCAGCGCAGATGGTTTTCCTCGACCAATTGCTGCACGTGTTTGGGGGCCGATCCGCCCGCGCCGGTTTCAAACAAGCCACCGCCCTGCATCAGCTTGACGATGGACAGCATCTTGGCGGAGGTCCCAAGCTCGAGGATCGGAAACAGATCGGTCAGATAGTCCCGCAAGACGTTCCCGGTGACGGCGATGGAGGTTTCCCCACGGCGGATGGTGTCAAAACTTACGCGTGTGGCCTCGCGCGGGGCAAGGATTTGGAATTTCTCCGACACCCCGGCCTTTGTCAGCAGCGGTTTCACATAGTTCAGCAGTTGCGCATCATGCGCGCGGGTCTCGTCCAGCCAGAAGATCGCCTCGCATCCTTCGATCGCCTGCCGGTCAATGGCCAGCTGCACCCAATCCTCGATCGGGGCCTGACGGGTGGAGGCGGACCGCCAGATGTCCCCGGCCTCGACATCATGCTCATGCAGGATGTCGCCATTTGCCGCGATCATCCGAACCGTCCCGGCGGTGGGAACCTCGAAGGTGGTGGGGTGGGAGCCGTATTCTTCGGCTTTTTGCGCCATCAGGCCGATGTTCTGCACCGTGCCCGCAGTGGCCGGATCAAGCGCGCCGTTTGCTTTGCAATCTTTGATCGCCTCGTCATAAACGGAGGCATAGGCGCTGTCGGGGATCACGCAAACGGTGTCCGCTTCCTTGCCATCTGGGCCCCAGCCCTTGCCACCCGCCCGGATCAAGGCCGGCAAGGAGGCGTCGATGATCACGTCAGAAGGCACGTGCAGATTAGTGATCCCCTTGTCGGAATTCACCATATAGAGCGGTGGCGCATCGGCCATGGTCGCGTCAATCGCCGCCAGGATTTCCGCCGATTTCGGAGAGGTCTGAACGCTTTCGAGCACGGCACCCAAGCCTGAGTTCGGGTTCGCACCCACCGCGGCCAGATCATCTGCATAAGTGTCGAACACCGGTTTCAGGAAGGCCTTGACCGCGTGTCCGAAGAGGATCGGGTCGGACACCTTCATCATCGTCGCCTTGAGGTGGATCGAAAACAGAATGCCATCCGCTTTGGTGGCCTCGATCTGTTCCAGCAGGAAACTGTTCAGAGCCCTGGCCGACATAAAGGTCGCATCCACGACCGTGCCCTCGGGAAAATCTACCACCTCTTTTAAGATTGTGACCGAGCCGTCTCTGCCGACCAATTCGATGCGTGCGGTGCCTGATTGTGCGGCGGTGAGGGTCACGGAGGTCTCGTTTGAGCGGAAGTCCCCCGCCGACATTGTCGCCACGCGGGTTTTGCTGTCGGATGACCATGTGCCCATCGAATGCGGGTTGGCCTGGGCGTAATTCTTGACCGCAGCCGCCGCGCGGCGATCCGAGTTGCCCTCGCGCAGGACGGGGTTCACCGCAGAGCCCTTGATGGCGTCATACCGCGCGCGGATTGCTTTTTCGGCGTCCGTGCCCGGCGTTTCGGGATAATCGGGCAGGTTGTAGCCTTGCGATTGCAATTCGCTGATGGCGGCGACCAGCTGCGGCACGGAGGCGGAAATATTTGGCAACTTGATCACATTCGCGCCGGGTGATTTCACCAATTCGCCCAGAATGGCCAGGTCGTCGGATTGCCGTTGCGCCTTCGTCAGGTTTTCGGGAAAGCTCGCAATGATGCGCCCGGCCAGTGAAATGTCGCGCGTGCCGACGGAAACACCCGCTGCCGCTGCAAAACGCTGGATGATGGGCAGGAGCGAGGCCGATGCCAGTTCCGGGGCTTCGTCGACCTTGGTGTATACGATGTCAGGATTGTCCATGTTTTTCACGCCTACCTTGCTCTTTTGCGGTTCATGCAAGCCCTAAACGACCTGTGGTGCGAGGTCCACATGAGGGGCGCAGATTTTCATCCCTCAAAAGGACGGGACCCTATGCTTTTTGCGAAAAATCATCTGTGGCCGTGTGCAATCGCAAATGCCGCATGAAGGCGCGGGCGATGCCGGAGGCCGCACCGTGATCGGGCGTCACGAAATAGCTGCGATATTCGATATGCGAGGCGAAGGGTTTGAAGATCACCTCGTCTGATCGGTAATGCACCACCGGAAAAGGGTTGACGATGGCCAAACCGAGCCCTTCCTTGGCCAGATCCACCGCCGCAAATGCCGTCGAGACTTCGGCCACGATTTTCGGCGTGCTTCGGCACCCATGCAACGCCCTTTCCAGTTGCGCGCGACGAGCATGGCGATGGGTCAGCGCAATCAGCTGTTGCCCATCAAGGTCTTCGGGGCGCACCACATCCAGCCCCACAAGGGGATGATCCACCGCCATGGCGCAGACCGCGCTCGACGTCCGGTAAGGTGTCAGCTTCACGCCATCTCGCGATAATTCGACACCGGTCAGGCCAATGTCAAAGCGACGCTCAAGGATCCCGCGGATGACGTCCTCAGAGGGGGACACTTCGAGGCTCACAAAGAAATGCGGGTTGATTTTGAGGAAGGTCGCGATGTGATGAACCAGAAACCGATGCGCATAGGTTGGGGGTGCGATGATGCGCAGGGTCTCCTGGGCCACGTCAGGGGGGCCATCAATGCGGTCCAGCGCTTCAAACAGCGGATCAAGGCGGCGGTTCATTTGCGCCGCCTCATGCGTCGGGCGGAGCCGCCCCGCGTCACGCTCAAACAAAAGACGCCCCGTGCGGGCCTCGAGACTGGCGATGGAACGGCTCACGGCGGATTGCGATAACCCGAGCCTTATGGCGGCTTTCGACGTCGTGCCGCTTTCCATCAAGGCGCGGAGTGCCTGATATTCGTTCAGGCTATGTGTGGTTTTGCCTACCATTTGATCCCCTGCAAGTTCCTCATGGGCGAATGAGTAAATATCATAGAAGAAAAGCTAGCCCATGAGAATTCCTGATATAAGGTGCATGAAGGATATTGGGGGCAGGCACCGCGTGGGCAATCAAACCGAACCGACCGTTTTTGACGGACATAACGATGTCTTGCTGAAGTTGTACCGTGCCGGGGGGGTGTCGGCGGCGCAGACATTCGTGTCCGGGCGCGATGGGGCGATTGATGCGGCCAAGGCCGCTGCGGGCGGGTTTGGTGGCGGGTTCTTTGCGGTTTATGTGCCCTCTCCCATTGATCTGGAATTCAAGTTCAAGGAAATGACGAACGCGTCTTATGACCTGCCCCTCCCTGATCCAATTGACTGGGAAGACGCCTTTCCTGTTGTGATGTCGCAGGCGGCCATCCTATTTGATCTGGAAAAGCGCGGTGCGCTGACGGTCTGCCGCAGTGTCGCGCAGCTCCGCGAAACACTTGGGTCCGGCAAGCTGGCGGCGATCTTCCACATTGAGGGCGCCGAGGCGATTGATGCCGATCTCAACACGCTGGAAGTCCTTTACAAGGCCGGTCTGCGCTCCCTCGGTCCGGTCTGGAGCCGCTCGACGATTTTTGGCCATGGTGTGCCGTTCAGATACCCCAGCACGCCCGACATTGGCAGCGGATTGACCGATCACGGCCTGCGATTGGTGCAGCGTTGCGATGCGTTGGGGATCATGGTGGATTTGTCCCATCTGAATGAGGCCGGGTTCTGGGACGTGGCGCGTCATTCGACCAAGCCGCTGGTGGCGACCCATTCCAACGCACATGCCATATGCCCGCACAGCCGCAATCTGACGGATAAGCAACTTGCCGCGATACGCGAGAGCGATGGTATGGTAGGGTTGAATTTCGCGGTGGCTTTCCTGCGGAACGATGGGCGTATGCTGTCTGATGTGCCGCTTGAACAGATGCTGCGCCATCTCGATCACCTGATCGACCAGCTGGGCGAGGACCGCGTGGGGTTTGGGTCCGATTATGACGGTGCTGTGGTGCCCGATGATCTAACGACCTGCGCAGGTTTGCCGCATCTGCGCGCCGCGATGAAGAAACATGGCTATGACGACGCTCTGATGGCGAAGTTGTGCCACGGGAATTGGCTGCGTGTGCTGGAAAAAACCTGGGGGGAATAACCCCTCGAACGCATGTAGAAAATAAAAACGAAACGGAACAGGAGAGGTTCTAAAATGAATGCTTTTAACAGACTACTGACGAGTGCTGCGATCGGCCTTGCGGTGAGCGTATCGTCCTTTGCGGCCTATGCTGAAACACCGGCGAACATGCTGGTGATCGCCAACCGGATCGACGATATCACGACGATTGACCCAGGTGAATCGTTTGAATTTGCGGGCTCGGATGTCATCCGCAACATCTATGGCCGTTTGGTGAATTTTGACCCGCTGAACCTGGACGCCGGATATCAACCGGACCTTGCAGAAAGCTGGGTCGTGAGCGAGGATGGTAAATCCATCACCTTTACCATGCGCGAAGGCGTGACATTCCACTCCGGCAATCCGGTGCGCGCCGAGGACGCCGAATTCTCGCTGCGCCGGGCGGTGATCCTGAACAAGACACCCTCGTTTATTCTGACGCAATTCGGCTTCACCGCGGAAAACGTAGAGGACACGATTAAAGCTGAGGGCAACACGCTCACCATCACCACCGACAAGAAATATGCGACGTCTTTTGTCCTCAACTGCCTCACCGCGACAATTGGCGGGATCGTGGACAAAGAACTGGTCATGGCCAATGAGGTCGACGGCGACATGGGCAACACCTGGCTCAAAACCAACTCCGCCGGGTCCGGTGCTTATAAGCTGGTTGGCTGGAAACCAAATGAGAGCGTGACGTTGGAATCCAATCCTGACTTCTATCTCGGTGCCCCGGCGATGGAGCGTGTGATCGTGCGCCACGTACAGGAAAGCGCGACACAGCGTCTCTTGCTGGAACGCGGTGACATTGATGTGGCCCGCAACCTGAACCCCGAAGACATTGCAGGCGCGCGGCAAGCCGAGGGCGTCGCCATTGATGACGAATTGCGTGGCCGTCTGATGTATATTTCGGTCAATCAGAAACACCCCGAACTGTCCAAGCCGCAGGTTCGTCAGGCGATCAAATATCTGGTCGATTATGAGGGGATGCAAAACAGCTTTCTGAGCGGCCAGTGGAAAATTCACCAGAATTTCCTGCCGGGCACCTATCTGGGGTCCGTCAACGAAAACCCCTTCTCGCTGAACATTGAAAAAGCCAAGGAACTATTGGCCGAAGCCGGTGCCGGTGAATTTGAGATTGAAGTCGGCGTGCGCGAAGCACAGGAACGCATCGAGATCACCCAGTCGCTGCAAAATACCTTTGCACAGGCGGGCATCACGCTGAACATCACGGTGGGGACAGCCAAACAGATCCTGTCACGGTATCGGGCGCGTGAATTGGACATGTATATGGGGGCCTGGGGTCCAGATTACCCGGATCCGCACACAAACGCGGGGACCTTTGCGTTCAACCCCGATAACACCGAAGAGGCCGGTGCGACTGGCCTTCTGGCGTGGCGCAATGCCTGGGACACGGATGGGTTGACGGAAAAAACAGCCGCCGCTGTTATTGAAAGCGACCGTGATACGCGTGCGACGATGTATCAGGACATCCAGGCCGAATTCCGCGATGTCGCGCCCTTTGCGATCCTGTTCCAGAAAGTCGAACAAACCGGACGCGCGGAAAACGTGGAAAACCTGAACCTTGGCGGCGCGATTACGGCGGTATCCTACTGGCCTGTGACCAAGTAAATGGCGCTGAGCGATAACACTTCGGAGGGGCGTCTTGCGGCGTCCCTCCCCGGGTGGCTGAAAACCACCCTTCTTACGCTGGGCTCCATCGCCGTAACGATGTTGGGCCTGATGTTCATTACCTTCGTCATCGGTCGGGTCATGCCGATTGATCCTGTGCTCGCCATCGTCGGCGAACAGGCCAGCAAAACGACCTATGACGCAGCTTATGAAGCTCTGGGGCTGGATCGTCCCATCATCGTGCAATTCGCCATCTATGTCTGGGATGTGCTGCATGGTGATTTTGGCAACTCCCTCCTGACCGCGCGCCCGGTGGCCGATGATATCGCCCGCGTCTTTCCCGCCACGCTGGAACTGGCGACGCTGGGCGTGACCATGGGCATTGTTTTGGGCGTGCCTCTGGGTGTTGTTGCGGCTGTGCGACAGGGATCCTGGATCGACCAGATCGCCCGCGTCATTGCCCTTGTCGGATATTCCATGCCGATCTTCTGGCTCGGCCTCATGGGTCTTTTGGTGTTTTACGGTATTCTCGGCTGGGTCGGTGGTCCGGGCCGTGTCGGTATTTTCTATGTCGATGTCGTGCCAAGCGTCACTGGCATGATCCTGATTGACAGCCTGCTGGATGCAAATTGGGAGGTGTTCAAGAACGCTTTCAGCCATATCATCCTGCCCGCCTCCCTGCTGGGATATTATTCGCTGGCCTACATCAGCCGGATGACGCGCTCCTTCATGCTTGAACAGTTGAGCGCGGAATACATCACCACGGCCCGCGTAAAGGGTATGTCGGAGTGGGATGTCGTTTGGAAACACGCATTTAGAAACATCCGCGTGCAATTGATTACCGTGATCGCGCTGAGCTATGCAAATCTGCTCGAAGGCTCCGTGCTGACCGAGATCATCTTCTCCTGGCCGGGTATCGGCAGCTATATCACCACCGCCCTGCTGAGCGCCGATATGAACGCCGTGCTTGGGGGCACCGTCGTTGTGGGGCTGATCTTCATCCTGCTCAATATTTTCTCTGACCTGCTCTACAAGGTCTTTGATCCGAGGGCGAAATAATGGCCGACCAAAGCTTACGCGCCTGGCTTCTGACCGATACCCCGACCTCGCGCCGTCACGCCAAACTCTCCGCCCTCTATCAAGGCTGGCTGTCCTTTCGCGGCAATACCATGGCGATGATCGGCCTTGGTATTCTGTTGGCTTTGGTGCTGATTGCTGCCGCAGCACCCGTGCTGGCCCCCCATGATCCTTACGCGCAGGATCTGGGCAACCGCTTGGCACCGCTCTGGAGCGAGGGGCATGTTTTCGGCACAGACAGCCTGGGGCGCGATATCCTGTCGCGTCTGATCTATGGCGCGCGTATCACGCTCTATATCGTCGCTTTGGTGGCCTTGATCGCGCCTGTCGCGGGGCTGTTGGTGGGGACGGTGTCGGGTTATGTGGGCGGTTGGACCGACACCATATTGATGCGGATCACCGATATTTTTCTGGCCTTCCCGCGTCTGGTTCTGGCGCTGGCTTTCGTGGCGGCGCTGGGGGCGGGGATCGAAAATGCGGTGCTGGCGATCTCCCTGACCGCCTGGCCGCCTTATGCGCGGATTTCGCGGGCGGAAACTCTGACCATTCGTTCGTCCGATTACATCAGCGCAATTCAGTTACAGGGCGCGGGTGCCCTGCGCATCATCACCAAACATATCTGGCCGCTGTGTATTTCGTCGCTGATTGTGCGTGTGACGCTGGACATGGCGGGCATCATTCTGGCGGCGGCCGGCCTTGGGTTCCTCGGCCTGGGCGCGCAACCCCCGAGCCCGGAATGGGGCGCGATGATCTCTGAGGGGCGACGCTTTATCCTCGACTACTGGTGGGTGGCCACCGTGCCGGGTCTTGCGATTTTCACCGTTTCTCTGGCGTTCAACCTGCTCGGCGACGGGCTGCGCGACGTGCTTGATCCAAAGGCAGGTGAATGATGAGCCCCTTGTTGGACGTTGAAAACCTCTGGGTGAAATTTCCCTCCCGTCAGGGCGTTTTTGATGCGGTGCGCGGTGTGTCATTCACGCTGGGCCGCGAACGCTTGGGCATTGTCGGCGAAAGCGGTTCCGGAAAATCCATGACCGGGCGCGCGATCCTGCGCCTGATCCGTCCACCGGGAATTGTGCAGGCGGATCACATCAATCTCGAGGGTGTCAATTTGTTGAAAAAATCGGAAAGGGACATGCGCGCCGTGCGTGGCCAGCGGATCAGCATGGTCATGCAGGACCCGAAATTCTCGCTGAACCCGGTGATGACCATCGGGGATCAGATCATTGAGGCTTACCGTTTGCATAATGCTGCGTCCAAATCCGACGCCTACCAAAAGTCGCTGGACATGCTGGAAGCGGTCTCCATCCGTGACCCGGAACGGGTGATGCGCGCCTATCCGCATGAAATGTCAGGCGGAATGGGGCAGCGGATCATGATCGCGATGATGTTGATCCCGAACCCCGAAATCCTGATTGCGGATGAACCCACATCGGCGCTGGATGTGTCTGTGCAACGGCAGGTTCTGGATATTATGGACAAGCTGGTCAAAGACCGCGGGATGGGTCTGATTTTCATCAGCCATGATTTGAATCTGGTGGCTGATTTCTGTGATAGGGTGCTGATCATGTATGCAGGGCGCGTCGTCGAGGTTTGCGATGCGGATAAGCTGCATGACGCAAAACACCCCTATACCCGTGGGTTGCTGAATTCCTTGCCCCGCCTTGATGCGCCGCGCGCGCGCCTTGAGGTTTTGGAGCGCGATCCCGAATGGTCGGTGGCCCCAAGCGTGAGTGGGCGTATATGAAGATGCTCGAAGTGAAGGGGTTGAACGTCTGGTTCGGAACCCAGCGGGATCGTGTGGACGCCGTAAAAGACGCCAGCTTTGAGGTAGGGCAGGGTGAGAGTTTTGGGTTGGTCGGCGAAAGTGGGTCGGGCAAATCGACAATCCTGCGCGCCATTACCGGCCTTGCGCCGGATTGGTCGGGCGACATCGTGGTTGAGGCGGCGGCCATCGGCAAAAAACGCCCAAAGTCGTTTTTCAAAACCGTACAGATGGTGTTTCAGGACCCCTACGCCTCGCTGCACCCGCGCCACTCGGTCGACCAGGTTCTGGGTGAAACGCTTTATCTGCACGGGTTTCGCGACATCGACGCGCGCGTCGTGAAACTCCTGGAGGATGTGGGTCTGGGGCAGAAGTTCCGCTTTCGATACCCGCATCAGCTCTCCGGTGGCCAACGCCAACGTGTCGCGATTGCGCGCGCTCTGGCACCTGAACCTGAACTGCTCTTGCTGGATGAACCCACCTCGGCGCTGGATGTGTCGGTGCAGGCCGAGATCCTCAACCTGCTGGCGGATTTGCGCGCGGATCGGGGGCTGACGTATCTGATGGTGTCCCATGATCTGTCTGTGATCGGGCATATGTGTGACCGGCTGGCCGTCATGAAAGACGGCAGGATTGTCGAGATCATGGACGTGGAAGCACTGCGGCAAATGGAGGCCAAACATGCCTATTCCCAGCAGCTCCTGAAGGCATCGCTCTGACCTTTGGGCATGCGCCCGGATCGTGCTGAGGGGTCGGCCGATATGTGCCTGCCTATTTCCATCCGATCACACGCAAATCGAGCCCCTCTTGCAGATAGGTACATAGGTCCGGCAAATTGAGGGGGCGTGAAAAATAATACCCCTGTAGTCTTTCCGCCCCCAGTTCAGTCAGAATACGCGCCTGCTCTTTGGTTTCCACACCTTCGGCCGTAATATCGATGCCCAGGGCAACGCCAATTTCGATGATAGATTTGACAAGACGCGCGGCACTGTTGCCCTCCTCGATCGGGACGATCAGACGGCGGTCGATCTTGAGCCGGTCCGGTGCGATTTTCTGAAGCGCGACAATGGAGGCGCGCCCGCTGCCGAAGTCATCGACTTCAAGTGTAATGCCCATATCGCGCAGCAAATCCAACTGCATCATGAAGGCATCGCTTTCCTCTTCAAGAAAGATCGTTTCCAGCAATTCAAAGGCAACTTCACCGGAATAAGAGGCCGCAATACGTCCGATTTTGGTAATTTCTTCGAATTGAATGCGCTTTGCGCTGACGTTGAAAGAAAGGCTTGGCAGGTGTTTTAGATCTGAGAAGGCCCCCTCACATTCCGCAATGGCCTTTTCAAATATCACCTGGTCAATGTCTGCCACCACGTTCAAATCTGAGGCAACCGGAAGGAAATGATCCGGTGCCAATATGCCCTTCGTGGGGTGTTTCCAACGGGCCAGGGCTTCGATGCCAACAACCTCGCCCGTATTCGCCGCGATCTGTGGTTGGTAATAAGGCAGGAATTCAGAATCTTCGAGCGCGCGCATGATATCATCCGCCAAAGCCTTCGTGCGTCGCATTTCTTCGATATCGGATTGGCTGAAAACCGCGACCTGACCGCGTCCGGCGCGCTTTGCCTTATAGAGCGCCACATCGGAATTCGTCAGCAGATCGGATTCCTCGGCAAGGGGGGTTTGCGATATCCCGATGGACGCGCCAAAGCGGCATTTGCGGTCGCGAAAAAAGGAGGGTTGGAACAGATCCTCCAGCAGCGCGTCCGCCATTTTTTGCGGCCGGTCGCTTTCACCCGGCAACCATAGCAGGATTACGAATTCATCGCCACCGATCCGCGCCACGACGTCCTGTGGCCCGACATTGGCACGAATGCGGTCCGCCACATCAATCAAGACGTGGTCGCCAGCCGCATGACCGATGGTATCATTGATTTGTTTGAAACGATCCAGATCGATATGTAACGCGGCAAGTTCGCCGCCTTCGATTTTACGCCTGCGCGAGAGCTCCTCGAATTTTTCCGACAAGAAACGCCGGTTGCCCAGTCCGGTCAATTGATCATGCAAGGCCTTATGTGTGATCTGCTGGTTTGCCTCTTCGAGACGCTTTGCATATTTTTCAAGAGCGCGTCGCTGGCGCACGGATTCGGTAATGTTCAGCCGCAGCACGACGACTTCGCCATTTTCGGAGCGAGATCGGATGATGCGATAATGCATGTCGTTGTCAAATTCGAGTTCTTCCATCTTTTTAGATGGCATTTCAGGGGTGTTATATTCACTTATCCAGTCATTTTCCCGACCCTTTGCCGCAGGAATATGTCCGTTGTTCACCGCCAGGCGCAGGACATCATCAACGTTCATTCCGACCCAAACGTCGGCTGGATTATCGGTCAATGTCGACACGAAAGCAGGGTTCCAGGTCAGCAGGTTCAAATCGCGGTCGTAAATGGCAAAGGGGTCCGGGAAGGCGTTGATCGCCGATACCAGACGGCTTTGTGTCATTTCCAGATCACGGCGCTGACGCACCAATTCGGTTGTATCAAGACGCACCACAACGAGGTCACCATTGGAGGAATAGGAACGCAAGACCCTATGATGGCGATCGCCGTCAAGTTCCATATCCTCAACAAGCAGGGTGTCCTCGCGCGATTTCACGAATTGCGCCAGCCACGCCTCCTCTCGGCCCCGGGCTTCCGGGAAGCGGTCGTTGGAAAGCCCGACCCGCATCGTATCTGTCAGGGACATCCCGGCCTGTAAGTCGTGGGGATCCTCCGTCAGCGCGGCGGCGTATTCCGCGTTCCAAACGACAAGGTTCAGTTTATCGTCATAAATGCAGAAGGGTGCGGGGTAGGCACCGATCGCTGACAAGAGGCGCGCCTGGGTCTCCTCGGCGTGGCGCTTTTGGCGCACAAGTTCGGTGATATCGAGGCGAATGATGACCCAGTCGCCGTTTTTTGCCTTGCTGCGCAACACTTTGTGATGGATGTCACCGGCAAGTTCGAGCTGTTCGTTCAAAAGTACAACGCGGTTAGAGCTTAGCAATTTGTCCAGAAATTTTTCGCGTCCCTCAGGTGGAATAATCATGCGGCCACTGTCGAAAGCCTCATTCATAGCGTCGCGCACATGCATACCGGGCTTGATGGCATCAGGTCGCGTTGACATTGATTGCTGGTAGGCGGTGTTGCAAACCACCAGTCTCATATCCTTGTCGTAGATGACGAAGGGTGACGGATAGGCATTCATCGCTGATAGCAGCCGGGTCTGTGTGTCCAGCAACTCACTGTAAGTGCGGTCTTTTTCTACAAGCAATTGGCTGCGTTCGGCCAGGGCGCGTTCGGCTTCCCGTTCGCGGTCCACAAGGTCGCTGATGTTGTGGAAGACCGCGCAGCTGTACCGCCCTCCCTTGTCCTCATCCTCGACGACGAAAAACGACATGGTGGTCCAGAATGTGTGTCCTTCGCTGTGTAGGCAGCGTGCATTTTGACGAAAATGCTTCGCACCGGATGCGAATTTCGGCGCAATGCTTGCGACGTATTCATCCCATTGATCCGGATCATGTATGATATTAACGGGTTTCCCGATCAGGTCTTCCCGGCTGTAGCCGAAAAGCTCGCAAAATCCGTCGTTTACATACACCAACTCAGCTGTCGGCTCGTCGGGTCTCCGAAAGCCGATACACACCGCATCCTGCGTTAGCGCTAAGAAATCTTGTAAGATTTCAGAGAGTTGCATCCGTCCGCCTTCGGTTTGGTCACCCCAGTCTAAGTGTGATTGGTGCGTCGTAGTTACAGCTTGGGATTGAACAAAGAGTGAACCGGTGGTCGTAATGCCGCGATTTTCTCACACCTGGCACACCGTGTTCGGGATCTGTCGGGAGCAGCTTGCCTGGGGGCAGCACGAACGCGCAGAGGCACCTGTCATCGCCAATCAGGGTTCTGGGATCGTCCGGCGTCATTACAATGGCAGATGCATCAAGGCCCGGATCACATTTTCCGCCATTCTGTCGGCCCGATAAACCGATTTTGGCGCAAGTGATCCTGAGGCACTGCCGTCGGTTGGCACGTGGGGTTGCAGATGGCGCAGGGCTTATTGCACAGGCACATCAATCTGGACAAAACGCGCCACCTCTTTCGTCAAGGCCGCCCAGTCGGTAAACTCCTGTTCGTCCACGGATGGGTCATAATCCTTGCCGCGCAGCACGACATGTCTGAGCACCTGCATCGCATAGTAATCATAGTGGTGCGATCTCACAGCCCCGGCCACCAGCATTTCTGCGTTTGGCGTGAATTTCGTGCGCATTTTCAATTCAGTGACGTATTCACCAGCCTCAGCCAGACACTCCTTGAACGCTGCGCTCAAGCTGACCGAAAGCAGCAAGGTATCGCAGTCATTCAATTCCGCGCGGTGGGCCGCAAGAAAAACCTCAAACGTCTCCGGGTGTCTGCGCTCATGCACGGGGGCCGCCAGGATCACCTTTTTGATACCGTCAAAAGAGACCTGCGCGGTTCTTTGTTCCGTGTCGGCAAGTGTGACATCACAGGAAGCGTCGCGGAGTTGCGTTTCGATGACCTGCGCGATTTTCCCGGTTTGGCCTTCGACGGTGGCATAGACTAGTAGAACGGACATGGCTGTCTCCTGTTTGTCGGGAGCGTGTTTAGGCGGGAAAACCCTGTCGAATGCCGCGCCCAACCGGTCGCTCTGATGGGCACAAAACTAGCGGTATGGCAGCGCGCGCGCCTTGTCTTAGATCAAAGATGGGCAGGTTTGGGAGGGAGCATTTGGGTCATGCGCAAACACGTGCCGGGTCGGGATCATCTTGCAAGCCGCCTGCGCATCTGCGCCGGGCGTCCGGGCAGACAAAGGGTGGCGTCCCCTCTTGGCGTCTGGCTGATCACCTTGCCTTTGGCGATCACGCACAGGCGGTTTGCCCGCAATCGCAGCGCTTGGATCGGGTCCTGTGCGTCCAGAACCACCAGTGACGCCTGCGCGCCCACATGCAGCCCATAACCCTGCAAGCCCATTGTCTTGGCGTTATTGATCGTCACCATGTCAAAGCAACGGCGCATCTCTTCGGGGCTGGTCATCTGCGCCACGTGCAATCCCATGAAGGCCACATCCAGCATGTCGCCGGTCCCAAGCGAATACCAGGGATCGAGCACGCAATCCTGCCCCCAGCCGACGTTGATGCCCAGGGCCTGCATTTCTTTTACACGCGTCAGACCGCGGCGCTTGGGAAAGGTGTCATGACGCCCCTGAAGCATGATATTGATCAACGGGTTTGGGATGGCGTTAATCCCGGCCTCCGCGATCAGCGGCAGCAGTTTGGAGACATAATAATTATCCATCGAATGCATGGAGGTCAGGTGCGAGCCAGTCACGCGGCCCTGCAAACCAAGCCGTTGCGTCTCATAGGCCAGCGTTTCGATGTGGCGCGACATGGGATCATCGGTTTCGTCGCAATGCATATCGACCTGAAGGCCGCGCGTGGCGGCGATTTCGCAAAGCTCGCGCACCGATGCCGCGCCATCCGCCATGGTGCGTTCGAAATGCGGGATGCCACCAACCACATCGACGCCCCTATCCAGCGCGCGGATGGTATTGTCGCGCGCGGTCGGGTCGCGGTAAAACCCGTCCTGCGGGAAGGCAACAAGTTGTAGGTCAATGTAACCCTTGACCTTTTCGCGCACCTCCAAGAGCGCCTCGACGCCCAGCAGACGATCATCGCAGGTGTCCACATGGCTGCGGATCGCCAGCAGACCCATGCTGGCCGCCCAATCGCAATACTCGAGCGCGCGCGCGACGACGTCTTCATGGGTCATGACCTGTTTCAACTCGCCCCAAAGGCCGATCCCTTCGAGCAGGGTGCCCGACGCGTTGATGCGCGGCAGGCCATAAGAGAGCGTCGCATCCATGTGGAAATGCGGATCGACAAAGGGGGGGCTGACCAGATCGTCGGTGGCGTCGATGACCTGCCCGGCTTCGGCCTCGGAGAGGTTGTCGATGGCGGCGATCTTATCACGCTTGATGCCGATATCGGTACGTGCACCGGTGGTCAGCGTGCCCCCCTTGATGATCAGATCGAACATCAGCGTTCTCCTTTGTTGAACGGCACCATCAGGGCGGCGGGAACCTCGGCGCGGCGCGACACCAGAACCAGGGCCAAAATGGAGAGGACATAGGGGGCCATCAGGAAAATTTGATAGGGGACAGCAGTGCCGAGGCTGGTCTGTTGCACGCGGATTTGCAACGCGTCAAAGGCCGCAAAGAGCACCGCGCCGAGGAGCGCCTTGCCCGGTCGCCAGGCCCCGAAAACCACCAGAGCGATGCAGATCCAGCCACGCCCATTGACCATTTCAAAGAAGAAGCTGTCAAAGGCGGACATGGTCAGGAACGCCCCGCCTACGGCCATGAAACCGCTGCCGACAATGACCGCGCCGATGCGGATCGCGGTGACGGAGAGGCCTTGAGCGGCGACGGCAGAGGGGTTTTCACCCGCTGCGCGTACCGCGAGGCCAAGGGGCGTACGATAGAGCGTGAAGCTGACTATTAGGACCAGCAGAAAAGCCGCATAGGTCAGGGGTGTTTGATGGAACAGCGCGGGGCCGATCAGGGGCAGGTCGGACAGGCCAGGGATCGCATAGGGCTGAAAGGCCTCGATCTTGGGCGGGCTTGTGACTTCGGGCAGGGCAAGGCGGTAGGCGTAATAGGTCGCGGAGGTCGCCAGCAGCGTGACGCCGAGGCCGACCACATGTTGCGAGAGGCCAAAGGGGACCGTCAGCGTGGAATGCAGCAGGCCAAAGAGCATCCCAACCGCCATGGCCACACCGATGCCCATCCACAGCCCGGTGCCGGAATAGACGGCCATCCACCCGGCAAAGGCACCCGCGACCATGATGCCCTCGATGCCGAGGTTAAGCACGCCCGCGCGTTCGCAGATCAATTCGCCCAGCGTGGCGAAGATCAGCGGGCTGGCAATGCGGATCGCAGCGGCCCAGAAGCTGGCGGAAAGGAGGATGTCGAGGATTTCCATCTCAGTCCCTCACCACGCGAAACCGGCTCAGCATGATCGCCAGCACCATCAGGAGAAGGGCGGTGGCCAGCATGATATCCGCCAGATAGGTCGGCACATTTGCGGCCCGGCTCATACTGTCCGCACCCACGAAAATGCCCGCCACAAAGAGCGCAGCGAAGATGACGCCAATGGGATTGAGCAGCGCCAGCATGGCCACGATGATGCCCGTATATCCAAAGCCCGGCGACAGATCGAGGGTGAGGCTGCCCTTGAGCCCCGCGACCTCGGAAAACCCTGCGAGTGCCGCAAGCCCGCCCGAGAGCAGCGCGGTTTTCATCAGCACAGCATTGACCGGGATACCGGCAAAACGCGCGGCTTCGGGATTGTTGCCAACAGCGCGCATCTCATAGCCCAGAGTGGTGCGGGTCTGGATGACCCAGATGGCGATCGCCGATAGGATCGCGAGACCAAAGCCCCAGTGAAGGCGCAGCCCTTCGACGATGCGGGGCAGGCGCGCCTCGGGCAACACGCGGGCGGATTTGGGCCAGCCCATGCCCATCGGATCCTTGAGCGGGCCTTCGAGCAGCATCGAGATGAAGAGCAGGAAGATGAAATTGAACAGCAAGGTCGTGACGACCTCATCCACGCCGAAGCGGGTTTTCAGCAGGGCCGGGATGAGGAGCAGTATGGCGCCCGCTATCACGGCACTGAGCGCAAGCAGCGGGAGCAGGAGCGGGCTGGGCCAGGCGAGCAGCCCGGTGCCCAGAACCACGGTGATCAGAGCGCCCGCATAGAGTTGCGCCTCGGCCCCGATGTTCCAGAATTTGGCGCGAAAGGCGACGGCGGCGGCCAGACCGGTGAAAATCAGCGGGGTTGCGCGGTTAAGCGTTTCGAGGATCGCGAATTTGGAGCCGAAAGCACCGTCAAGGATGAGGCCAAGGACAGAAAATGGATTGCCCCCGGCGATCATGGCCAGCAGCGATGCGATCACCACGGTGGCGACGATGGCGAGCGCGGGCAGGCCTAGGCGGCGTGGCAATGTGGGGTTGGCGATGGGTTCAAGACGCATGGGCGGTCTCCTCGAACCCTTGGCCGGCCATCCAGATGCCCAATTCGGGCGGGGTCATCTCGCCACGCGCAAATTCGGGCGACAAGCGCCCATCAGCAATCACATGGATCACATCGCAAAGCGCCATGATTTCATCGAGGTCTTCCGAGATAAGCAGGACCGCCGCGCCATGATCACGCGCGGCCAGAAGCTGGCTGTGCACATAGTTGACGGCCCCGATATCAAGGCCGCGCACGGGTTGATTGGCCAGGATGATCTGCGGTGCGGCCTCCAACACGCGACCCAGGATCAGTTTTTGCATATTGCCACCTGACAGCAGGCGGATACGGGTGTCCGCACCGGGGCAGCGCACGTCGTATTTATTAATGATTCCATTGGCATAGAGACGCGCAGCGCGCCAGTTGAGCCAGCCGAATGCGCTGAAATCGGAGGTATTATACCGTTCCAGTATCGCGTTTTCGGTCAGGTCGAAATCTGCGATGGTGCCGGTCTTGTGCCGGTCTTCGGGGATGCGCGCCACACCTTTGGCCACCGCGTCCCGCGCGCTCCAGCGGGGCGGTTGTTCCCCGTTCAACGTCAATGTGCCGGATGCCGGGCGGGTCATCCCGCCGACCAGATCGGCCAGCGCCGCCTGCCCATTGCCGGACACGCCCGCAAGCCCCGTGATCTGACCCGCGCGCAAGGAGAGAGAGACGGATTTTAACCCCGGCGCGTTGCCGATATCGGGCGTGCTCACCCGGTCCATATGCATCAAAACGGCACCTGGGGTCGCGGGCGCGATCTGCGGGGGCGCGGTGCTAGTCCCCATCATCATCGCGGACATCGCCTTTGGATCGGTGGCCTTGGTGGCGACCTCGCCGACGAGTTTGCCATGGCGCAACACCACCGCGCGGTTCGAAATCGCCATGACCTCATGCAGCTTGTGGGAGATGAAAATGATCGACAGCCCGTTGCCGATAGCCTTGCGCAGGGTCGCGAAAAGATCATCGGTTTCCTGCGGTGTCAAAACGGCGGTGGGTTCATCGAGGATCAGGATTTTCACATCGCGGTAGAGCGCCTTGAGAATCTCGACCCGTTGACGTTCTCCCACCGACAGGGTGGCGACGCGCGCATCCGGGTCTATCTTGAGTTGGAACCGTTCCGACAGATCGAGAATGCGTGCCCGCGCCGCCGATGTACCGGAACGCAGCGCAAAGAGCGGCTGCACCCCCAGCGTGATATTTTCCAGCACGCTCATGTTCCCGGCCAGCGTGAAATGCTGATGCACCATGCCCACACCGGCATCGATCGCCGCACGCGGATTGCCCGGTGGCAAGGTGTCGCCAAACACCTCCACGCTCCCGGCGTCCGCCGTATATTGGCCGAACAGGATGTTCATCAATGTGGTCTTGCCCGCGCCGTTTTCGCCAAGAAGGGCGACGACCTCACCCCGGTTCAGGGTCAAGCTGATCGCGTCATTCGCCACCAGCTTGCCGAACCTCTTGGTTATGCCGTTCAGGCGCAGAACCGCGTCCCGTTCCATGTCAGATCAGGACGATTTGGGTTCTTCGTCGTTGATCGTGACCGTGAAAGCACCGGATTTGATTTCCTCGGTGCGTTTGGCCACAAGCGCCATCACCTCCGCGGGGACCTTGCCCTCAAATGTGCCGAGCGGTGCAAGCGATGTGCCGCCTTCCTTCATGAAGGAATATACGCCATAATCCGCCGCTGTGAAGGTACCCGCCTGCACTTCGGCTATGGCTTTGTCCAACGTGGGTTCAAAATGCCAGATGGCGGAGGCGACGACCGTATCGGGATAATCGCTTTGCGTATCAATGACGTTGCCGATGGCCAGAATGCCTTGCTCTTTGGCGGCATCCGATACGCCGAACCGTTCCGCATAAAGCACGTCCGCACCGTTTTCGATCATCGCAAAGGCGGTTTCCTTGGCTTTGGGCGGATCAAACCAGCTGCCGATGAAGCTGACCTGAAACGAGATGTCGGGGTTCACTTCCAGCGCGCCCGCCATGAAGGCGTGCATCAGCCGGTTCACTTCGGGGATCGGGAAGCCACCGACCATGCCGATATTGCCGCTCGTGGTCATGGAGCCCGCAATGAGGCCTGATAAGTAAGAAGCGTCCTGGATATAATTGTCAAACACCGCGAAATTCGGCAGGGCTGCGTCTTCCTTGAAGCTCGAGCCCATGAGGAAAGCCACGTTGGGGTATTCGGCGGCAACCTCGCGCGCTTCCTGCTCGGCCCCAAACACCTCACCGATGATCAGCGTGTTACCGGCCTCGGCATATTCGCGCAGCACCCGCGCGTAATCCGTGTTGGAGACGTTTTCGGAGAAGGTGTAGTCAATATCACCGCGTTCCTGCGCGGTCAGGGCGGCCTTGTGGATGCGGCTGACCCATTGTTGTTCGACCGGTACGGTGTAAATACCGGCGGTCTTGATCGGATCGGCGGCAAAGGCGCGCGATGTACCCAGTGCGCTGATCATCAGCGCGGACCCCGCAGTGGTGGTCATGAAGCGGCGGCGATTGATACGGTTATGTGTCGTCATTTGGACGTCCCCCAGTTGTTTGCGCAATCAAGCACAAGAATTTACCACTTGGTCAAGGACCAAAGCGGCACCCTGCCCGAAATGCTCCCTGGGGTTGCATGAAACGCTGTAAAGGCGGGCAGGTGGCCTCCCGCCTCAGAAGCCGATTGCCGCCCCATCCTTGCGCGGGTCCGATCCGGCGACATAGCCGCGTCCGGGCAGGCGCGCGATCAATTGCGCACCGCCAAAGCCGAAAGCGTTGTCCGGTGGCTCGAGCGACAGATCATGCCCCAGCGCGCGCAGGGCCTCCAGCGTTGCCACCGGCAGGCTCGTCTCGCAGGCCACGCCCAACCCATCGGTGACGCGCCAGCGCGGCGCATCCACGGCCATCTGCGGGTCTTGCCCGAAAAGCTGCGTGCGCAGCACCATCTGAACATGTCCCTGCGCTTGCATCGGGCCGCCCATGACGCCGAAACTCATCAAGGGCCCGTCCGACCCCATCAGAAAGCCGGGGATGATCGTGTGAAACGGGCGTTTGCGCGGTGCGACGCAGTTTTGATGGCTCGGGTCCAGCACAAAGCCCGCGCCACGGTTTTGCAACGACACACCCGTGCCGGGGACCACCACGCCCGAGCCGAAGCCCGCGTAGTTGGATTGGATAAACGACACCATCATACCTGAGGCATCCGCCGCCGTGAGGTAAACCGTTCCGCCCTGTTTCGGTGCGCCCGCCCCAAAGTTGATTGCGCGATTGGGGTCAATCTCACGCGCCCGCGCGGCCAGATAGCCGTCATCGAGCATATCCTCGACGGTGATGTTCGCCATATGATCAAGGTCGGCGACATAGGCCTCAGCATCGCGCAGCGCCAGTTTCATCGCCTCAATCTGCAAGTGCATCGCGCGTGGATCATCCGCGTCCATGTCCCGGATATCGGTCTGGCCGAGGATACCCAGACCCATGAGCGCCGCGATCCCCTGTCCGTTTGGAGGAATTTCATGCAGGGTCACATCATCGAAGGATTTCGAGATCGTGCCGCACCAATCGTTTTGATGCCCGGCCATATCATCCATGCTCAAAGCGGCATCATGCTTTTGCGCGAAAGCGACGATCTTTTCGGCGATTTCACCGTGATAAAAGGCACGTCCCTTGGTTTCGGCGATCAATCGCAGGCTGCGCGCGTATCCGGGGCTGGTAAAGTATTCACCTGCGCGCGGGGCGCGTCCCTTGGGCAGGAAGGTTTCGGCAAATCCGGGCTGATCGCCCAACTGTTCCGCGGCGCGCGCCCAAAGCGTGGCAATGATGGGGGAGACCGGAAAGCCGTTTTCCGCATAGCGGATTGCGGGCTCGAAAAGCATCGCGAAATCCAGCTTGCCGAAACGCTCGGAAAGATCCACCCAAGCCGACACCGCGCCGGGCACAGTGACGCTTTCCCAACCTCTGAAAGGCATGTCGGTGTGTGCGGCAAAACGCTCTGGCGTCCAGCCTGCTGGAGAGCGGCCCGAGGCGTTCAACCCGTGCAATTCCTGACCATCCCATAGAATCGCGAATGCGTCCGAGCCTATGCCATTGCCCGAAGGCTCGACCACCGTGAGTGTGATCGCGGCGGCCAGGGCCGCATCCACCGCATTGCCACCGCGCGCCAGCATTGACAGCCCGGCCTGAGTCGCCAAAGGGTGCGAGGTTGCGACCATATTATCGGCTGCCACGGGAGATCGGCGCGAAGGGTAATGGTGGTTTGAGCGAAGCTGCATCTGGTCCTCCAAGGCGCATGAGCGGTGCGGGCTCTTGGTGCCTTTTTGCGCGTGATTAGGCAAGGGGGAGGTTACAGCGTCGTGAGAGGGCGGGACCTGAGTAAAACCGGGCGCATCGCTGGTGCGGCGTTGGAAGGGGCAGGGTCGTGTTGGGGCTGGCCCGACGTGCGTCAGGCCAGCTTCCGCTGTTAAATCCGGCGTATCAGCCGACCTTGAAGCCCCAAAAGCTCGTCTGATCGGCCAGGAAATAGCCGTCGAAATCCCGCAAACGGCCCTGAAGCTCTACCGTGTCCCCGGCCGCAAGCAGCACCATGCCCTGAATGTTGAGCGTGGTTTGCTCGGAGACATGTGCTCCGGTAATTTCTCCCAACGCACCGGTGATCACATCGGTGCCGTTCACCACAAGCTGCGCGCCCATGCGGGCCTGATCGGAGGTGTTCTGCTTGAAAGTCAGCGCCGCGCCAAAGAAATAGGTGCCCGCAACAGGGGCGATAAAGCTGTTCGTGGCTGTGTCAAAGCTGCTCTGATCATTGAATTCGGTCTGGTTGATCGCGATTTTCGTCCAGGTATCCGCAGCGACATAATTGTCAAAATTGCTGATCCCCTTGAAGCGCGGCAGGTTGGGTTGATCCACCACGCCGCTGGCGGCATCCACAATGAACCCATCGTTGAAACTCACCCCATCCGCAGAGGTTGAAAGGCGCAGGTCGTCGCTGCCGAACAACCCGAACAGGGCGCGCGTGCCGAAATCCTGCTGAAACACGAAACCGGTGTCATCGGGCGTGGCTTCCTTGTTGAGGGTGGTGATCATGCTGCCGTTGCCCCCGTCGCCGAGGTAGAGGCCGGTCCAGAGCGCGGCATTCAGTTTGGCCGCGAAGGGTGTGGAGGGCAGGGAGGTCATGCCCAAACCAAAGGCTTCGATGTCCTGCACCTCGGCGTCGTCCAGGTCGATCCATTCCGCTCCGTCATGCACAATCAGCGCCTCGCGCCCCATGACAAAGGCGCGCCATCCCGCATTTGGCGTGAAAAACTGCCAGGCGCCGTTTTCATAGAGCGCCACATCGCCTTCGTGGGTTGCCCATGCGCCTGTGGCCACGTCATCCACAATATAGCGATCCCCCTCCGTGGGGGTGGCGGGGGGAGCCGCCAGATCATCTGACAGAACCGCAAGTTGGGTGACGACGTCCAATATGCGCAAGGCTTCGTTATGGGTGACGTGCTTTTGGGCCTGGCTTGGTTGAATGAACGGCAAAGACAGGCTGCTGGAGGTATCGGCCATTGGATTTCCCTGAGAAATTTTGATCAGACCGTAAATTGCGTCAAATCCATTGCAGCGCACTTAAAGCAGCGCGCGGTGCGGTTAACACTCAGGGGCGGTGAGGAGCCTCCGCACAGCTCTTCACGACCTCGGCGATCTGCATCAACTGTTTGGCCAGCGGGCTGGTCTTGCGCCAGATCATACCGATCTGGCGGGCGGGTTGAGGGTGCGGGAAGCGTGCCACACAGACCGCAGCGGAGCGTGTTTCCACCGGCAGGGCCATTTCAGGCAATAGCGTGACGCCAATGCCCGCCCCCACCATCTGTACCAGCGTGGAGAGCGAACTGCCATCCAGCCCCTCGCGCGGCAGCGCCGTTTGCAGGTTGCAAAACGACAGCGCCTGATCGCGGAAACAATGGCCTTCTTCCAGCAGAAGCAGGCGCATTTCCTGCAACATGTCGCGATCCGGTATCGGTTTGCCCGCGTCCGTATCGGGCCGGATCAGCACAAAATTCTCCTCAAAGAGCGGAATTTCGGTGAAGGAGGGTTCGGATATGGGGAGCGCCAGGATCGCCGTATCAAGGCGGCCCTCAGCCAATTCGCTCAACAGTTTTGGGGTCATGGTTTCGCGCACGTGGATGTCCAGTTCACCGTAAAGGCGGCTGAGGTTTCCGATCAAGCGGGGCAACAAATAGGGCGCTATGGTCGGGATGATCCCGATCCGCAGCCGCCCGGCGAGACCGTTTTGGGAGGCGCGCGCCATGTCGCCCAATTCATCAACCGCGCGCAGGATGTCCCGCGCACGCCCGGCAAAATCCTCTCCAAATCCGGTCAGGCGCACTTGCCGGGGGCTGCGCTCAAACAGCGGCGTGCCAAGAGTTTCCTCGAGGTCCTTGATCTGCATCGACAAGGCGGGTTGCGAGATATTGCAGGCTTCGGATGCACGACCGAAATGGCCTTGCAACGCGAGCGCCTCGAAATAGCGTAACTGTTTGAGCGTTAGGTTATTCATCATTTTTTCTTATCGCCTTCATCAGAAGATTCAACTTAAAACTATTCTAAGGTTTTGCTACACCTCTCTCAGGACGGGAAAGGGAGTCGGCGGTGTCGGTTGCAAAATGGAATGAATTTGCAGTTTTTATGACCGGTTCTGACTGCTTTTTACCCACGGGAATTTTGTGAAACCTCATACCATGATCGGAGAGAACAATGGACGGATCTGATGGCGGACAGGGCGGTAAATGCCCAGTAGTTGGCGGCGTGCAAAAGCACACGGCCAAGGGCAGTACAGCCAACCAGCGTTGGTGGCCCAACCAGCTGAACCTGAAGGTTTTGCACCAGAATTCTGCGCTGGCCAATCCGATGAGCGAGGATTTTGATTACCGCGAGGAATTCAAGACACTGGATCTCGACGCGGTGCGCCAGGATCTCTATGCGTTGATGACGGACAGCAAGGAATGGTGGCCCGCGGATTACGGCCATTACGGCCCGTTTTTTGTCCGCATGGCCTGGCATAGTGCGGGCACCTACCGCATTGGCGACGGGCGTGGCGGTGCGGGTTCGGGGGCGCAGCGTTTCGCCCCGCTCAACAGCTGGCCTGATAACGTTAACCTGGACAAGGCGCGTGCCCTGCTTTGGCCGATCAAGCAGAAATATGGCCGCAAACTCTCCTGGGCGGATTTGCTGATCCTGACCGGGAACTGCGCGCTGGAATCAATGGGTTTTGAAACATTCGGCTTTGCCGGTGGCCGTGCCGATATCTGGGAGCCGGAAGAGGATATCTACTGGGGTCCCGAAACCGAATGGCTGGGCGATCAACGCTATAGCGGTGAGCGCGAGCTTGAGGGCGACCTCGGCGCGGTTCAGATGGGCCTGATCTACGTCAACCCCGAAGGTCCAAACGGCAACCCGGACCCGCAAGCCTCCGCCCATGACATCCGCGATACTTTCGCGCGCATGGCGATGGATGACGCGGAAACCGTGGCGCTGATCGCGGGCGGTCATACCTTTGGCAAAACGCATGGTGCGGCGGATCCAAACGAATACGTCGGTCGCGAGCCCGAAGGGGCAACAATGCAGGAAATGGGTCTGGGCTGGAAGAATACCTTCGGCACAGGTCACGGCGCACATACGATCTCAAGCGGCCTTGAGGGTGCCTGGACGACGGAGCCTGCGAAGTGGGACAACAACTACTTTGACAACCTGTTCAACTACGAATGGGAGCTGACCAAGAGCCCCGCAGGCGCGCATCAATGGACACCGACAAGCGCGGATGCCCAAGGCACCGTGCCGGACGCGCATGATCCCTCCAAGCGCCACGCGCCCATGATGCTGACCTCCGATCTGGCGCTCCGGGTCGATCCGGCCTATGCGAAAATCTCCAAGCGGTTCCACGAGCATCCGCAGGAATTCGCGGATGCTTTTGCGCGCGCCTGGTACAAGCTGACCCACCGCGACATGGGCCCCTATGTGCGGGGTCTCGGACCGCTGGTGCCTTCGGAGGAATTGATCTGGCAGGATCCGGTGCCGCGTGCGGATCATGATCTGATCAATGATCAGGATGTGGCTGAGCTCAAGGGCAAGATCCTCGACAGTGGTCTGTCAGTCGCACAATTGGTGCGCACGGCCTGGGCGTCTGCGGCCACCTATCGCGGCACGGACATGCGCGGTGGTGCCAATGGCGCGCGCATTGCGCTGGCCCCGCAAAACGGCTGGGCGGTGAATGAGCCGGATCAGCTTGCGTCGGTGCTATCCACGCTGAAAAACGTGCAACACGCCTTCAATGCGGCGCAATCAGGCGGCAAAAAAGTCTCGCTGGCCGATGTGATCGTTCTGGGAGGCAGCGCGGCAATCGAAGCGGCGGCAAAACAGGCGGGTAATGATGTGTCCGTGCCCTTTGCCGCAGGCCGGACAGATGCGACGGCTGAGCAGACGGACGCGGAGTCATTTGCACCTCTGGAACCGAAAGCCGACGGGTTCCGTAACTACGTTGGGACTGGCAATCTGCTTGCCCCCGCAGAAATGATGGTGGAGCGTGCGAACCTTCTGGGTCTCACGGCACCTGAAATGACCGTTCTGGTCGGCGGACTGCGCGTTCTTGGCGCAAATGTGGGCGATGCGCCGGAGGGGGTGCTGACGGACCAGCCCCAAACCTTGTCCAACGCGTTTTTCGTCAATTTGCTGGACATCTCCACGGAATGGACAACCTCGGACGATACCCTCTATGAGGGGCGCGACCGTACCACCGGTACCGCGAAGTGGACCGCAACCGGGGTCGATCTGGTGTTCGGGTCGAATTCACAGCTGCGCGCGATCAGCGAGGTCTATGCCAGCGACGATTCACAGCAGACTTTCCTGAGGGATTTTGTGGCAGCATGGACAAAGGTCATGAATGCGGATCGTTTTGATCTGAAATAATGGCTTTGCCCGTACTCTGACATGGCCAGGTCGCAAGAAATAAAGCGCGCCGGATTCCACCGGCGCGCTGTCTGCGCAGATCGCATGTAACGAACGCTTTGCGTACTGGCGGATTAGGTATGATGTTCGGTACTATTGACGAGAGGTTTTGCGCGAATACGGCAAGGTCGAAAGGGTGCTCCGAGCGTAGGTTGCAGCCCTGCCTTCATTCAGTTGTGTCGTTTGTTTGAATCATGCGTTTTGGATGGAAAACTGGAAACCCGAATTTGTGAACTCTCGCAATCAGGGAGAGCGTACCAAGGGTGGATCAACATAATGCTTAAGAAAAGTCTCTTGTGTCTACCGATTCCACCACGTCCGCATTGTTTATAAGGCTTGCCATAAGGATATCGCGCCGAACATGCCAGCCCAAACGAACCTTAAAGCGGTTTGCGTTTAATCTGAATTGATTTGTGTTTCCCAAAGGAGTCTTTGTCTGCTTCATTTTCAGTGTGGAGGTGGATGATGGGCAAACCTCTTTCTTTAGATCTTCGGCACCGGATTTGCGGGTATGTTGCTGCTGGGATCTTTTGTCGTGCAGCAGGGCGTATTTTTGGTGTCAGTGCGGCAACGGGGGTGCGTTATGCTGCGGACAAACGAGAGCGGCGCGACGTCACGCCCAGACCACAGGGCAGGCCGGTGGGCCGATTTGGCCAGCTGGCACCGTATAAGGATTTCTTAATCGGGGTTATCCGTGCCGAACCAGACATAACATTGCATGAACTATCCGGCGCGCTGGAAGACACGTCTGGCGTATCTGTTCACCTCTCATCAATTCACCGCGCCTTGGTACGCGCCGGGTTCTTATATGAAAAAAGGACTTATCGCACGGGAACGTAATCGGCCTGCCCTGCGCAGGGCAAGGCGGGGGTGGATCAACCACCGCCAGCCGCGCATGCGCCAGGAGCCACACAGACTGGTCTTTATTGCTTCTGGGGACATTGCTGCGCAATACCCTGACGGCCAGTGGATGAGACAGCCGTAAAAACCAATGTCACGCGGCTGTGCGGACGGGCACCTATAGGCGAGCGCCTCCTTGGCACCGCGCCCTTTGGAAAACGGGGTACGCAGACTTTCATCGCCGGGCTGCGCTGATCGCGCCGTGGGTGATCACGGGTGCACTGGACGGGCGCGCCTTCGACACCTGCGTTGGAACCCGGAACGGTAGCCATTCTCTCCTCTCCTTAATTGCTTTGCAATCAACTGCCGGGCAAGGGGCAATCTTTCCACCCACAAAAGCCCCCGCGCAGCGCAGGCGTTAAGAAAGCGCGTGCTGGTTCCTGTTCTTGCCGCCCTACTCCCGCGACCTCAACCCCACCTCTCGGGACATTGCTGCACAATACCCTGACGGCCAATGATCGAGATGGCTTTCTCAAAGCCCATCTGAGACCGATCGGGCTAAAAACGTTTGCCCTGCCCCCCCCCCCCCCCCGAAACTTCCCTCAGTTTGATGTAGGGTTTGCTCAGCCTTTGAAGGAGCAGACAAATGCGACAGAGTTGTTTTACCGAGGCCCGGATTATCGGGATGATCAAAGAACAGGAAGCTGGGATGCCGACGGCAGAGGTGTGTCGCAGACATGGTCTGAGCCAATGCATCGTTCTGCAAATTCAAAGCAAAATACGGCGGCATGCGTTGCACGGCAGGGTATCGCGCAGCGATGTCCCGAGGGTGAACGTTTCTGACACCCACCGCCTCAAATCGCTGGAGGACAAGAGCGCCAAGCTGAAGCGTCTTCTGGCGGACACGATGCTCAACAACGTCATGTTGAAAGATTTGCTGGGAAAGAACTGACGGTGAGCCATTGATGCGCCATTGGTTCGAGCACGATGGCGAACGCATGTGCGACGGGCTGCGGCACGCAAGGCGATGGGAGATCATGATATCTCGCAACGTCGGGCGTGCAGGCTTGTCCCTCTCACACATGCAAGCATGTGTTGCCCGCCAACGGGTGTCGGCCCCAAGACCATCCGGCGCGACAAACCGCCCACTGCCCGGCAGTCGATACGCAGTATCGATGAGAGGGGCCGGATCGGCGTGCTGTTGGAACGCAAAGGCATGATTATGATACTGTCACCCGGCAGTGCATGTTTACATGCATGAGAGGGCACAAGAAGCTGTATCGTCTCTACACCGAGGAAAAGCTGGGCGTCAGGCGGCGCCGAGGCCGCAAACGAGCGCGAGGATCAGGAATACCGATGCCTGTTGCGTTACGTCCTGGTGAACGCTGATCGCTGGACTTTGTGTCTGACACGTTTGGTGCGTCCATTGCCCGGCAATGCATGTTTACATGCATGAGAGGGGCGCAAGTTCCGTATGTTAGCCATGAACAACGACTGCTGCCGCGAGAACCTGTGCCTCCTCCCGGCAGGTTTGGCTTTGCCAAATCGCCTGCCGGGCAACGGATGGCTGATACCAGTATCACTGGTGCGAGGGTGGCACGCGAGCTTGATGCGCTTGTGCGCGTCTATGGAAAGCCCGCCTGTATCGTCAGTGATAACGGCACGGAATTTACCAGTCGTGCGATCCTGAAACGGGCCGGTGATAACGACGTGGATTGGCATTACATCGACCCGGGCAAGCCGACGCAGAATGCCTTCATCGAAAGCTTCAATGGGAGCCTGCGAGACGAACTGCTGAATGAGGAGATCTTCGACACCTTGGATGATGCCCGTCGAAAGCTGGCCCTCTGGCGATACGATTATAATAACGTCAGACCGCATTCATCGCTGGAGAACCAAACGCCGGCAGAAGCGCGCCGGGCGCTTGAGCAATTTGAGGGCTCCGCGCACGACGCGCTTGCCCAAACCGACGACGACGAGTACGACCGCAAACTCTCGTTATGAATGAGGGAGCCTCGGGGGGGCAGATCATATTTTCGAAAAAACACCACGCGCCCAAAGTCTCAGGTAATAGCGGCAGTGTTTTCAAAAATCGGATCAAGCCCGACCTATGAAGCTGTGCGAACGCGATACTATGCCCCTTATCCATTTCTAGATGCCACAGGGTCTGATTTGATCAACTGTTGATCAGGGTCGTAAGCTCCCGCGCCGCAGCCTTCAACGTATCGACGTCTTTTTTGAGATCTGCGAGGTCGCGCCGCTGCAAGGGGGAATGTACCGATAGGGTCGAGACGACCCTTTTGCGATCATCAAAGATCGGCACAGCGAGCGCTGTCATGCCTTCCATGAATTCTTCGTCATCGGTGGCATAACCGCGTTTACGGATCTTTTCTATTTCGGCCTTGAGCTTGCTTTTGTCCGTGATCGTGCCGGGGGTTTGTCTTTCGAGCAATGCGGTAGCGAGGTAGCGATCAAAATAGGCTGGCCGCAGGGAGGAGAGATACATTTTACCGCTCGCGGTGCAATAAAACGGGACCTGCGTGCCGATGGGCATCTGGATGCGCAGCGGCCAATGGGTTTCGACCCGGTCCAGATAGACCATCCCTTCCCGGTCGGGCGTGGCGATATTGCAGGTCTCTCCGATCTTTTCCGCAACGCTGCGCAAAATGGCCAGACGTACCGTGCGCAGCCGTTGCGATGAGACAGTATTGAGCGAGAGTTTGCGCAAGCGCGGTCCGGGTCCATAAGAGCGCCCGTCGATATCGCGTTGCAAAAACCCGGCCGCCTCGGCGGTATTAAACAGACGGTGCAGCGTGGGTTTTGGCAGGTTCAGAACATCCTTGAGCGAGGATGGCGTGACGGGTACGCCGGCTTTTGCAACTTCCTCAAGCAGGACCAGCAACCGCAAATTGGTCGGTATCTGGTCCTGTCTTTCATGTACAAAGTCGTCCGGCATACCCAGGTTTCTATGAGGTTGGCAGCAGCATAAGAGCCAGATTTGGCACCAATGCGACCATAATCCATACCGCCATCAGCGCAAACAGATACATGGTGGAATAGCGCAACAGGCGGAAATAAGGCACGCCTGTGACCCCGGATGCCACATATAGGTTCAAACCATAAGGCGGCGTGATGAAGCCGATCGAAGCGCCCACAAGGAAGACGACAGCAAAGTGGATCGGGTCCATGCCAACCGACACAGCGATTGGTGCCAGGATCGGTGCCAGAATGATCGTGACCGGCAGGGACTCCAGGATCATGCCAGTGACGAAGACGATGGCCATCGCCGTGAACAGAACCGCATAATAGCCGCCCATGCCGATCACGAAATCACCGATGTATTCCTTGGCACCCAAGGAGGAGAGCACCTGTTGCATCGCCACCGATACCGCAATCAGAGGGACCAGAATACCGGTGATCTGAGCGGAGCGCGACACGATGGAAGGTACGCTTGGCAATGTGAAGCCTTCCACCACGAACATTGACAACATGCTCTTGTCTTCGACGGGCGTGTCGCGGTCGCTGCCCATGAGTTTGTTCAGCGGATAGCACAGCAATCCGACGAACACACAGAACCCTACGGTGATGCCGGCGGCCTCTGTTGGAGAGAACTTACCCGTGTAGATGCCCCAGAGCACCAGGCCGATTGCAAAGAAACCCAACCAGGCCCCAAAAGCGGTTTTGACAACCCGCTGGAACGACAGCGCAATCAGGATACCCCAGCCGTTGATGGTGCAGACCACGAAAGCGACCGTCATCATAGCCAGAACCATGAGCGTTCCGGGCACGATACCGGCGATGAACAGTTCCGAAATCGGCAGGTTCATCAGGAAGCCGTAAACGATGAAGATGATTGAAGGCGGAATGATGATCCCCACCGTACCCCCCGCCGCAGCCGTGGCGGCGGAGAAGCGTTCGTCATAGTTGCCTTTGACCATTTCGGGGTGCAGCATTGAGCCAATGGTGGCGGTTGTTGCCGAGTTGGAGCCCGAGATCGCCGCAAAGAGGCCACAGGCAGCGATAGAAGCCATCGCCAATCCGCCCCGGAGCCAGCCCAGCAGCGAATAGGCGAAATTCGATAATCGTCGCGCGATGCCCGATTGGTTGATCAGGTCCCCGGTCAGAATGAAGAGGGGCATGGCCAGCAGCGCAAAGCCCTTGCTGAAGACGTTGATCAATTCATTGCCGGTATTGGCCAGCGGTAGATCAATGACAAAGCTGCACCCGATCACCCAATAGAAGATGACGAGCAAAACCGGCGTGCCGAGCATAAAGAGGACCGTTACGGCCAGCGAAATAAGTGTAATCCAGGATCCGTCCGACATTATACATCTCCGCCGATAACTGCTTGTTTGATGATCTGATCGCCAGACCGGTAATTGTTCCAATCTTCCAGCCAGTTCCCTATGACGCGACCGGCCATCAGGGTGAAAGCGATTGGGACGGTGATATAAAACCACCATTTCATGACGTCATCGACGCCGTCGACCAGTTGGAAGTTGTCGGCGGAGAGGGCGGTGAAACGCAATGATGTGGTAATCGCGATCCAGCAGAAGCCCAGCCACAGAAGAGAATCCATGGTTAGCGTCGCCATCTGCCCGGTTGGCGACATTTTCGCGCGAAATTCGCTGAAGCTCAGGTGTGTGCGCAGTTTGACGTTATAGGAACACGCAAACCAGGCCATGACCATAAAGAGGAACGGAGGGATCGTCGTCGACCCGGACCATTGGTGCGAGAAGATAAAGCGATCGATGACGCCCCAGCAGATGATCGCTGCAATGATGAGGTAAACAATAACGGAAAGACCGCGCTCAAGGTGTCGCTCGGCGAAAGGCACGTAGTTGTAAAATAGATGTGCCAGATAACCGCAGATCAGCGTTGCGAAGAAACAAAACAGCCACATGCCATTCGTGTCAAACGCGCTCCTCATTTCCCACGAACTGCCCGAGAATATGGCACCGATAACGGCCACCGCTTCAGCCACTATGGACATATAGGTCTCCCCCCATGTTTTGATTGCCGCCACTTTGAGGCGGTCTTGATGAGATCACAAGGGCCGACCCGAACTCCTCTTCGGATCGGCCCAATCTCTTCCTGTCCGAAAGCCCGATTTAGGCTTTCCACCACCGGCGTGGTTCAACATTCTCTGGCAATGTGTTGCCGTCGATTGTGCGGACTTCGTCATAGATTTCCTGATAGGTGTCCAACCCACCGGACCAGCCGTTAAGCCGCTCGCGCCATTGCTCCCACAGTTGTGGTTGATACTCTGGCGAGCACATTTCTTCGGCTTTCTTGATCTCTGCATCCGACAAGAACGCGTTGCGCACGTTGTTTTGCGCAAAAATCGTGCCTGGAAGCTGCGGATCGGATTGACCAACCGTGTTGATCAAAGCAACTTCGTTTGCGGCCTGCACGTGGACCTGTGCCAGATAGGCAGATTCCATCACAGCATCCTGCAATTCACCACCAAGGCTATCAAACACCGACGCTGACATGGCCGTGTGCTCAGTGCCGCAGAAGAAGTTCAGGTGAACCGACTGGGATACAACCGGTGACATATTCGCATAGGCAACCGCAGAGGCCCATGTTTCCGCGCCATCAATCAGGCCCTGCTTCAGACCATCAAGCGTTTCTTCCCAGGCAACCGGAACCGGGTTCAGGTTCAGCGCTTCCATGGCGATTCGGCCAAGTTGCGTACCTGTTACGCGGTTTTTGGTGCCTGCAAGCTCGTCGATGGAGGTCACGGTGGGCTTGTCTTCAAAGTTCAGGCCCAATTGGATACCGCGAAGTTCGCAATGGGTGAACAGGAATTTCAGACCGTGCCGCTTTTCATAGGGCTCACGCAGCAAGCGCTGGGACGCTGGCGAATACATGAAGTGGTACTGATCCGCACGGTTCCGGAACATATACGCATAATCCAGAACGTTCAGATAAGGCGCACCACCGGCGGAGTTCTGTGTGGAGGCCGCATAGATATCCACGATGCCCTGCTGTGTTTTCTCAACGCAGGATGTCTGTCCACAGATCTGGTTGTCACCAATGAATTCAACACGGATCTCGCCGTCTGTGCGGCTTTCCAGGTCCCGTGCAAATTCCAACGCGCCAGCGCGTTCGATCAAAAGGTTACGCGCGTTGAAGCCCGATGCCCCGAATTTCAACATGAATTTCGGCTCTTTGGCAAAGCGCTTTTCGTATGTTGATTCGGCGGCACTCGCCAGGTTTGCAAGGCTCATCGCACCGCCGAAGCCGCCCGCTGCCAACAGCGTCGAGCTCAGGCCATATCGACCTGCGACCTTGAAAAGATCGCGGCGCGAAATGCCCGCTAGTTTATTTTGAATTGTCATACATTCCTCCCTGAATGTCATTTATTGAGACTATAAGTCCCAAAAAACACTAGTATAGTATTCTCTTTTTGCCTAGAGTTTTTTTTGGAGAGTTTGGGGGGCGAAATGGAAGCTGATTTTATCGTCGTGGGGGCCGGTTCGGCCGGGTGTGTTTTGGCCAATAGGCTGAGTGCTGATCCCAAAAACAAGGTGATCTTGCTGGAGGCCGGTGGGCGCGACCTTAACCCGTGGATTCACATTCCGGTAGGCTATTTCAAAACCATCCATAACCCCAACGTAGACTGGTGTTACAAAACGGAACCCGATCCGGGATTGAACGGGCGTTCCATCGAATGGCCCCGTGGCAAGGTTCTGGGCGGATCTTCTTCGCTCAACGGGCTACTTTACGTGCGTGGACAGCCACAAGACTATGACCGCTGGCGCCAGATGGGCAATACCGGTTGGGGCTGGGACGATGTTCTGCCGCTGTTCAAGCGGGCGGAAAACAATGAGCGCGGTGCCGATGAATTTCACGGCGACCAGGGTCCGCTGTCGGTGTCCAACATGCGCATCCAACGCCCGATCACAGATGCCTGGGTCGCAGCGGCGCAAGCGGCGGGATATAAATTCAACCCTGATTACAATGGCGCAGAGCAGGAAGGTGTCGGGTTTTTCCAGCTGACCTCTCGCAATGGGCGGCGGTGCAGTTCGGCTGTGGCTTATCTCAACCCGATCAAGAAACGCCCAAATTTGCAGATCATCACCCACGCTCAGGTGGATAAAATCGACATCACCGAGGGCCGCGCGACGGGTGTGCGCTATACGGATCGCTCCGGCAAGCCGCAGGTCGTGACCGCGCGCCGTGAGATTGTGCTTTGCGGTGGGGCCATCAATTCACCGCAATTATTGATGTTGTCGGGCATCGGCGAGGCGGATCAGCTTTCCGAGCATGGCATCGAGGTGAAAAAGGACCTCAAAGGGGTCGGCAAGAACATGCAGGACCATCTGCAAGCGCGGCTTGTCTATAAATGCAACGAACCGACGTTGAACGACGAGGTGAGCAGTCTGTTCGGTCAGGCAAAGATCGGCTTGAAATATGTCCTGTTCCGTGCCGGACCGATGACCATGGCTGCCAGCCTCGCCACCGGGTTCCTGAAGACGCGCGAGGACATGGAGACACCGGATATTCAGTTCCACGTTCAACCCCTTTCGGCAGAAAATCCCGGCAAAGGCGCGGATAAGTTCTCGGCTTTCACGATGTCGGTGTGTCAATTGCGTCCCGAAAGCCGGGGAGAAATCAGACTTGGGTCCGGCAGCCCGCGCACCTATCCGCGCATCATCCCCAATTACTTATCCACCGAAACCGATTGCCGCACGGTGGTTGCAGGCGTGAATATCGCGCGCAAGATTGCGCGCCACGCCCCGCTGACGTCGAAGATATCCGAAGAATATCGCCCGCATGCGGACCTTGACATGAAAGATTATGACGCCACGCTCGATTGGGCCCGTAATAACACGGCCTCGATTTATCACCCAACCGGCACCTGCAAAATGGGTAATGGCGAAGAATGTGTGGTGGATGCGCAACTCAAGGTGCACGGCATCCAGGGACTGCGCGTCGCGGATTGTTCGATCATGCCGGAAATTGTGTCGGGCAATACCAATGCCCCGGCGATCATGATTGGGGAAAAAGCGTCGGACCTCATGCTAAACGCCGGTTGAAAACCTGCGAACCGGCCTGCGGTGGTCGCGTAAAATGGGCGCGGACTCCGGTGCCTTTTTGCCATTTGTCATGTGTTATGCCAGATTCTGACTGAGGCTTGCGCAGCAGTATGAATGGCCTAAAGCGTCGACCACCCGCCGGGCGCGGGAGCCAATTTATCTAAACACCCATCTGTGAGGCGCAGATAGATTGCGCTCATGCCCCGATTGTGGAAATTCGCCACGACGGGCGAATTTGCGATACGCTTGCAAGGATCAATGGCCTTTACCTTCCAGTGAGTGTGTAGCGATGAATTTCACGAAACATCCCATCCCCGCCTTCGCCCACAAGCGTCAGGCTGTTCATCAGGAACGGGCGCGGTACCAGATCGGCAAAATGTGCGGTCGCATCCGCCATCACCTTGCCAAAGATCGCGCGTGGCAGGGGGCCGGTCAGGGTGATGTGAAACTTGAAGGCCTCCATGACATGGGGATATCCCCATCTGCGCAGGTTTTCCTTTTGCAGCGGCGTGAAGTTGGGGTGGTGGCGTCGCGCCAACTCATCTGCACCGAGCGGCGCACGCAAACCATCCAGATCACGCACCACACAGGCCGCCAGGGACGTCAGGGCCTGCGTGTCCCCGATCGGCGTCAGTGCGACAAACGCGCCGATCCGCGACAGGGTCAGGCCGTCAAGGGCAACCGGTGCAAGCGTCGTGCTCAGCGCCGCCAGCGCGGTCCTGAGTTGGTCCTCGCCGGAGCCCGCGCGCAGTCTGAAAGGTGCCTTGAGGGTCGCATGGAACCCATATTTGCGCGGGCGGGAGGTGATGTCGCCCGCACCCCCCTCAACAGGCTGGCCAGCGGCGATGTCCCACCCAAGCCAGGCCGCACCCGCATCCGCAAAAGCGCCGGGGTGCGGTGTGAAATAAACGCCGTAGCGGGTGAAGTTCATCAAATATTTCCCTTAACGTCAGCATTGTATCGCAAGTACAGGATAACACGGCCATGACATCACAGACTACATTCGCCAATGCAAAAATTGTCCTGCCCAGGGAGGTTGTGCAAGGTGCGGTGACAATTGCTGACGGTTTGATCACCGCGATTGATCCGGGGACCGCGGTCGCCGCGGGCGCAATTGATTGTGAAGGGGATTACCTTTGTCCGGGCCTGATTGAACTGCATACCGACAATCTTGAACGCCATCTGAGCCCGCGTCCCAGGGTGGATTGGCCCCATGATGCGGCCATCATTGCGCATGATACGGAAATGGCTGGCGTTGGCATCACGACCGTGTTTGATGCTGTGCGCGTTGGTTCAATCGTCACGAATGCGCCAAGCCGCTATCCGCGCTACGCACGTAAACTGGCCGATGAGATCAGCAGCATGCGTCGCAAGGGCGCTCTGCGGATATCGCATCACCTTCATCTGCGCGCAGAGACCTGTTCGGAAACTCTGCCCGATGAACTGGAGGAATTCGGTGTGGATGACCGGGTGGGGATCGTCTCGCTGATGGATCATACGCCGGGCCAGCGCCAATTTCGCGATATGGAGAAATTCGAAGTCTATATCCGGGGCAAACGGGGCATGAGCGGGCCGGAATTTCAGGATCATGTGCGCCATTTGACAGGTTTGCGTGAAACGCTGGGGGACCGGCACGAACGCGCTACGATCAAGGCGGGTTTGCGCCTCTGTGCCACGCTGGCCAGCCACGATGACACCACACGGGCGCAGGTAGACGCATCGGCAAGCCACGGCGTGAGCATCGCCGAGTTTCCGACCACGCGCGAGGCGGCACAGGCCTGTCGGGATCGCGGTATCCAAATCGTCATGGGGGCGCCGAACCTTGTGCGGGGGGCTTCGCATTCAGGCAATGTCGCGGCTGATGATCTTGCAAAACGGGACCTGCTGGACATTCTGTCTTCGGATTATGTCCCGGCGTCGCTTTTGCAAGGGGCGGTGCAGCTTGGAGCTTTATGGGGGGATATGGCGCGGGGGCTGGCAACAGTCACATCGAATGCGGCCGCCGGGTGTCACCTTGCGGATCGTGGCCGTATCGCGCCGGGCCTGCGCGCGGATTTGACACGGTTCCGCTTGATCGGCGATGTCCCGTTGGTGCGTGGTGTCTGGTCCGGTGGTCGTCGCGTCGGGTGATATTGGCTTGGGGTTAGGGCTGCATTGTCTCTTGCCATTCCAGGTTGGCTCTGGCCTGAATAAGCATGAAACAACCGCGGGGGAGCCTTAAATGCGGGCGATGCAAGTTACCGAACTCGGCCAGCCTCTGGCTTTGCGCGATATCGCCAAACCGGTTGCGGGTGGCGGACAGGTTGTGGTCAAGGTTCATACCTGCGGGCTCAATTTTGGCGATCTGCTGATCATCAAGGGGACCTATCAGGAGAAACCGCAATTGCCCTTTACGCTGGGTATGGAACTTTGCGGGACCGTGACCGAAGTTGGTGAGGGTGTGAGCCGCCTGAAGGTTGGCCAGCGCATTGCGGCCTATTGCGGCTTTGACGCGCTGGCGGAATATGCGGCGATTTCTGCGGATGTCTGTGTGGCGATCCCGGATGAAATGAGCGATGAACATGCTGCGGCTTTCCTGATCGCCTATGGCACCAGCCACGTGGCCCTTGATTACAAGGCGCATCTGAAACCGGGGGAGCGGCTGTTAGTGCTGGGCGCATCGGGCGGTGTTGGGTTGACAGCGGTGGAATTGGGCAAGCTGATAGGGGCCGAAGTGATCGCCGTGGCGCGCGGTGCGGAGAAGCTTGCGGTGGCGCAATCCATGGGCGCAGATCATCTGATCGATTCGGATACGGATGACATACGCGCGGTGGTGAAATCGCTTGGCGGGGCCGATGTCGTCTATGATCCTATCGGTGGCGCGCAATTCAAGGCCGCGCTGCGCGCGTGTCGCCCGGAGGCCCGTCTGATCCCGCTGGGATTTGCGTCCGGCGAGGTGCCCCAAATCCCCGCCAACCATCTATTGGTCAAAAACCTTACGGTGATCGGGTTTTATTGGGGCGGGTACACGCGGGTGAACCCCAAGGTGCTGACGGATAGTTTCGAAGTGCTGACCAAATGGTACGTTGAGGGCAAGATCAAACCCCATGTCAGCAATGTGCTGCCGCTGGCGCAGGCGAATGAGGCGCTGGATCTGCTCAGGACACGCAAGGCAACAGGGAAGGTCGTAGTGCGGATTGAGTGAGCGCGTGCAATAGGGCATCGGTGCGGGATCAGTGGCGTTTGAGCGGGGCGCGCGCCACAACCCGCGCTTTTTGACGTTCGCGCAGAAACACGAACAATCCCGATCCGAGGATGAGGAAAATCCCCGCCCAGACTTCCCAGACGGGCAATTCCGCAAAAATCAGCCAGCCCCAGAAAACCGCGAGCGGCAGGCCGACGTATTCAAAAGGTGCCACGGTAGCCGCATCCGCCATGCGGTAGGCCTGGCTGAGACAATAGCCGATGATGGCTGCATTCGCCCCCATGCCGACAATCACCCCCCAATCGCCCGGCGCGGGCCAGACCCAGGCGCGCAGCAGAAATTCCAGCGACGCATTGTCGGTTCCTTGCGCAAAACGCCCGTCACCGGCCACCAGATAAAACCCGATCGACACGACAATGAACGTCGCCTGAATATAGACCGACAGGGCGGAGGCTTTGCTTTCCACGCCGAGTTTTCGCGTCATGATCTGGTTCAGCGCATAGGTAAAGGCCGCCAGCACCGGGAGCAGTAAAACAACGCGCGTCGCCTCCAGCGTACCGCTGTCGGCCCAAGGGCGTTGCATGATAACAACCCCGGCAAAGCCGACCAGCACGGCACTCATCCGCATGATCCCGACTTTTTCACCCAGGATCGGGATGGACAGCAGCGTGATAAAAAGCGGTGCAGCAAAAAACAGGGCGGTGGCATCGGCCAGCGGGATCGCCGCGAGTGCGAGAAAGAAGCTCATATTAGCGATCACGATCAATAACCCCCGGATCAGGTGCAAAAACGGCCTGCGGGTCTTGAGGATGCGCCAGCCGCCTTCCATCCGCACCATTACCAGCGAAAACAGAATGCCGATCGCGGAGCGCAGAAAGACGATTTCATGCAACGGATATCCGCCCGACAATTGTTTGATCAGCATGTCGTTGATGGAAATGGCGAAAACGCCCGCAATGACAAAAAGAATGCCGAGTGTCGCGTGGTTTTGGGGCGGTGCGGTCATGGTTCAGAGGTATCAGCCCTGTGACACCTGTCGAGCGTTAAAACGACGGAATCGAAATGGGATTGGCGCATCTGAAATCTCTGCGCTAGAAAGAGAGAAGACAGCTTTGGAGGAGCCCGCTCATGCACATGTCAGATACCCGCCAGATCGCCGCCAGCCCTGCGACGGTCTATGCCGCTTTGCTGAGCCCGGAAGTGTTGGAGGCCTGCGTGCCGGGCGCACAGGATGTGACCGGTTCGCCCGAAGAAGGCTTCGAGGCGACGGTTGTGCAAAAGGTTGGCCCGGTCAAGGCGACCTTCAAGGGGGTCGTGACCCTGTCGGATATGGTGCCGGGTGAGTCCTTGACGATCACCGGCGAGGGCAAGGGCGGTGCTGCGGGATTTGCCAAGGGAGGGGCCGAGGTGCGCCTTGTGGCCAAGGACGGCGGAACTGAATTGTCCTATGATGTGGAGGCCAAAGTCGGCGGCAAGCTGGCGCAACTTGGCAGCCGGATCATCGATGGTTTTGCCAAGAAGATGGCGGAGCAGTTCTTTTCCAACCTGCAAAACACCATTGAGGGGCCTGCGGCTTCGCAGGATGCGCCCGCCGATGATGCGCCTGAGGCCGAGAAAAAGGGCTGGTTGAAGCGGCTGACCGGAAAATCCTGAGCACGCGTGACCGCGCTTTCGCGCACAAACGCGCGCAGGGATGTGCATTGCCGCGCTGTTGTTTCAGATATCAAACCCATAGGGTCCTATGACAAGCGACAGGATAGAAGCGTCATGCAACCCATTCTCGATATTTCGGATCTGCGCAAATCTTACGGCGACGGGTTCGAGGCCCTCAAGGGCATCAATCTGCAAATCGAAGCCGGAGAGATCATCGCGCTTCTGGGCCCCAATGGTGCCGGCAAAACGACTTTGATTTCAACGATTTGTGGTATCACTACGGCGACATCCGGTGCCGTCACCGTGGGCGGTCATGATACGATACGCGATTATCGCGCTGCACGTGCCATGATCGGGCTGGTGCCCCAGGAGATCAACCTGGAACCCTTCGAGAAGGTCATCAACACGGTCCGGTTTTCGCGCGGGTTGTTTGGGAAATCCCCCGATGAGGCCGCGCTGGAGCGGATTTTGCGCCAGTTGTCGCTTTGGGACAAACGCGACAGCCAGATCCGCGCCCTGTCGGGTGGCATGAAACGGCGGGTGTTGATCGCCAAGGCGCTCAGCCATGAGCCACGTTTGTTGTTTCTGGATGAGCCTACCGCGGGGGTAGACGTCGAATTGCGCAAGGACATGTGGGAGATCGTGAGCGCGCTCAAGGAGGACGGCGTGACCATCGTGCTGACCACGCATTATATCGAAGAGGCCGAGGCGATTGCGGATCGTATCGGTGTGATCGCCAAGGGCGAATTGCTTTTGGTCGAGGATAAGGCCAGCCTGATGGCGCGTATGGGACAAAAGCAGCTTGATGTGCAATTGAGCGCGCCCCTGGAGGCGATCCCGCCGTTGCTGGCCAAATACAACCTGACCCTATGTGACGACAATCAGACGCTCACCTACAGCTATGACACGCGCGCCGAACGCACGGGCATTACCAAGCTGTTGTCGGATGTCTCGGCGGCGGGTCTGGTGTTGCGCGATGTGCTCACCCGCCAAAGCAGCCTTGAGGATATCTTTGTCGGGCTCGTGCATGAAGAAAAGGAGCCATCATGAATTGGACGGCGGTCAAATCCATCTACGTCTTTGAAATGGCGCGATTCTTTCGCACGCTCGCGCAAAGCTTCCTGTCGCCGGTTCTGTCAACATGCCTCTATTTCGTCGTCTTTGGCGCGGCCATTGGTAGCCGTATTCAGGAGGTCGACGGTGTGAGCTACGGTGCCTTCATCGTGCCGGGTCTTATCATGCTCTCCGTGATCACGCAGGCCATTTCCAACGCCTCTTTCGGTATCTATTTCCCCAAATTCATCGGCACGATCTATGAACTATTATCGGCCCCGGTGAACTTCCTGGAAATCGTCGCGGGCTATGTCGGGGCGGCGGCGACCAAGGCGCTTTTCATCGGCGTTATCATCCTGATCACGGCGTTTTTCTTTGTGGATGTCAGCATCGCGCATCCCATTGCAATGATCGCCTTTTTGCTGCTGACCTGCCTCAGCTTCGCGCTTTTGGGCTTCATCATTGGCATATGGGCGGGGAATTTCGAGCAATTGCAGCTGGTGCCGCTGCTCATTGTGACCCCGCTGGTGTTCCTTGGCGGGTCGTTCTACTCCATCTCGATGCTGCCGCCTGTGTGGCAGATTATTTCGCTGTTTAACCCGGTTGTTTACCTGATCTCAGGCTTTCGGTGGTCATTCTTTGGCACGGCTGATGTGCCGATCCTGTTTTCGCTTTGCGCGATTGCCGGCTTCACCGCTTTATGCATCTTGGTCATCTGGTGGATATTCAAGACCGGTTGGCGCATCCGTCAATAAAGACGCAGGATAAAACTCATTGGGCTTGCCTCCTTGTTTGATGGGGGTTGCCATTCTACATGGGATGACATGAAACGCTGGATCCCTTTTATCAAGTCTGACCCAACGGTCGCTGTCCTACGCCTGTCCGGCGTGATCAGCGCGTCGGGCCGTGGCACACTCAATGATCAAAGCCTTGCGCCGATCATCGAGAAAGCATTTTCGCGTGGCAAGCCTGCGGCGGTTGTCCTGGAGGTGAATTCCCCCGGCGGCAGCCCGGTGCAATCTTCGCTGATCGGGTCGCGCATCCGACGGCTGGCCGAAGAGAAAAACATCCCCGTGATCGCCTTTGTGGAGGATGTTGCCGCATCTGGCGGCTATTGGCTCGCAGCGGCAGCGGATGAAATTTATGCCGACGACAGCTCTGTTGTTGGCTCCATCGGTGTGATCTCTGCCTCCTTTGGCGCGCATGAGTTTTTGGCCCGCCAGGGGATCGAGCGGCGCGTCTACACCGCCGGAAAATCCAAATCCATGCTCGACCCCTTCCGCCCTGAAAACCCCGAGGATGTGGCGCGGCTCAAGGATCTGCTCGAAGACATTCACGCCAATTTCAAGGATCATGTCACGGCGCGGCGCAAAGGCAAGTTGCCCGAGGATCGCGACCTGTTCACCGGCGAAATCTGGCTGGCGCGCCGCGCGGTTGATCTTGGGTTGATCGATGGCATCGGGCATCTGAAACCGATGATGAAGGCGCGCTTTGGCGATAAGGTCACATTCCGCTGCTATGGATTGCGCAAACCCTTCCTGTCGCGTTTCGGTGCGCGCATCGTCGGGGACGCCCTGCACAGTATCGAAGAGCGCAGTGCCTTCGCGCAATTCGGTCTGTAACCTGCATGATTTTCAAGATCGTTTCCCTGTTTTTGGTCGTCATGGCAGTGCTGGCCATGTTCGGTAAGATGCATTGGTTGGGTGGCAAACGCCTGGCAAACGCCAAATGCCGCAAATGTGGCCGCTATCGGATCGGGCGTGGTCCCTGTTCTTGTGGCAAGGGTGGCAAGGCATGATCATGCCGTGGCTGATGAGTGGGCTGGGGCTGGTGCTCTTGCTGCTTGCGGGCGATGCGCTGGTGAAGGGCGCGGTCAACCTGAGCCTGCGCCTTGGCGTTCCGGCCCTGATCGTCAGCCTGACCATCGTGGCCTTTGGCACCTCCGCACCGGAGTTGTTGATTTCCATTCAGGCGATCAAGGATAACGCACCGGGGCTGGCCCTGGGCAATGTTGTCGGCTCCAATACGGCCAATATCCTGCTTGTTCTGGGCATACCGGCCTTGCTGGCCACGATGCACACCTCGGAATGTAACACGCGCAAAACCTATAATTTCATGATCCTGGCCAGCCTTTTGTTCATCGGGCTGGCATTTCGGGGCGTGTTCGACTGGATCGCAGGAATCGTTTTGCTGGCCGGTCTCGCGCTGATGCTCGGGGATGCCTTTCGCGACGCTCATTTGCACCGACGCGCGGATAAGGATGAGCCGGAAGAGGAGCCCGAGGGCGCGGACCCGGACATGCCCTGGTGGCGCATCATCCTGTTTCTGGTGCTGGGCCTGATTGGCTTGCCGCTGGGTGCGAGCCTTTTGGTGGAAAACGCGACCATAATTGCCAAGACCTACGGCGTGTCCGATACGGTGATCGGGCTGACGCTTGTCGCTATTGGCACCTCACTGCCCGAATTGGCAACGACCGTGATGGCCGCATTGCGTCGCCAGGCCGATGTCGCGCTTGGGAATGTTATCGGCTCCAACATGTTCAACCTTTTGGCGATCATCGGCATCGCCAGCTTTGTTGGCCCCATCCCGGTGGATCCCGAATTCCTTCGGTTTGACTTGTGGGTCATGCTGGGGGCCTCTGTTCTTTTGTTTCCTTTCGTCTATCTGTCCTGGAACATCACGCGATTTTGGGGCGTCGTCCTGAGCGGCCTTTACCTGGCCTATCTGGTGGTGGTTCTGATTTAAGGCATCGAAAGGAGAGATTGGGATGGGCACAGCACTAGTAACAGGCGCGGGGCAGCGTATCGGGCGTGCTTTGGCTCTTTATCTCGCGGATCGGGGCTATGATGTTGGGGTGCACTATGCCTCCTCGGATGTTGGCGCGCGTGAAACGGTTTCCCTGATACAATCAAAGGGGCGGCGCGCCGTGGCCTTGCAGGCCGACCTGTTGGAAGACGCACAGACAGAAGCATTATTTGCCGAGACAGTTGCGCAGCTTGGCGGTCCCGTGACCTGCCTGATCAACAATGCCTCTATCTTCGAATATGACACCGTGCACAGCGCGACGCGCGAGAGCTGGGACAGGCATATGCAAAGCAATCTGCGCGCGCCCTTTATATTGACACAGGCGATGGCGGGGCAGGGGGTGCAGGCGGCCATGGACGGCGCGGGCGAGCCGGTTGCCGCAGGGTTGGTCGTGAATATGATCGACCAGCGCGTGCGCAAGCTGACGCCTGAGTTTATGACCTATACCCTTGCCAAGATGGGGCTTTGGGCTTTAACCCGCACCACGGCGCAGGCTCTGGCACCCAACATCCGCGTCAACGCCATCGGACCGGGCCCCACGCTTCAGGGCGCGCGGCAACCGGCGGACCATTTTGCACGGCAAAGGGGGAACACGACACTCGAACGCGGCTCCAATCCGCAGGATATGACAGCGGCTTTGGGCTACTTTCTGGACGCCCCGGCGGTCACGGGTCAGTTGCTCTGTGTGGATGGTGGCCAACACCTCGCCTGGCAGACACCCGACGTTCTAGGTGTGGAGTAGTGCGAGTTTTGCACGGGCTTCGAAAGTGTTACAAATTCGTTACCAAATTGTCTTTGTTTTCAAAAACTTGCGCCAACGAAAAGAAAATAACAAGTTAAATCAGGAGGTTGCATATGTGCCTAATTTTTGGGCAAACAGTGGAAACGCCCAAATTACAACAAAATTTTTGGGGTGGCCGGAAGTTATCAGCAGAGTTATCCCCAGGAACGGTGGACAGCTTAACACTTGTAGTCGCGCGCATCACAGTGCAGCGCAGTAGCAGAATCATCCCTGAAACAAGATGACCGGATCAACCGAAAATCAATCACTGGATGTGGCGACGGGCCCTGATGTCATTCAGGGTTATCTCAAGACCCTGGACATGTCGCCCGGCGTGTATCGCATGCTCGATAGCGAAAGCCGTGTGCTATATGTCGGCAAAGCGCGCAACCTGCGCGCCCGTGTGAGTAATTATGCCCGCCCAACAGGGCATTCGGCGCGGATTGCGCGCATGATCGCCAACACCGCGTCGATGATGTTCCTGACGACGCGCACGGAAACGGAAGCCTTGCTGCTTGAGCAGAACCTGATCAAACAGTTAAAGCCCAAATTCAATGTGCTGTTGCGCGATGACAAGAGCTTTCCCAATATTCTGGTAACGGCGGATCATGACTATCCGCAGATCAAGAAACACCGCGGGGCCAAAAAGGAAAAGGGAAACTATTACGGGCCTTTCGCATCGGCAGGGGCGGTCAATCGCACGCTCAGCCAGCTTCAGCGTGTTTTCCTGCTCCGTGATTGTTCCGATGCCATGTTTGAGAGTCGGACGCGACCCTGTTTACAGTATCAGATCAAACGCTGTTCGGCCCCTTGTGTAGGTAAGATCAGCCCGGATGAGTACAGGCAAACGGTCAAAGACGCCGAACAGTTTCTAAGGGGCAAGACCACCGCGATCCAGGCGCGCCTTGCCAGCGATATGGGGGCGGCATCGGAGGCGATGGAATTTGAGCGCGCGGCGGCCTTGCGGGATCGGATCAAGGCGCTGACCCAGGTGCAGACAGCGCAGGGCATCAATCCCAAAGGCGTCGCGGAGGCAGACATCATAGCGTTGCATTTGGAGGGCGGGCAGGCCTGTGTGCAGGTATTTTTCATCCGCGCAAACCAAAACTGGGGTAATCGGGATTACTACCCGCGTGTCGGGCCGGATGTCGAAGCCGCCGAGGTTCTGGAGGCGTTCATCGGGCAGTTTTACGACACCAAGGAGCCGCCCCGGCAATTGATATTGAGTCATGAGATCGAGAACCCGGATCTGATGACGGATGCGTTAAGCGGCAAGTTGGGGCGCAGGGTCGAGCTGACCGTGCCACAGCGGGGAGAAAAAGCCGAACTGGTGGATGGGGCGTTGCGCAATGCGCGCGAGTCGCTGGCGCGCAAGATGGCCGAGACGGCAAGCCAGGCACGATTGATGAAGGGCATTGCAGAAGCTTTCGATCTTGCAGCCCCCCCCGAGCGCATTGAAGTCTATGACAACTCGCATATTCAGGGGGCATTTGCCGTGGGCGCGATGATCGTCGCGGGCGCGGAGGGGTTTTTGAAGAACCAATACCGAAAATTCAATATTCGGGGCGAGGATCTGACGCCGGGTGATGATTTTGGTATGATGAAAGAGGTTCTGACGCGTCGTTTCAAACGTTTGATCCATGAGGACCCGGACCGTAAGGCGGGGCAATGGCCTGATTTGCTCCTGATCGACGGCGGTGCCGGTCAAGTCAGCGCCGTGCGCGAGATTTTGAGCACCTATGGCGTGAAAGATATTGCGATGGTCGGCGTGGCCAAGGGTATCGACCGGGACGCGGGTAAAGAGGAGTTTTACCGTACCGGTAAGCCGACCTTTGCCCTGCGCCACAATGATCCTGTGCTCTATTTTGTTCAAAGGCTACGAGATGAAGCGCATCGTTTTGCAATCGGGACGCACCGTGCAAAACGCGCAAAGGCCATAGGGGCGACCCCGCTGGATGATGTCCCAGGCGTGGGGGCGTCCCGAAAGCGCGCGCTTTTGGCGCATTTCGGATCGGCGAAGGCTGTGGCGCGGGCGAACCTGAGCGATCTCAAGGCGGTGGAGGGCGTGTCGGGCGCTTTGGCGGAAAAGATCTATGACTATTTCCATGAGCGGGGTTGATCCAAAGGACGCGCGTTCCGCGCGACACGATTTTTGAGTCTTAGGTCTCGCTTGGGGCCAGTGGTCGCGGTTGCCATCCGGGACAGTTTGCGCTTGCGATGCGGTTGTCGCTTTCAGCGCCGCGTGAGGCGCTGTATGGTGGTGCCATGACTTTGACCTTGCCCAATATTTTGACCATGATCAGATTGATCGCAGCCCCGATGGTGGCTGTGATGTTCCTGTATTTTACGCGACCCTATGCCGACTGGTTTGCACTCATTCTTTTTGTGTCTGCGGCGATAACGGATTGGTTTGATGGCTATCTGGCGCGGGCCTGGAAGCAGGAAACCAAATTGGGCGCGATGTTGGATCCGATTGCCGATAAGGCGATGGTGGTGATTGCCCTGATGGTAATCATCGGCTTTTCGAGTTGGTCGCCCTGGCTGGTTTTGCCGGCGACGGTGATATTGTTTCGCGAAGTTTTTGTATCCGGTTTGCGAGAGTTTCTGGGCGATACGGCGGGGACATTGAAGGTCACGCAACTGGCGAAATGGAAAACCACCTGCCAGATGGTCGCCATCGCGGTTCTGTTCTCGCACGGTGTTTTCGAGCATTATCTGGGCATGTCAGCCTATGGCATGGATCAGGATATGGTGAATGCGATTTTCGCAGGCAGTGAGCCAGATTTGCAGGGGTTGCGCTGGAAACATACCGCGATGGAATGGGCCGGGAGTGCGGGATTGGCGTTGTTATGGCTCGCCGCTGCGTTGACCTTGATCACGGGCATTGATTATCTGATGAAATCGCTGCCCCATTTGAAGGATGATCACTGATGGATGTGCTGTATTTTGCCTGGGTGCGGGAACGTATCGGATTGCCGCGCGAAAAGCTGGAGACATCGGCGCGGACGGTGTCGGAACTTGTTGACGAGCTGGTGGCGCGCGAAGAGCGATATGCCGCGGCCTTTGCCGACCGTTCCGCCTTGCGTGTCGCGCTGGACCAGGAGTTGAGTGGTTTTGATGCAAGCCTCTCAGGTGTGCGCGAAGTTGCGTTTTTCCCGCCCATGACCGGAGGGTAGGGCATGCGCATTTCTGTTCAGGAAGCGTCTTTCGATCCCGGGCAAGAGATGAATGCCTTTGCCTCAGGGCGTAAGGATATTGGGGCTTTTGTGACCTTCACAGGTGTCGTGCGGGATACGGGTGAGCAGAAATTACAGGTGATGGAGATCGAGCATTATCCGGGTATGACCGAAGCGGCGCTGCGCGATATTGCGCAGCAGGCTGTGTCGCGGTGGTCTTTGGGGGATGTGTTGGTTATCCATCGATATGGCACCTTGAAACCGGGTGAGGTGATCATGATGGTCGCCACGGCCGCGCGTCACCGCAAGGATGCGTTTGAGGCAGCCGAGTTTTTGATGGATTACCTCAAGTCGCGCGCGCCTTTCTGGAAACGCGAAGTGACGGAAAACGGCGCGACATGGGTTGCGGCGCGCGATGCGGATGAAGACGCGTTGGAGCGCTGGTAACCCCGTTACTGTCGACGTTGACGTGCATCAAGGCGGGGCCGCGCACGGTAGGCTACTCTTGTGTCATTAAATGACAAAGGGGAAGAAAACGATGTTCAAGACAATTACCGTTGGATTTGACGGGTCAGAACCGTCCGAGAATGCGCTGCGTCTCGCCTGTGATCTGGCAGGGAAATATGACTCGGAAATCCATGTTCTGCATACGCCCAAACCTGAAACTGTCGCTTTCGCGATGGGGGCTGTTGCGGGGTATCATGCGGCAACCACCATGCCCTCACATGATGAAGTTATGAAAACTGCGCAAACATTGCTGGATCGGGCAAAGACAATCGCAACCGAGGCAGGGCAGTCGAACATCAAAACGGAAGTGGGCGAGGGTGATGCCGCCGATGCGTTGTTGACGCATGCCAAAGCCGTGGGGTCTGATCTCATCGTGACCGGTCGGCGGGGTCTGGGAAATCTGTCAGCGCTTGTGCTGGGCAGCACGTCCCAGCGTGTGGGGCACCTGTCGCATTGCGCCCATCTGACCGTCATGTAGCCTGCTCAGAGTGCGCGCTGCCCTTCGGCGTAGGCGCGCAACTCCTCGGTCTCATGGCGCGCATCGCGCAACCCGTCCATCGCGGCGCGCAGTTCCGCCTCGGTTTGCGCGAGCTGGTTGGTGAGTTCCGCTTCGCGTTGCTGAAGGTATGTGATCGCCTGATCTCGCGTTTCTTCGGCCTCGTGCAGCTCCTGAGCCATCCGGTCAAGCTGTGCGACATCATCGGCGGCCACGCGGGTAAAGCGATGAATGAGCCAATTGGCGAACCACCCCAGACAAAAAGCCACGAACAGAATAATGGCCGTCGCAATGACAAACTCTGTTCTACTCATTTTCGGGTCCTTCTGCATCGCTCGTATCATCTGATGCGTCTATATCACTGGATTCCGCGACGCTTTCCAGTGTTGAATCGCCCTCTGGCACGGAAGCTTCCGGCTGGATCAGGCGAAATTCTATGCGGCGGTTGGCTTCGCGGCCTTCTTCGGTATCATTTTGTGCAATTGGATCAACCTCGCCGTAGCCCTTTGCCAGAAACGACCCGGTCAGAACGCGCCGCGCGCGCAATTCGTTCAGAACGGATTCGGCACGTGCCTGGCTAAGCGACAGGTTCATCCCTTCGCGGCCCTGGCTGTCGGTATGCCCTTGTATTTCCAGGCGGATGCTGCCGCATTCCTGCAAGACCTCTGCGATGCTGTCCATCGTGGTCAATGCGGTCGAATCGATTGTGGCGCTGCCGGGTTCGAAAACGATTTTGGCGGCGGAAATGATATCCCCGATCCTGCCTTCGCATTCTTCGGGCGTGGGCAGGCTGGCAACCGGGTCAAGCTCTTCCAGATATTTGACATTAATGTCGAAGGACGTGCCTTGCCCCAAGCGACTGGCCATCAACTGGGCAATGGTATCACTTGCGTTTTGATCGCCCGACATGCCGCTTAATGCAATCGAGGCGGGTGTAACCGTAATGGCGCCGTTGTTCAGATAGGCCAAAGCCTGAAGCCCGGTCAGCACCCGAGTGGACCAATCCGCTGGCAGGCCGGATACCACACGTGCAGCGGTATAAACGTTGTCGGAGCCGAATTTCGCCCGGGCGAAACTATCCGTCACCTCGCGCATCTTTTCATCCGAGAGGCGCCCGCGCAGCTGTACCTGCCCTTCGGGGCTTAGCGTTGCGGTGAACTCGGGCGGTCCCACCGATGCATCGGGCGCTTCGGGCAGGATCGCGCGCAGCACAAAGACATCGGGCAGGTCATTTTCCAACTCGCCTGCGACGGTGTCAAACAGCGACTGGCTTGTGGCTTCGGCGGCGATGAGCGTGACGTCGGCATTGGAGAAAGTCACACTGCCACCGCCAATTTGGGCCAATGCCTTGATCGCTTGTTCCACGGCGGCGGCCCAGAATTTGGACGGCACCCCCATTGCAATTGTGCAGCGTCCCGGCCCGGACAGACCGGCCTCGAAGGCGGCGTTGAGAATACGTTGCTGCCCCTCTTTGGAATCGGCGGAACAGGCGTCAAAGCGCGCGCCGTCTTCGTCCATGACGAAGCGCAGCGTAAAAGGTGTGATCACGGGGCGCGGTGCGGTGATGTTGAGGGTGAGGCTCAGCGCAGGGGGTGCAGAGCCCATCAGTTTCTTTTCCATCGCGGCCTTGGCCTCAGCGCTATTGGCAATGGCGGTGATTGTGACGCGGCCTGCGGTGATGGAGAGTTTGGCGCGGGGCAGATCATCAATTGCGGTGATCGCAAAAGATAACGCGTCTTCCCAGCCAGATGGAGCGGGGTAGTCGGCCGTTTCCAACAGGTCGGTGACGGGCAGATCGCTCATATCCGCGAAACCTTCGACGATGGCATCGCGATCCGTGCTTTGCGGGATCAGGCCGATGATCGACAAGCCGCTGGTATTGCGCAGAACCTCCGCTGAAAACCGCGGCGGCGCAATCGCCTCATCGGCCTCAACCTCCATATGGTCAAGAATGCGCGCCGCATCCACGACCGATCCCGCAACGCTGAGCGCCTGAAAACGCATCGCTTCGGAGGGGGCGGTGCCCGCAAGCGCGACCTGGAGGCCGTTTGCTTCGACTTCGGCCCAGGTCAGGGTGTTGTCGTCCAGGGCGCTGCGGACTCCGATCTCGGAGGAATCCTCAATCAGTTGCACGGAAGAATTCGCCGCAAATAGCGCCACCGCAGCAGCGGCCACAAAGGCGGCGACGGTCATGGTTGTTTTTGAGAGCTTCATTGGATCAAGGGTTCCGACTTCGGTCTGTCCCCTGATACGCCGCCTGTGGTCTGGTTTCAATCATGCCAGCAGGGCCATCGCAAAAAACACCAGCGGGATCATGCCCGTATCGCGATTGACGCGAAACAGCTGTAATAAATGAGCGCTATCCGTGATGTCGAGGCGGCGCAGTTGCCAGATCATATGCGCGCCCATGGCTGCGGGCCCTGTCAGCGCCAATCCCATAGCCAGCCCACTGGCACCGGGCAAGGCGGCAGAGATGACCGCCACGCCCATGAGAATAACAGTTGCGATCAGGAACCCGCACAGCCACGCGGCGGTGTCATCCCCGAACAGCCGCGCGGTTGATTTTACCCCGATCAGGGCGTCGTCTTCGGTGTCCTGATGGGCGTAGATTGTATCGTAGAACAAGGTCCATGCGATCCCGGCCAGATAGAGGATTACAGCGGCCGGATGCAGCACGCCGCTATGGGCGGTCCAGGCCAGCATCGCGCCCCAGTTGAAAGCCAGCCCCAGAAACACCTGCGGCCACCAGGTAAACCGTTTGGCAAAGGGGTAGATTGCGACCGGCAGCAGCGCCAGGATACCCAAGGCGATGGCGGCAAGGTTGAAGGTTAGCAGTATGGCGAAGGCGATCAGCGCTTGAAGGCACATCCAGATCACTGCCCCGCGCACAGAGACCTGTCCCGAGGGAATGGGGCGGGAGCGCGTGCGTTCGACCTTGCCGTCAAAGTCACGGTCACTGATATCGTTCCAGGTGCAGCCCGCCCCCCGCATGAGCCATGCACCGATGCCACAGCCAAGCGCGATCCACAGATCGAACAGGCTGGCGCGTTGATCGTGCAGCATTGAGAGCGCGAGCCCCCACCAGCAGGGCAGGAGCAACAGCCAGGTCCCGATGGGCCGGTCCGCCCGGCTGAGCCGCAGGTAGGGGCGGGTCCAGACGGGTGCGGCGGTATCGACCCAATTGCCTTTGACCGCATCCGCGACCTGACCATCTGGTGTTGGCTTGCGGGTTTGCATATATCTCTCTCCATGGACCAAAAAATTTCAGCCAAAATCAGGCTTTATGTAGAGCATGCCTTGAGCCCAGGGCAATCGGTTCCTGTGTCGCGGGAGCAGGCACATTATCTTTTTGGGGTGATGCGGTTGGCTGTGGGCGCGCAGGTCTTGCTGTTTGATGGGCAGAGCGGTGAATGGCTGGCCGATGTCGTCGAGGCGGGCAAGCGCGGCGGCATGTTGGCGGTGTTGCGTCAGACGCGGCCCTTGCAGATGCCCCCCGACGTCTGGCTGATGTTCGCGCCGATCAAGAAGGCACGCACGGATTTCATCGTCGAAAAGGCGGTGGAGATGGGCGCGGGGCGCATCCTGCCGGTGCGTACGGAATTCACCAACTCGGGGCGCATCCAACGCGAGCGTCTGCAAGCCCATGCGGTTGAGGCAGCAGAGCAATGTGGCGGAACGTTCGTGCCTGAGGTGGCGGAGATGCAGAGGTTGGAACGCCTGTTGGACGGTTGGGATACAAACCGACAGATCATGTTTTGTGACGAGGCAAAGGTGGCCTCAAAGCCCACCTTACGGGCGCTTGTGGCCCCTTGGGCGATCCTGATCGGGCCGGAGGGTGGGTTTTCGGAAGCAGAACGTAAGCGTCTGCAGGGGGTGGAGCATGCGCATGCGGTCTCCTTGGGGCCGCGCATCCTGCGGGCGGATACGGCGGCGGTCGCGGCATTGACGCTTTGGCAGCAGGCTTTGGGAGATTGGGGGTGATCCGCCCCGAGGCCAAGGCGCAATTGATGCGTTGGCGCGAGACGCTTGCGGGTAGCGTGATGGCCGCCTTGGGGCTGTGGTGGCTCTTGGGGCCGGGGCGGTTGCTGGTCTTGCCGGGGTTGGCGTTGATGATTGTCGGGGCGGGGCTGGTCTGGGTTGGTGTGCAGCGCGCGCGTTTTCGCAGTACCGGAGCCGGGCCGGGCACGGTGAGTGTGGATGAGGGGCAGATCACCTATTTTGGCCCTCTGACCGGCGGGGCGGTTGCTTTGCGCGAAATGTCACAGCTGCGTTTGGACAAGACGTTGTTTCCGGCGCATTGGGGCCTTAGTCAGCCCGGTCAGCCGGACCTGTTCATCCCGGTGAATGCTGAAGGGGCGGATGCGCTTTTTGACGCTTTCGCCACGCTTTCGGGATTGCGCACCGAACGGATGCTGCATGCCTTGCAAGGGCAGGAAAAACACCGGATTGTGATCTGGCAGCGGGACCCTTCCGGAAACGCACAGATTGGTCTGCATTGACACCCTGCCAAAATCGTCCCATCCCTGACGTCCCAAATGCATCTGATGAATGAACGGAGCCTCCCCTATGTCTATTCCCCAATCCGGCGGCGGTCCGATCACTTCGTATGATCAGTTGGCGCAATACCTAGCGGACGGCTGCAAGCCGAAAGAGCAATGGCGCATTGGGACCGAGCACGAAAAATTCGGCTACTGCAAGGATACGCTGAAGCCACTTCCCTATGAGGGGGACCGCTCGATCCGGGTGATGCTGGAGGGGCTGCGCGACACCCATGGCTGGAGTCCGGTTCTGGAGGGCGAGCACCTGATTGGCCTCGAAAAAGACGGGGCCAACATCAGCCTGGAGCCGGGCGGGCAGCTCGAGTTAAGCGGTGCGCCGCTCGAAACCATCCACGAGACCTGTGACGAGGTGAACGTGCACCTGCGCGAGGTGCAGGATGTGGCCGACAGGATCGGCGCGGGCTTCATCGGGCTGGGCGCAGCACCGATCTGGAGCCATGAGGACATGGATCTGATGCCCAAGGGGCGCTACAAGCTGATGAATGAATATATGACCAAGGTCGGCACGATGGGCCGGGTCATGATGCGCCGGACCTGCACGGTACAGGTCAATCTGGACTTTGGGTCCGAGGCCGATATGGTGCAAAAAATGCGCGTGGCCTTGGCCTTGCAACCGGTGGCCACGGCGCTTTTCGCTAATTCGCCCTTCTTTGAGAATAAGGTGAATGGCCATAAATCATGGCGCTCGCGGGTCTGGCGCGATCTGGATGCGGCACGCACCGGGACCCTGCCTTTCGTCTTCGAGGAGGGCTTCGGGTTTGAGCGTTGGGTGGAATATGCGCTCGATGTGCCGATGTATTTCGTCTATCGCGACGGGCGCTATATTGATGCATTGGGCCTGTCGTTCCGTGATTTCCTGAAAGGCGAGCTTTCCGCATTGCCGGGTGAAATGCCGACGCTCAGCGATTGGGCGGATCATTTGACCACGGCCTTTCCCGAGGCGCGCATGAAACGCTACATCGAGATGCGCGGTGCGGATGGTGGCCCCTGGCGCAGGCTCTGCGCGCTGCCCGCCTTCTGGGTCGGGCTGATGTATGATCAATCCGCGCTGGATGCGGCCTGGGATCTGGCAAAAGACTGGGACGCAGGGACGCGCGATCTAATGCGCGTTGCGGCTTCGGTTGACGGGTTACAGGCAGAGGTGCACGGCATCAGGATGCACGACATCGCCCGCGAGGCCGTTGCGATCAGCCAGTCCGGCCTCAAATCACGCGCGCGCCCCGGTGCCGGCGGCATGGTGCCCGATGAAACGCATTTCCTGAATGCGCTGCATGAAAGCATCGAGACCGGAAAAGCGCCCGCGGATGAGCTGCTGGACCATTACAACGGTGATTGGAACGGCGACATCAGCCGGATTTACGCGGATTTTTCGTATTGATATGACGCTTTGAGCGCCCTGCACGCGTTCCAAGAAGGGGTGCAGGGATCAAAGCAAGGATTGTTCCGCATCCGCAGCGGATAAGCCCAGAAGTTCAAGCCCATTTTCCAGGTGGTCGGCAAAATGCGGGGTGCCGATCAGATAATCAGCGGTCGGCGTTACGGCCTCGCGTTTGGCCGTGGCGAGCGCCTCATGATATTCATCACTGGCAAAACTGTCGCGGCCGATCCACATCAGCGCGATCAGGCTGTGACTTTCATCCTCATTGAGCGTTTCCAGAAATCCGCGCAACTCGCCTTCGGCCCGTTCGATTTCATGGCCATACAGGATGATCTGAGCGACTTTTGTCTCGGAAATATCTAGCATTGGCGCACCTCTTGTTTTGCGTGGCCCTCACTTCATTTCACATCTTGTCACTTGCTGTATATGATCTGGATCAACGCCCGACGGACAGGCAACGGCGGAAGATGCAGGAGAGTTTTTCCGCCGTTTGATACAGGTCAATGACCCGGCCGCTGGAGTTTGGCTAAGATTGAACTCATCAAAGGAGGCAATCAATGTCAGACAGCGCTCAGGCCGGGGGCAACGCAGAACGCACCGCCGAAATCATTGGATTCGAACAGGGCGAATACCCCTATGCCGAACGTTTGAGCCGCGGGGCATATGAGGATGAAAAAGCCGCCCTTCAGGTTGAATTGCTCAAAGTACAGCATTGGTTTCAGGAAACCAATCAAAAGGCGGTCATGCTTTTCGAGGGGCGCGATGCTGCGGGCAAGGGCGGGACGATCAAGCGTTTCGGGGAGCATTTGAACCCACGTTTCGCGCGCGTTGTCGCTTTGAACAAACCCACCGAAGAAGAGCGCGGCCAGTGGTTTTTCCAACGTTATATCAAACACCTGCCGACAGCTGGTGAAATCGTGCTTTATGATCGGTCCTGGTACAACCGCGCCGGTGTCGAGCGGGTAATGGGATTTTGTGAGCCGAACGAATATCTTGAATTCATGCGCCAAACGCCGGAATTCGAGCGGATGTTGGTGCGCAGTGGCATCAAGCTGTTCAAATATTGGTTCTCCGTCACGCAGGACGAACAGAAACGCCGGTTTTCTTCGCGCGAAACCGATCCGTTGAAGATGTGGAAACTATCCCCGATTGATCGTGCCAGCCTTGATAAATGGGGCGATTACACCGAAGCCAAGGAAGCTATGTTCTTTTATACGGATACGGCGGATGCGCCCTGGACCGTGATCCGTTCGAATGACAAAAAGCGTGCGCGCCTGAATTGCATGAAGCATTTCCTGTCCGAGTTGGAGTATCCCGATAAGGACACAGCCGTTGCGCAATTGCCGGATCCCAAGATTGTCCACCGCGCGGAGAGCGTCGTGCGCGCGGCAGATCATATCCTGTCAGCGTCATTGCATCCCGGTACGCGGAAACGTTGATATCCGCGTTTGAGGGGTGTCTCGTTTCGAAGTTTTTCTACAAGGTCCACGCTCTTTAGGCGCTGGTGCCGCTGCGTCGATTAAGCCCGCAATCCACTCTATATCGTGCAGCGTGTCCGAAACACCCGCTGCCGTGGCTGGCGTTATTTTCAACGTTTTATGGATGCGCCCGAAGTTGTAGTGCACGAAATACAGCGAAAGCATGTGCAGGGGGTTTTCCAGCTTCTTGCCGAACCCGTTGGTCAGGCAGGTAAAGGCGCATACCCATACGCATTCTGAGGTTCTGTGGCTCAACGCAAGACGTGCTGACCAGCTCCTTTGACCGAACGACCAGATTCATCACACTCAACGTGAGTATCGGCATCGACACTGGCTGTTACCATGTGATCAACGCATGTCGTTTGGAAATCCTGGCCGTTCGAGGATTGAATGCGGATTTGGGCTTGTTGAGGTGCAATTTCGAGGGCCACGCATTCTTCAACCACGCTCTGGTCATCGGGCAGAGAGTGGCCGGACTGCTCATCAAACCGCGCGGAGGGACAGAAGCCGCGCAGCCAGCGATTAACGGCGAATGAAACGAGGATCAGAAAAAAATTCACATTTAATGAACCTATGTGATCCGCTTCACATACCTATGTTGCTTTTTGCTGTTGATTGGACTTGTGAGCCGGGGAGTTTTTCCTCCTCGGAAGTGGAGTAACGATTATGACCCTTTCCCGTGATTTTTATGACGACCCCCGGGATATTTTCCCGGACCTCTCCCCGACCGCGCGCTCTTCTTCCTGGCGCGCGGACGGGTGCAGCCCGATCTACCCTCGTCCAGGTCCGAAATGCCCGTCCAAGTGGCGTTTCACGGATTGGGCTGCGCTTTAAGCAGGACAGCGCAGTTTTCTCCCCCTGCGGTGTTCTTTCCTTCGGGCCGGTCTTTGTACCGGCCCGTTTTTTCCTTTTTGGCGCTATTCAATCGTCTGCTGTACGTCGATGAGCGCGGTGACATCATAGCCATTCGCGCGCAGGATTTGTTCGGCTTTGACGCGACGGTCGGCATCGATTATCGGCGCGCGCGCCAGAATCCATCCTGCCCGCCCGTTGGGAACCCCTACCACCGCCGTTTCGTACCCCTCATCGACCCAGAGGACCCAATAGGGGGCGGCGATGAAGGGCACATTGTTGAAACGCACCTTGAGACGTCCGGGACCGATGATATCGGCGGTGCCCGAGATGCTGCGCATTTCCCCATCCGGGGACCCTTGCCGACAGGTGTTTTTCACGCTGATCGTATCGGCGTCGATCCTGCCATAATCGGCGGTTGTCGCAGTGCAGCCCTTTTGAAACGACACCGGAAAGCGGGCAATTTCGTACCAACGCCCCAGATAGCGCTCAGCGACAAAACCCTTTTGTGATGTGATCGCCACGCGGGTGTCACGATAGGGCGCGGCACATGCCGTCAGCACGACAAGGCTCAGGAGGATCTTCAGGCGCATCAGAAAACTCCTGTGGAACAAGCTTATCATGCCCGCGTTTGAGATGTCATCCCAGACATGGGGCGCTTGCGGGGCGGCGCGTTTGGAATCGCGCTTGCCTCAATTCTGGTTCAAAATGGCCGATATTTCGTCCTTCATACGCATCCGCTGCTTGCGCAATTCTGTTTCGTGCAGCGAATCCGTCGGCTCGACATTGGTTTCCGCCCGGTGCACGGCGCGATTGGCGTCATGATAGGCATCGCTAAGTTTGCGAAAATGCGCATTGCTCTCGCGCAGGGCATGAATGCGGTCGGAATGTTCCGGGAATTCTTCGACCAATGCGTGCGGGGTGTGGGACATGTCGCGCTCCTTTTGTTGTTTGGCCCGAGGGTGGCACGGCGCGCGCCTATGGGCTTTGACATGGGTCAAGCTTGTCGATGTTCATGGGCTTGGGTGCTGGTCAATCCGCCCGTGACGTGGCAGTTTCTGCGCGAAAAGGGGAGTTGGGTGTGAGCGAAATTTTGACAACGGGACTCCTGATGGGCCTGATTGCCACCCTGGCGATGGATGCTTGGGCGGTTCTGATCAACCGGGTGATGAAATTGCCCGCGCCGAACTGGGGCCTGCCCGGTCGTTGGGTGGGGCATATGCCTGCTGGCCGCCTGTTTCATGACGACATCGCGGCGGCGGATCCTGTGGCGGGCGAACATGCCATCGGCTGGGTGTTTCACTACGCCGTCGGGATTGCTTACGGCGTGGCGCTCGCGTTGATCATGGGGCCTTCGTGGCTGGCCGCCCCGACGTTTCTGCCTGCTTTCGTTTTTGCCATCGCCACCATCAGTTTTGGCTGGTTCCTGATGCAGCCGGGCATGGGTGCAGGCCTCGCCGCATCGCGCACACCGACCCCCTGGCGCGCACGCGGGCTGGGGTTGGCGGCGCATACGGTCTTTGGTGTCGGGCTCTGGGCGGGCGCGGTGATCTGAGGCCCTACGGAGCGCAGGTTTCCGCACAGACCCAGGCGATGTAATCGTCATTGGCGTGATCAATATTGATGCGAATGATCGGAGGCACGGCGTAAGGATGCAACGCGCGCACCGCCGCCTCCACCGCATCACCCAGCGCGGCCCGCGTCTTCAAATGGAGCGGATGTTCCTCCTCCCGCGCGACCGCCCCGTCCCAGAAATAAGCGCTCTGGATCGCGGGATAGCGATTGGAACAGGCGACAAGGCGCGGTTCAATGAGCGCCGCGCTTATGGCGTCTGCGGTCTCGATGGAGGGGCAATTCACGGTGATATCGATGATGTGCATGCGGGGAGGGTAGGGCACGGGATGTGGTGTGTCCATATCCGGGGTTTTGATCTTTAAAATTAGATTCTGTTTTAGATCTTTGTCGTAAACGCTTGCGGATCGTCGAGACCTTTGTGGAGGTGCCGCATAAGCGACGCTTATTTCCAACCCCAGCGGAAACTTCCCGCGTTTCTGCCGCCCAAGACGGCCCCGTCACGCCCAAGGCGTGCGGTTTTTTCTCGGCGCACCTTTGGTGCGACGTGCGGAGGCTTCCTTCGACACCCGCGAAGCTATTGCATTCTGCGGCCTCAATCGACCAAGATAACTATTCCATTTCCTTAATCATGAACCCTATCACAGATCGAATAGCTCCGTACAAGTTCAGTGCTTCCTCAACGTCGCTAATTCTAGTTCCTGGATGTATCGTCGGGTTTCGATGCAACCGCACGATGTCTCTGAGAGAAGAACGGATTTCTTCTCGTCCGATTCCCTTATCTTCCATTAGCTGTATAAGTTGGCCCATTGTTTTCTTTGGCGGTACAACTTCATTGGACTCACTATGGTAATACGATTTTAAAACAGTTTCATTTGCTCGATGCAGATGGAACGCTGCCGCTGTAGGCAATTCTAAGGCGATGCAGCTCATAGCATCGCGTACATCTTCAATGCTATCCGGCACTAGTTCTTCGAGCTTCGCAGGGAAAGCTTTTTCGCCCTGCTCGATCAGGGTAAGTGTATTCATTGCGTTCTTGTCTGCGACTAGGAAAATACCAGTCTGCCCAAGTTCGGCTTTCAATACTGCTTCAAATTCTTGGTACGCTTGCTGAACAGGCCATAGTTCAAAGTGTTTTACGGTTTCTTGATCGTCCTGGCACTTTTCGCAAGCTTCGATTAAACCGTTTATTGCAATTATTAGTTGGTGACCCGATCTTTGAGAAATGGAGAGATCAAAAATACTAGCATACAAAAACTCACTAAGTGCTTGGCGAGTTTCAAGTAAATCGTTAACTATGCCGCGCTTTCTTGCGACATTTTCTTGCCCATCCCAAAGCTCGGCGTCGATATCGAGAATCCGATGAATTTGGTGGCCTACTCGAAAAAGATAAAAGGCATCAATTCTTTGCAAAGTTTACCTCATAAATCTAGAGTTTTATTACCTCGGAGTTAGCCTGATGCTCAGACTGTACCGGGGTGCGCACGCGGGTGCTCTGCACCCGCTGCCGCGCACCCGTTGAGTTTTATTGCATAAAACTCAACGTACAAACTTCTTATGTTTCAAACGCTTCGGCTCCAGTGCATCCGCGCCTAATCTCCGCTTCTTGTCCTCTTCATACTCCGTAAACCCACCCTCGAACCATTCCACATGCGCCTCGCCCTCGAACGCGAGAATATGCGTGCAGATGCGGTCCAAGAAAAACCGGTCGTGCGAGATCACCACCGCGCAGCCTGCAAAATCGACCAGCGCGTCTTCCAGCGCGCGCAGCGTCTCCACGTCCAGATCATTCGTCGGCTCATCGAGCAGCAACACGTTGCCGCCGTCCTTCAAGAGCCGTGCCATATGCACCCGGTTGCGCTCCCCGCCCGAGAGCAGCCCGACCTTTTTCTGCTGATCCCCGCCCTTGAAATTGAACGACGAACAATAGGCGCGCGAATTGACCTCCGCATCACCCAGTTGGATCAACTCGGCCCCGCCGGAGATCGCCTGCCAGACGTTGTCATCCGCTTTCAGATCATCGCGGCTCTGATCCACGTAGGATAAATCCACCGTATCACCATATTCAATCGTGCCCTCATCCGGCTCCAATTGCCGGGTCAACATCTTGAACAACGTCGATTTACCCGCACCGTTTGGCCCGATCACACCGACAATGCCACCGGGGGGCAGGGAGAAATCGAGCCCCTCGACCAATTGCTTGTCGCCCATGTGTTTGGCCAGCCCCATGACCTCAATCACCTTATTGCCCAGACGGGGACCGTTGGGGATGACGATCTGCGCGCGGGCAAGTTTTTCGCGCTCGGAAACTTCGGCCATTTCATTATAGGATTTGATCCGGGCCTTGGATTTGGCCTGGCGCGCCTTGGCCCCTTGGCGCATCCATTCCAACTCGCGCTCCAGCGTTTTCTGGCGGGATTTATCCTCGCGCGCTTCCTGGCTCAGGCGCTTTGCCTTTTGCTCCAGCCAGTCCGAATAATTGCCCTCGTAAGGCACGCCTTTGCCCCGGTCGAGTTCCAGAATCCAGCTGGTGATATCGTCGAGGAAATAGCGGTCATGCGTAACGATTAGGATTGTCCCTTTGTAATCAATCAGATGCTGTTGCAGCCAGGCGATGGTTTCCGCATCCAGATGGTTGGTCGGCTCATCGAGCAGCAACATATCGGGCGCTTCCAGAAGCAGTTTGCACAGCGCGACACGGCGCGCTTCACCACCCGACAGATCGGCGATTTTCGCGTCATCCGGCGGGCAACGCAGCGCCTCCATGGACACATCAATCTGTGAATCCAAATCCCACAGGTTGTCGGCATCGATCTGGTCCTGAAGCGCGGCCATCTCATCCGCGGTCTCATCGGAATAATTCATCGCCAATTCGTTATAGCGATCCAGAATGGCCTTCTTATCGGCCACGGCGAGCATCACATTGTCACGCACCGACAGCGTTTCATCCAGTTTCGGTTCCTGGGGTAAATACCCAACAGTTGCGCCCTCTGCGTGCCAGGCTTCGCCGGAAAAATCCGTGTCCAGACCAGCCATGATTTTCATCAAGGTCGATTTACCCGCGCCGTTGACGCCGACGACGCCGATCTTGACGCCGGGCAGGAAGTTCAAATGTATGTTTTCAAAGCACTTCTTACCACCTGGATAGGTCTTTGAAACACCGGACATATGATAGACGTATTGATAGGCGGCCATTGAGCGTACTCCGAAAAAATCGCATTCGCCTACCTCCTAAAGGCTCATATGTAAAAGGGCAATCCGTGAGGGGCGGTGGTCCGCGTTTCAACCCAAGCGAGGCTGAGTTCGACGGATTTTTCTGATCTGGAAGGTGATCGAAGCAGCCGGATTTCAATCCTAGGTCGTGCTTCGCGGTCTGCACACTAAAATCCATAAGAAGACTTAATACTCGTTTAGAAAAGGTCCGTTGCACAGGGGCTCACAGTATCAGTTCACGGGCAGAATTTTCCAAAATGCCCGGTGAGGTTATTAACCCTGCGACTGGGAAAATTGACCGTCATTGCGGCGGCTACCTTCATTTGTGGTGCAGCATCGGCAGCGGTTGTGTCTTCCGCAGGCACATTTCTTTAACGGAACCCTGTGTCAGCCAACATTACAAACGGTTCTGCGACAAGCAACACGACCATTCTGTTCTTCAACGTAATGCAGAATGCTGCGTTGACCCATGACATCCTGAGCGATGCGGCGTGCTGTTGAAAGCCGGAACGCGCGGTGACAGCCACATGTTTTTCCTCAACCGGGACATATCATCGGGCGCTGTGATTTCGGTGCAGGGGAGTTTGACATTCGCAACTGATATTCTTGGGACGTTCTCTGATGTGAACGGCAGTTTGCGGCTTGCGCCAACAGATTATCTGGGCGCTCCGGTGGGCTATCAAAACTTCACAAATCGCGGGCTGGAATTGTGGAGTAAATTTGTTGGTGTTGTTACGTTTTCCGGCAAAACCGTTATCAGCAGCTTCCTCAACGTGACACGGCCGGATGACTGGGGGCGTGATGTTACAATCGCTGCGATTCCGGTTCCGGCTGCACTGCCCTTGCGCCTTGCAGGTCTCGGCGGTCTGGGCTTCATGGCCCGTCACAAAAAACCGCAAAGCCGCTTGAGCGATTTAGCAGACTAACCCAGTAAACTGCATATGAAGAGGACCATGCCTGAAGGGCGTGGCCTTTTTCGTTTCGCTGTGATGCATGGTTTTCCGGTCCCGTTCGCAATGACAAAAGACCCTGGTCGCAATGATGTCTGCCTTTGGCCCAAAGGGCGCGGTCGGCAAAGAAATCCCCATAAATTCAATTGTGATTGTGAAAATAATGAGTGGCGTGTTAGCCCTTTTTCGAAACTCATAGGGGGAGGCGGCGTGGTGCGGGCAATCACAATTATCGTGCTCCTTTGTGCTGTGCTGGCGGGGTGTGCGGCGCGCGATGTGTTGTTGGCACCGCCGCCCAACATCTACCTTGAGGGCAACAATTATCCTGCGGATGCAGTCCCAGTTGTGCTTCAAACCGTGGCACCGCGTATCTTTTATGTGACCGACCGCGCGTCTTTGACCGGCCACTCGGGCAAGCTGACCTATACGTCAGAGCGTTCAAATGCGATGACGCTGGGGGTTGCGAGGGTGCGTTTTGGCGCGCAGGATTGGGCGGACCTTGTCGCGCGTACCTCGCGCGATGGCTCGCGGCGTATTTCCAGCCTTGATGTCGAAGACACGGCTGAGTTGGTACGGTTTCGGGATGTGCCGCTTGGCACGCGGCGCGAAGACGGCAAGTTGATCTTTGATCCGGATGATCTCGCGGATTATGAAAAAAGCGCGCGCGCCTTCCAGCAGGCCATTCGCGATGAAATCACGCGCACCGGGAACCGGCGCATTCTGGTGTTTACCCACGGCGTCGCCAATGATTTCGACCGTGCGATGGATACATTGGCCAACCTTTGGCATTATGCAGGGCGCGAGAGCATACCCATCGCCTTTACCTGGCCTGCGGGCAATGGCGGGCTTCTGGGGTATTTCCGCGACCGGGAATCAGGGGATTTCAGCGTGTATCACGCAAAGGAATTCCTGCGCCTTCTGGCCGAGATCGAAGAGGTCGAGGATATCGACATTGTCGCGCATTCGCGCGGGACGGATGTGATGACCACATCCTTGCGTGAACTTGTGATCTATCACCGTGGGCGCGGCGTGGCGCCCAAGCTGGCCATGAAAACCGGGACCCTGATCCTTGCGGCGGCGGATCTGGACACCGGGGTCGTGGAACAGCGGCTTCAGGCGGAGCGTTTCTCCGAGGCTTTCGAGCAAATCAACATCTACATCAATCCGACCGACAGTGCGCTGCGACTGTCCTCCTATTTGACCAATGCGCCCCGTCTTGGATCCGCCTCGACGGACAGCCACATGGTCAAGCAGTTGGAGAGATTAAAGAAAAACGAGCTGGTGCATCTGATACGCGTCGAGGGCGTGATCGGTCGCGGGCATTCCTACTTTCGCGATAATCAGGCCGTGTTATCCGATATCGTGCTTGCGTTGCGCACGCGCGCTTTTCCGGGCGGCACGCTGCGGCCGCTGGAACTGGGGGAGGATGGGTTCTGGCAATTGCACCCCAACTACCCTCTGGACCGGCTGCCTGATCTGGGGAATGTGAACGGCGAGGATCGTTGAGGGCGGGGCATGCAGAGCATTCACGATTTGATCGCGCGCCATGCGCAAGACGGCAGGTTGACGTGGATCGGCTTGCGTCCGCAGCGGCGCGCGCCAATGCAGGTTGTGTCGCGCGCCATGGTTGCACCGACAGGGCTCAGCGGGGATCACGCAGCCTCAAACAAACGCGCCGTGACCCTGATACAGGCGGAACATCTCACCGTGATCGGGGCCATGCTCGGGCAGGGGGCCGTGACGCCGGAAGAGCTGCGCCGCAATCTGGTGATCGCTGGCCTTAATCTCGCCGCCCTCAAGGGCCGCCGCCTTCGCATCGGGCAGGCCGTTCTGGAAGTTACCGGCATCTGCGCCCCGTGCAGCCGGATGGAAGAAACGCTGGGGCGGGGCGGGTATTCGGCGATGCGCGGGCACGGCGGCTGGTGCGCGCGTGTGATCGAACCCGGCACCATTGATGCAGGCGCACCCGTGCAGCCGCAGTGAGTAGCAGATATTGACATCCCCTCGCGCGCCCCGTTCAAAGGGTTGGTGGGACGTGCGGGAGGGGGCAATCAAGTGAAGCAGGGCTTTCCCATTGCGCGCGCAGGCGAGGTCATCGGCCTTTTGGGAGGATCGTTTGATCCCGCGCATACGGGCCATGTGCATATCACCCGCGAGGCGTTGAAACGGTTTGGGTTGGACCGCGTGTGGTGGTTGGTCAGCCCCGGCAATCCGATCAAGAAACACGGGCCTGCTCCCCTCGCGCAGCGTATGGCACATGCACGCGCCAGAATGCAGGACCCGCGGGTATGCATCACCGATATCGAAGCGCATCTGGGCACGCGCTATACCGCCCGGACGCTTGCCGCGATCAAGGCGCGCTATCCCGGTGTCCGGTTTGTGTGGCTGATGGGGGCGGATAATCTGGCGCAATTGCACCACTGGCAGGACTGGCGTCAGATCATGTCATCCGTGCCCATCGGCGTTTTGGCGCGCCCCGGCGACAGGATTTCGGCGCGTATGAGCCCGGCGGCGCGGATTTATGCGACGGCGCGGATCTCGGGGCGGGGCGCGTCGCTTCTGGGGCGTTCGAATGCGCCTGCGTGGTGTTTCGTCAATGTGCCGATGGTGGCACATTCCTCCTCGGCCATCCGCGCGGCGGGGGATTGGCAGGGCGGATGAGCAGACGTCACGAAATATTCAGGAATTGCGGCGAGTGTACTGGTTGTTTCACGCTGCGTGCTGGGGTTTACTTGCTGGTATGACAAAACATTTGCGATCGCAATTTTCCCGCCGCAGCTTTCTGGCGGCCTGTCTGGCAACGGCCGCAAGCCCACTGCTGGCCGCCGCACCGACTGTTTCCTTGCGTCCACGGCTGCGCGGCGCGGTGCCTGATGTGGCGGATGCGGTCAATGAAATGCTGCGCGCCTCGCGCGTCACGGGGCAGGTCGCTTTTGCTGTGGCGGATGCAAAGACCGGCGACATTCTGGAAGCCCGCAATAAGGCGCAGGGAACAGCCCCCGCCAGCGTGACGAAATCCATCACGGCGCTTTATGCGCTGGACAGGCTTGGGTCGGACCACCGTTTTGCCACCCGTGTCGTGGCTGCGGGGCGCGTGAACGATGGTGTGCTGGACGGCGATCTGGTGCTGGAAGGCGGATGCGATCCGACCCTTGATACAAGGGCTTTGGCCGATCTGGCCCAGCAGCTCAAGGACAGTGGCCTGCGTGAGGTTCGAGGCCGGTTTCTGGTTTATGAAAACGCACTGACCCCGCTGCACACGATCGATCCCGACCAGCCCGATCACTTGGGCTACAGTCCGGCGGTGTCCGGCATTGCGCTCAATTACAACAGGGTTCATTTCGAATGGAAACGCAACGCGGGTAAATACAAGATCACGATGGACGCCCGTGCAGCACCGTATCGCCCGGATGTGACCATCGCGCGGATGCAGATCGTGGAGCGTGCCGCGCCGGTCTATACCTATGATAATGCCGGGGACGCCGATCATTGGAGCGTGGCCAAGGGGGCCTTGGGCCAGGAGGGTGCGCGCTGGTTGCCAGTGCGTCATCCCGGGCGTTATGCGGGTGATGTGTTCGCGACCCTGGCGCGCTCCCAAGGCATTGTGCTGGCCGTGCCCGAATTGGTGGGTACCATGCCGGAGGGCGAGGTGCGCGCGACCGTTCAAAGCCCGCCGCTGCGCGAAATTATTCAGGGCATGCTGAAATATTCAAACAACCTTACTGCGGAGATGGTCGGGCTTGCCGCGACACGTCACACCGTCGCGCGCCCGCAGACATTGGCGGCCTCAGCCCGGCAAATGAACCTTTGGGCGATGGCCTCTCTGGGCATGACCAACCCGGCCTTTGCGGACCATTCCGGGCTCGGCTCGGCAAGCCGTGTCAGCCCGCAAGACATGGTGCGCGCTTTGAGTGCCGCCCATCGCGATGCCCGTTTGCGACCGCTTTTGAAACCTGTCAGGTTGCTGGATAAGAATGGCCGCACGACCCACAAGCACCCCGTCAAGGCCGTGGCCAAAACCGGTACGTTGAATTTTGTATCCGGCTTGGCGGGTTATATCACCGCTCCGAGTGGCCGGGAATTGGTCTTTGCGATCTTTTGCGCAGATGAGGAGGTGCGCGCGCGCATCACGCGTGCAAATCGCGAACGCCCGCAAGGCGCGCGTTCCTGGGCCACCCGTGCGCGGCGCTTGCAACGCAAGCTGCTCGCCAGATGGGGCGCGGTTTATGCCGCCTGAGCCTTGGCGTCATTCGACGCAAATCGGGCCTCCGGACAATTGGCCTTGGATTTTGAGGCACCGCCATTTGGGATGCCATGTCCTTAGGTGACAGGCGCTGCGAACATGGCGATGAAATGACGCGTGTTGCCTCTTTCAGAACCCTGCTCTCGGTCCGAATGACGGCGCGTCCCATTCCTGCGGAAATGACTATTCGGTGCGCGGATGCCGGAGTTTTGATCGGGTGCATGGCGGCACCTGCCGCCCTGATTTCTCATCATGAATACATTCTTCAACCCATGAGGCCCGTTGAAACCCGCCTGTCAGGTCAGATGCCGCGCCCGCGCGCCCCGTTCAATGGCGGCGGCATGCAACCGATCCAACTCCAACTCATAGCGAATTTCTTCGAGCAGGCGCAATTCCGCCTCATCCAAAGTGCCGTCCGCTGCCGCAACATCGCAGGCCAGCGCATAGGCTGTTTCATACAGACGTTCTGGCAGGCCCTCGCGGATCAGCCCGAAAAGCGCATCCAGCCCATCCTCTTGTTCAAACAGATCAAAAACAATCTGACTGGTCACGCCCAGCCGGTCCTGATCGTAACCTGAAAAGATAGGTAACATTTGAACGGCTGCCTGAATCTTGACCAGTTCGGCCGTTCGGATGTCTTCATCCGATGCGGAAACCGCAATCATCAGGGCAACAAGGCTGTCTTGCGCGGTAAAAGCGTGGGCGGGGTCATCGGGCACTGGTGTGTTCTTTCACTGGGGACATTGGTGGCAGATTATTGACGCCAATGCTGCAACGCAATAGGGACCTCACAAACCCGGCGCATGGGGCGTCGGGCGCATGATCCACAGGTGAGATATGTCCGAGATACGCGACGCCGCAATGAGCAGCAAAGCATGGCCCTTTGAAGAGGCGCGCCGGATTCTCAAACGGTACCAAAAAGCGCCGCCCGAAAAGGGTCACGTGCTGTTTGAAACGGGCTATGGGCCCAGCGGTCTGCCCCATATCGGCACCTTTGGCGAAGTGTTGCGTACCACGATGGTGCGGCGCGCTTTCGAGCAGATTTCGGATATTCCCACACGGCTGATCTGTTTTTCGGATGATCTTGACGGGATGCGCAAAATACCTGGCAATGTACCACAACAGGACATGCTTGCCGAACACATGCACAAACCGCTGACTTCCGTGCCGGATCCTTTTGGAACGCATGAGAGTTTTGGCCATCACAATAACGCTATGCTGCGCCGGTTCCTCGACACTTTCGGGTTCGACTATGAATTCTATTCCGCGCGCGAATTTTACCAGGCGGGGCAGTTCGATACGATCCTGCGCCGGGCGGTCGAACGGTACGACGAGGTGATGAAGGTGATGCTGAAATCTCTGCGCGCGGAACGCCAGCAGACCTATTCGATATTCCTGCCGATCCATCCGGAAACCGGACGCGTTCTTTATGTTCCGATGAAACATGTGGATGCGCAAAACCATACTGTGACCTTTGACGATGAAGACGGGCGCGAATGGACGCTGCCGGTCACGGGCGGCAACGTCAAATTGCAGTGGAAACCGGATTTTGGCGCGCGATGGGCCGCTTTGGACGTCGATTTCGAGATGTATGGCAAGGAGCACGCGACGAACACGGCGATTTATGACCGTATTTGCGAAATTCTGGGGGGGCGAAAGCCTGAGCATTTCAGCTATGAGCTGTTTTTGGATGAGAACGGCCAGAAGATCTCCAAATCCTCCGGCAACGGCATTTCGATCGATCAATGGCTCAGCTACGCCAGCACCGAGAGCCTGTCGTATTTCATGTATCAAAAGCCGAAAACGGCAAAGCGCATGCATTTCGACGTGATCCCCAAGGCGGTGGATGAATATCACCAGCAGTTGCGCGCCTATGCGATGCAGGATGTGGTTCAACGGTTGAATAATCCCGTCTGGCACATCCACGGCGGCGATGTGCCGACCTCCAATATGTTGGTGCCGTTTTCCATGTTGCTCAATCTGGCCAGCGTGTCGGCGGCGGCGGATAAGTCGCACTTGTGGGGCTTCATCCAGCGCTATGCCCCTGAAACTAATCCCGAAAACAATCCTGATATGGATGCGGCTGCCGGGTTTGCGGTGCGCTATTACCATGATTTCGTGAAGCCGAAAAAAGTGTACCGCGCAGCCAGCGATCTGGAACGAGAGGCTTTGAGCGATCTGCGGGATCGGCTTGTGGGCTATGACGGACCGTTGGATGACGAAGCCTTGCAGTCGATTGTCTATGCCTGCGGGCGGGATCGGTTTGACCCGCTGCGTGCTTGGTTCACAGCACTATACGAGGTGCTGCTCGGGGCCAGCCAGGGGCCGCGTTTTGGCGGGTTTATCGCGCTTTACGGTGTGGCTGAGACGGTGGCCCTGATTGATCAGGCGCTGGCGGGTGAGTTGGTGAAAAGCGACTGAACCCTTGCCCAATCGCCTCGTCGCCTTACCCTGTGAGAAATCGAGCAGGGGAGAAACGCATGCGCAACGTCATTTTCGGAGCTTTGATCTGGCTGAGCCTGGGGGGCGTACCCCAGGCTCAGGAAGCAGATATAAAGGCCATCATCGACAGCCAGCTGGAAGCCTTCCAACAGGATGACTTTGTGGCCGCCTTTGAGTTTGCGAGCCCCAATCTGCAACGCCTGTTTCAGACACCGCAGAACTTTCAACAGATGGTTACAGGCGGCTACCCGATGGTCTGGCGGCCGGGAGAGGTGCGCTATCTTGAGATGCGCCAGCAGGACGGATCATTCTGGCAACGTGTGATGATCACGGATCAATCCGGGCGCGTGCATGTTCTTGACTACCGGATGCTTGAAACCGATGCGGGCTGGCGCATTAACGGCGTTCAAATACTTGATAGCGCCGATTTCAGCGCGTGACCGGCTTCGCGCGAGCATTGTGGTTCCGGATAGCGCGTCCAGAACATCGAAAAAGCCAAACGCTGTTTGCGCAACGGCCCTCTCAGAATTCGCGCCAAATCCCCAGCTTGAACTGGGTGTCACCGCCGCCCGAGGTGGGTATCTCGGCACCGATTTGAAACGTGTAGCCGCTCTTTCCCGGTATGATTAAAAGCGACGGGGCGGCTTTCGTAAAAAGCGCATCGCCCTGATATGTTGCGAAAATCTGCATCATGCCTTTGATATGATCGCTAAAGCCAAGCCCGACCGTGCCATCAAGTTTGATCCGGGTTTCCAATTGCGAGCCGGGGATGTTGATGCTGCTATCTATCACGGCCCAGCCATATTTCTCGCCGATCTTGATGCCGCGCCCAAAAGATAACCCGGCCTCAAAAGCGGGCCGGATGATCAGGTTCTGCGAGCGCGCGCCAAGCCCCAGATGCGCGGCCCATTTATACGTGGCATCGGGCGCGCTCAGCGGAAATCGCAGGAACAGGATGCCGGAGCCGGATTGCTGCAAGGTGCGGTCGATCCCATAGAATATATCCGCCCCGATGGTGATTTTCTCGCTCAGCCCATATTCTGCATAGAGGCTGCCCGATGTGTCTTTTTGCCGTGTGACATTGCCGGACCCCGCGTAAAATCCCTTGCCTTTTTCGCGCAACCAAGGCCCGGACTGCGCCAGCTGCACGCCCGTCACAACAAAGAATATGGCCAGCGCAACCAAACGCATCATTCCAATCTCCCGACCGGTATCATGTTTATTTGTAGTTAATAATTGGTTACAAAGAGGCTGTTTTGATCACACCCCGGCGACAGGCGCGCAATTTCTAAAGGCTTTGACCGGACCTAAAGCCCCGGCAAGCGGAATGGAAACCGATGAATTTCCTGTCACCGCGCGTGCGGTTTCATTGAATTGCAGCCCATCCAACACATTCTTAAAGCCATGATCCGCGACGGTCAGACGCTTGCCGCCTTTATCGATGTGATGCCGGTCGGTTGCGATCGACAGGGCTTGGTGCCCCTCAAATTGCAGCGCAAATACCTCCGCATGAGGCCACATCACGTTGCGTGTCAGAGAAATCGTGTAAAGCGGTTGTGTGGGGTCATATGTCAGTTCGACAGAAACCTCAGGTGTCTCATGGGTCAAGCGACAGGGCATGCCGGGGGTGAACTCCCAGGCACGAACAGGGGTGGCAAACAGCAAAATGAACATAAGGTAAAAACGCATCGCTCAAAGATAGGACGGATGGTTGCATTAACCAGTCCAGCGAACATCCCTGCGCCTAAGCAGTTTTACGGATGAATTTTGCCGGATCGCACCTATATCAATTGCACCCAAAAGTTATGTAGGAGATATGCCGATGAAATGCCCCGTTGATGGTTCGACTTTGGTGATCACGGATCGAAGTGGAGTCGAGATAGATTACTGCCCGCAATGCCGGGGTGTTTGGCTCGACAGGGGCGAGTTGGATAAGATCATCGACCGCAACAGCATGTCCGCGCCTCCCCCTCCGCCGCAACAACAACGCGGATACGATGATCGCGGCGGGTATAAAAAGAAGAAACGCGGCGGGTTTCTGGAAGATATATTCGATTTCTAGGACAGCCGGGTCATCAGCACCATGGACAGGAGGGCGCAGCCGATGCCTGCGTACTCCCTGAAGGCGAGTGTTTCGCCGAAATAGACCGCGCCTAGAACCGCCAGTGCGATGAGCGTCAACATGGAGTAGGCGACACCCGCCTGCGCCAATGTGATGTGGTGCATCGCAAAAAACCACAGAACCGCAGAGCCGCCATAAAGCGCGACTCCCAGCAATACGTAATTGGAGGTCACCGCATGGCCCCCGTCTGCGGCCCATTTAATTGCCATGTCGCCGATGATAACGGTGAAGGCCGTAAATAGGGCGAAAGCGTAGCCGAAGATGATTTGGGACATGCAATACTCGCTTGATAATAGGGCTTCTGTCCGGGCGAGTGTCGCACGTTCGCGGGAGTGTGGCTGTGACGCAGGTCACATTGGGGCTTCGAGAGCCTCACAATTGCCGGAAACGCCCCTTATTTTCGGGCAATTGGAACAGCCCTCGCTCAACAAGTTTACGCTGCTGAAGAATACTATCCCAATGCCAGAGGATTGCTGCAGCTTGTTGCGAGATCACCATCTTTTGCAGCGCGGGGGCCAAGTAAAAAGCAACGATCCTATTTCTTAAAATCGCCGCCTTTTCCGCCTTTTTCCGCGCGTTCTGCAGGTCCTTGGAAATGACAATCCAGTTTCCAGCTGATCCGAGTTTATCAAAATACGCAATGTCCTCAATGTTCGTAGGGAACTTATCGCGCAAGGCATGAGCGGCATGGCCGTCAAAGCTGATGACCTCATGCAGCCCTCTGGCAATTGCAGGCGGCATGTTGTGATCAAGTAGAACTTGCGCCATCCGAGATCAGTTTGCTTGTTCAAGAGACTGTTCAAAGCTAACGGCGCGCTGGATTGCAGTGTTGGGAATTTCATATAATTTGGCGAGGTATCTTATGTCACCAAAATGAGTGAATTCCTTCAATAGTATGGAAGTGGATATGCCAAACTCGTCAAGAAGTGGATCCCCGAACGATCTTTTTGGATCAATAATCACCGCTTCATGCCCCCCGGGGCGCCAACGGGCAACAGTGTCCCCTTCATACTCCAAGTCACGCAACGACTGGCTGATAATTTCTCTAAATACCTTCTGGCCTGGTCTTTTCCTGGACAAGCTTACGTATTCGCCATCGTCTTCCACTGCTTCCATTAATATTTCGCCGCCATCTGTCTTGAAGCGTTTGGATGCAAGTGGTTTCTTTATGTCGAATTTATCTTGCGCAATTTCTATCGCATAGCGAATGGACTGCAGAGATATTCCGGCCCGGCGCATGGCCTCCACTACTCTGAGCTCGATGAGATCATTAAAACTTATCTCTGTAGAATCGTCGATAAACTGGTAATGCGCGTGCCACAGGGGTTCGTTTGGACCGCTCCCACGCGTCCATCTCAATACATGCTGTGGACTACTCCCAATAAGCCGTGCGGCTTGTCTTGGGGTGTATACGCCACGGCCAATTATTTCACGATCAAGAACCAAGTTCGCCTCCCTTTTCTGGGATACACATAAAAATCAGGTTGGGGAATCCTGAATTTCTATCACCGCCCCCGCTTGCGTTTCACGCCGCCGCGCATTCCGCCGCGCCCCATCGTGCTGCGCCCTGAGGCCTTTTGTGCGTCATCCACAGCTTTTTCGACAGCATATTGCCGTGCCATTGGGTCATCCGCGATGGCCAGATCGACGGCCTCCAGGCGCTTTACCTCATCGCGCAGGCGGGCGGCTTCTTCGAATTCGAGGTTCTCTGCGGCCTTGCGCATATCCGTGCGCAGCCCATCCAGAACGGCCTGTAAATTTCCACCGGCCAGCGGGTTGGCGATCTTCGCGGTGACGCGGGATTGATCGGTGTCCCCCTTGTAAAGACCGGCCAGAACATCCTCTACGTTCTTTTTGACCGTCGTCGGTGTGATCCCGTGTTTTTCGTTGTAAGCCATTTGTTTGGCGCGTCGCCGGTCCGTTTCGCCCATGGCGCGTTCCATCGACCCGGTGATGCGGTCGGCATACATGATCACGCGCCCGTCCGCATTGCGTGCGGCGCGGCCGATGGTTTGGATCAGCGAGGTTTCAGACCGCAAAAACCCTTCTTTATCGGCATCCAGAATGGCGACCAAACCGCATTCAGGGATGTCCAGGCCTTCGCGCAGAAGGTTGATCCCGATCAGCACGTCAAAGGCCCCGAGCCGCAGATCGCGCAAGATTTCAATGCGTTCGATCGTATCGATGTCGCTGTGCATGTAGCGCACGCGGATGCCCTGTTCGTGCATGTATTCCGTGAGGTCCTCGGCCATGCGTTTGGTCAGCGTGGTGCAAAGCGTGCGATATCCGTTTGCCGCGACTTTGCGCACCTCATCCAGCAAGTCATCGACCTGCATCTCTACGGGGCGGATTTCAATTTGCGGGTCAATCAACCCCGTGGGACGGATGATCTGTTCCGTGAAGACACCGCCGGTCTGTTCGATTTCCCAATTGGCCGGTGTGGCCGACACAAAGACGGATTGCGGGCGCATCGCGTCCCATTCCTCGAATTTGAGCGGCCGGTTGTCCATGCAGGAGGGCAGGCGGAAGCCATGTTCGGCCAGCGTGAATTTGCGCCGATAGTCCCCCTTATACATCCCGCCGATCTGGGGTACGGAGACGTGAGATTCATCTGCAAAAACAATGGCATGATCGGGGATGAATTCAAAAAGCGTGGGGGGCGGCTCGCCCGGAGCGCGACCCGTCAGATAGCGGGAGTAATTCTCAATGCCGTTGCAAACACCCGTGGCTTCAAGCATTTCAAGGTCAAAGTTCGTGCGCTGCTCTAACCGCTGCGCTTCCAGTAGCTTGCCATCATTCACCAGTTGGTCAAGCCGGATTTTCAGCTCTTTCTTGATGCCAATGATGGCCTGCTGCATGGTTGGTTTCGGCGTAACGTAGTGGCTGTTGGCATAAACCCGAATTTGGTCGAAATTGTCGGTTTTTTCACCGGTAAGGGGGTCAAATTCGGTGATAGACTCCAGTTCTTCGCCGAAAAAAGACAAACGCCAGGCGCGGTCTTCGAGGTGAGCAGGGAAGATTTCCAGTGAATCGCCGCGCACGCGGAATGACCCGCGTTGAAACGCTTGATCATTGCGCTTGTACTGCTGTGCGACGAGGTCGGCCATGACCTGACGTTGATCATAGGATGACCCGACCTTCAGGTCCTGCGTCATGGCCCCATAGGTTTCAACCGACCCGATCCCGTAAATACAGGAGACCGAAGCCACGATGATCACATCATCGCGCTCCAACAGGGCGCGGGTGGCGGAGTGCCGCATCCGGTCGATCTGCTCGTTGATCTGGCTTTCTTTCTCGATGTAGGTGTCGGAGCGCGCCACATAGGCTTCAGGCTGGTAATAGTCATAAAAGCTGACGAAATACTCGACCGCATTATCCGGGAAAAACCCCTTGAATTCACCGTATAGCTGCGCAGCGAGCGTCTTATTTGGAGCCAGGATGATCGCGGGGCGCTGGGTTTGTTCAATGACTTTGGCGATGGTGAAGGTCTTGCCCGTGCCGGTCGCGCCGAGCAGGACCTGATTGCGCTCGCCCGAAGTGACCCCTTCGCTTAACTCCTTAATCGCCGTCGGCTGGTCTCCTGCAGGCTCGAAATCCGTGGACAGCACGAATGCTTTTCCCCCTTCCAGTTTTTCGCGATTGCGCACGTCTGGGGCCGGGTTTGCCATGACAACGGGGGCGTCAGAGGAATCTGTCTGGGCGTAGGGCATGCTCTATCCTTGGAGGTTACCCCCAAAGTGTCATGATTCCAGCCAGGTTCAAGGGGCGACAAGGGCCTCTTGCCAAAAACTGTCAGGAAAGACGGAGCTTCCCGTTACAGCAATCCAAGGCTGCGGAAGGAGCTTTCAGAGGTTTTCCCGATGATCACATGATCATGCACACGCACGTCGATGGCTTGGCTGGCCAATACGATACTGTCGGTCATTGTGATGTCCGCCTGACTTGGAGAGGGGTCACCGGAGGGGTGGTTATGCACCAGAATGAGCGCCGAGGCGTTAAGTTCCAGCGCACGTTTTACGACTTCGCGCGGGTAGACGGGTACGTGGTTGACCGTGCCGCGCGCCTGTTCTTCATCAGCGATGACGACGTTCTTATTGTCCAGAAACAGGATGCGAAACTGTTCGGTATCACGGTACGCCATGGCCGTGCGGCAATAATCGATCAAATCGTCCCAACACGATAACGCGCAATGCTCCAACACTTTTGCCTGCGCCATGCGATGCGCAAATGCCTCGATCAGTTTCAGTTGGATGTAGACCTTTTTGGTTGTGCCCCGTACCTGCAATAGCCGGTGTTCAGAAGCGGCAATGACCCCGTTCAAATCCCCGAAAGTGGACAGGAGCCGCTTGGCCAGTGGCTTGACGTCTATGCGTTCTATCGCATTGAACAGGAGTAATTCGAGAAGTTCGTATTCAGGCATGGCCCCATGGCCGCCAGTCAAGAACCGGGTCCGAAGCCGTTCGCGATGCCCGACGTAATGCGGTGATGGTCCGCCTCCGTGCCCTGAATATTCGTTCCTGTCCAAAGGTTTTGTATCAACCCCACTGGGGATACGACGGTCAAGTTCTTCGAGCCCGCGCAGGGCTGCTTCGGAAAATCCATGTGTCATGATAAAGCGAATCTATCTCGTTGGGTCGGTGCGAGTCGGATTTTGCTGAATTACAGTTAGCGAAGTCTTAACCGCCCTCAATTTATGACTGATTTTTGGCGAATGCGAAGAGATTACCGGAGTGGGGCGTAAAAGGTGACTTGCTCCACGCAACCAAATCCTCGATAATTGATAGTATTGTAATTCAGGAGCAGCTTCATGCGTGCACGCATCTATCAGCCCACCAAGACGGCCATGCAGTCGGGCACCGCAAAGACGCATTCCTGGGTGCTTGAGTTTGCGCCGGCTTCCGCGCGCGAAGTTGATCCGTTGATGGGATGGACCTCTTCCTCGGATATGCAAAGTCAGGTGCGCTTGCGGTTTGAAACGAAAGAAGCGGCGATCGAATACGCCAGAGAAAATAACATCACCGCCGATGTTCAGGAGCCCAAGAAACGTCGTGCTAACATTCGTCCCGGCGGGTACGGCGAGAATTTTGCAACAGGGCGTCGTGGCGCTTGGACGCATTAAAAAACTGTAAATCGGGGTAAAGTTGTCTCGAAATCGGGACAAAGATTCCGCGAATTTCGTTTTGAATCCATATGTAGCGGCCATTCGGATTTTAAGGCATTTTGCATTTAATCTGAGGCGTATCCGGCAGCTTTGAGGAGGTTTCAGCATTCGTTTGGATCAAACAGATCACAAATGTCGCCGAGGGCCTGGAAGTTTGTATCAAACGTTTTTGGCCCGATCCGTCTCAGATGGGCTTTGAGCTTTGAGAAAGCCATCTCGATCATTGGCCTTCAGGGTATTGTGCAGCAATGTCCCGAGAGGTGGGGTTGAGGTCGCGGGAGTAGGGCGGCAAGAACAGGAACCAGCATTCTTAACGCCTGCGCTGCGCGGGGGCTTTTGTGGGTGGAAAGATTGTCCCTTGCCCGGCAGTTGATTGCAGAGCAATCAAGGAGAGGAGAGAATGACCACCGTTCCGGGTTCCAACGCAGGTGTCGAAGGCGCGCCCGTCCAGTGCACCCGTGATCACCCACGGCGCGATCAGCGCAGCCCGGCAATGAAAGTCTGCGTACCCCGTTTTCCAAAGGCCGCGGTGCCAAGGAGGCGCTCGCCTATAGGTGCCCGTCCGCACAGCCGCGTGACATTGGTTTTTACGGCTGTCTCATCCGCTGGCTGGCAGGGTATTGCGCAGCAATGTCCCCAGAAGCAATAAAGACCAGTCTGTGTGGCTCCTGGCGCATGCGCGGCTGGCGGTGGTTGATTCACCCCCGCCTTGCCCTGCGCAGCGCAGGCCGATTACGTTCCCGTGCGATAAGTCCTTTTTCCATATGAGAACCCGGCGCGTACCAAGCCTTCCTTAAGCATCCGGTTTCGGGAGATCAAAGCCCAAGGTTTTGCCGTCAGATCGAATTTTGGAATGGGCAGTTTGCAGCACCCCGAACGTTCAAGAAAGATATAAATGGTTAGGAGCGTCCGACACTCATACGCAACCGAGGTTCAAAGGTTTCTCCGTCGTCCCACGGCGCTGTTGAAAGGGAAACTTGACGCGCGATCGCCCTCTGAGCCGAGCACTCCGCATATTAGGCGTGGATCCTTGGCTGCAAAACCACGCCCGAAGCGACGGCTCTCTCTCGAAATACTGGTTTTTGAAAATCAGGATGAAGTTATCTCGGAAGAACTCTATTAGACAAGTAAGAACAACAACTTATTTTTGGCGACTTTAGAATGGTGGTTAAGAACCCGCGAAAACGGCGGTGCGTTATGCTGCGGACAAACGAGAGCGGCGCGACGTCACGCCCAGACCACAGGGCGGGCCGGTGGGCCGGATTTGGCCAGCTGGCACCGTATAAGGATTTCTTAATCGGGATTATCCGTGCCGAACCAGACATAACATTGCATGCACTATCGGGCGCGCTGGAAGACGCATACGGCGTATCCGTTCACCTCTCATCAATTCACCGCGCCTTGCGGGAAATTGATCGCTCAGCCATGGAGCGCCGCCCCTCTATTTCCTCTCAATCGGTCTGTCGAATTTAACCGCAATCATAAGGGCAAAGATTGCAGGCAGATCGACCGGTCAAAGGCTATGATCGAGCCTCTCGGAGGAGTGAACCTCAATCGGAAGAGGTTTGACTGGAAGAAGATCCAAAAATTGCTGCAATCATGGCATCATCCAGTGATTTCTTTTCCACGCGTTTAATTTGTTCACGTGACAGGTCGCCGATCAGCTTTTCAGCGGCGATGACTTTGCCATACGCCTGTTTGACTTGTCGGATATGTTGTTCTTTTTCGGCTAAAATCAAAGCCAGTTTGATATTGAGAGAAGTTTTTGCCTTCCCGACCCATGCTTTCCAGATGACGTCGGCACCGATGGTCTGCATGTCTGTATCACCCTGGAGGTTCGCGGACCGCGCCTGATCATCAAGGCGGCGAAGTTCCTGACGCAAGTCGTTTTCTTTTTTCACAAGACGCTGGAACGCCTGGCGTCTGGTTTCGTACCTAGCCTCGACCAACGCATGGATTTCTTTCAAGTTATCAAGGTTCACTGAAATTTGCGCCTCGCCTTTTGGCGCATTGCTTCAGCAAAACGAATAGCCGCCGCTACAGCGCGATAATGATCTGGCGAAATCTCATCGCCGATTTGCGTTGTCGCATGCAGAGCGCGTGCCGTGGGGGGGTCACTATGGATCGGAATATTGTTTTCTGCAGCGATTTCCCGGATACGCAGGGCAATTTCATCGACCCCTTTGGCGACACACACGGGCGCCTGGCCAGGTTTGCGCTCCCATTTCAAAGCGACGGCATAATGGGTTGGGTTAACCACAATAACGTCCGCTCCGGGCACATCTGCCATCATCTGCGAACTTGCAATTGCATGTGCCCGCTGGCGGCGCTCCTGCTTCATATGGGGATCACCTTCGTTGTTTTTACTCTCATCCATGATCTCCTTGCGCGACATCATGTTTTTTCTAAGGTGTTCAAAATGCTGCCAAATGGCATCAATTGCACCAATCGCTCCAGAAACGATCACAACGACCAGCAGAAATTTCAAACAGATTTCGGCAAGGAGGGATACCACAATACGAGGGTTCGTTTGCAGAACGGCCACCATCTCCTCCAACCGCCAGTCAATGAAGAGCGCAAGACAGGCGGAATAGATCAGGAGCTTGGAAAAGCTGACCGCGAATTGGAATAGACCTGTACGTCCAAACTTGTTCTTGGCGTTCGCGATTATGGATATTTTTGAGATCTTCGGTGCCACTTTCGTCGGGGCGAAAACAATCCCACGGACCGCAAAAAGGCAAAGTAAAACGGCAAGCGCCGGTACTAGGAAAAAGGGCGAAACGGCCCAAGCAACGGCGCGCATGATCCCCTGCGTCGGTGCTCCGGACGCGCCTCCAAAAAACAATGGTGCCAACTGCGCCGGTTGGTCAATCATCACCATCATCGTTGTTCCCAGATGGGTCAAACTGCTGCCGCCCACGGCGACGAAAGCAAGTAACAACCCCGCATAAGCACAGGCCGTCAGCAGTTCGGTCGATCGGGCAATCTCCCCTTTCTTGCGCGCCTCTAAGAGTTTTTGCGGCGTCGCGTCATAGGTCTTGTCGCTTTGATCATCTCCCTGGCTCATGGGATCGATCCAAAGGGATTGATCAAAAATCCATCCATGGCTTCGACCCAGACCGACAAGATCAATGGCGCAGACATGAGTAGCAAAAATAGACCGCCGGCGGTTATGACGGGTGCGCCGACGAAAGCGACCATGAGTTGCGGCATGGCTTTATTGATCGCCCCAAGCGCAACATTATAGAGCACAGACAAAATGATGAACGGTGCGGCTAGGGTGAAAGCGAGCGTAAAGGCGCGCGCGACCTGCGACACCCCCCAGTCTGAAATGATGGACGCTTCGGTAAACCGCCCCATGGGCAGGAAATCATAAGATAGGATCACCAGCTGCGCCGCTTTTATATGCAGCCCTGTCATGACCGCCAAAGCCAGGCCGCCAACAATCAGGATATACCCCATAGCGGGCATTGGATCGACGCCGGACCCGCCAAAAACCTGTGATAATGAGGTGGAATGAGCCGCAATTGTGCCGGCTGTCTGGAGCGCCAGAACAAAGAGCCTTATGCCAATCCCCAGCACCAAACCGGAAAGCGTTTCCGTTAGGATCAAAATGAGCAAGTCTCCTGTGCCCTGCGGGATCGCGATACTGGTAACCGCAGGGCTGACAATGATCGTGAAGGCAAAGGCGATGACCAGCTTGATGCGGGCAGGTACGGATTCCTCTCCGAAGGCGGGTAACATGGCGGCCATCGCGGCAACCCGTAAAAACACCATGAAACCATGCCACAGGGCGCTGTTCATCATGGGTGCGAGATCCGCCAAAGCTGTCACGCAGCAACGACCCCTACAAGTGAAGGACGTGCATCAAGCCCGATCTCCTCAAAAGAGAGAACCGGATTTGACATACCCTTTGCACGCATGACGGTGCGCAGAAAGCGACGGCGACGGGTGTTCGTCACGATGGCAGCATTGATCCCGTTCTGGCTGGCCGATTGCAGTTTTTCCGACATGTTTTCGGCCAGCATATTGAAGAGATCGGGGGGCAATGCGATATCCAACCCTCGGTCTGCTTCAACCTGGTAGGTGTTGAATGTATCCTCCCATTCCGGTGCCAGTTGGATGAGCGGCAATGTACCGTCGTCTCGTTTCATTTCGGCGATCAACTGGAACCCAAGGCGCTGTCTCACGTGTTCGCATATTGCTTCTGGTTGTGTGTTGTGGGTGCGTGCTTCGGCCGTAGCCTCCAAAATCAGAGGCAGATTTCTGATCGAAACCTGTTCGTCCAAAAGCAGGCGCAACACTGCATGCAAAACATCAATCGGGACCTTATCGGGGATCATTTCATCAAGCAATTTGCGGTTCGCTTCAGCGCGCGTGGGCTCGGAAACATTGACCATTTCTGCCAGCAGGCGCCGGAGCGACTTGAGAGACAGCAAGCGGCTGAAGTTCCGCTTGACCGTTTCAAGAAGATGTGTGGCCAGAACCTCGGCGGGGGTGACTAGGGTCAGCCCGTCCAAGGCAGCCTGTTCCTGGTGGCGATGGTTGATCCACCTCGCTGGGGCCCCGTAAACCGGTTCGGTTGTGTCCGTACCGCTTGGGAGCGAGGACGCTTCTTCGGGCACGAGAGCCAGGATTTGATCGGGATTGAGCTTGGCGCGTGCCTGCTCAACCCCCTGAATACGCAACACATATGTTCCGACGGGCAGGATCGCATTGTCGGTCAATCTGATTTCAGGAAGGATAAGCCCGAATACCGAAGCGACATGTGTGCGCATGTTGGAAATGCGTGCATCAAGGCCGGTTCCAGGGTCCAGAACCATATTCACGAGGTCGGGCGCGAACTCGACGTGAATGTCATCCAACTCCAGGATGTCGCCAAGTGATTTTTCTTTTGGTAAAATCGCAACCGCTTCTTCCTGATCTGTTTTGTCACCGGCCGTTTTCGCCTTGCGATACATCACGTACGCGACGAAACCGAGGACTGCTCCGCCAAAAATGAAAGGGCCAAAGGGAAGCCCTGGAAACAGCGCAAACAGCACCATGAGTCCTGCGACTGTTGCAAGCGCAGAGGGGTGTTTTCCTAACTGACTGAAAACCGCCAGATCGGTTGCACCCTGTGCACCGCCCCGCGCCAGAAGCAACGCGGATGCTATGGAAATCACGACGGCAGGGATTTGTGAAACCAAACCATCGCCGACCGTCAGCATTGCATAGGTTTCAAAAGCTTGCCCGAGGGGCATGTCATGAACCACGATACCCATGATGAGGCCCGCGACCAAATTCAGCAGGGTGATTAACAATCCAGCAACCGCGTCGCCTTTTACGAATTTGGAGGCACCGTCAAGCGAGCCGAAGAATGTGGTTTCCTGTTGCTCTCTTTCGCGACGTTCCTTGGCCTCCGCATGCGTGATGGCACCCGCAGACATATCGCTGTCAATCGCAAGTTGCTTGCCGGGCATGCCATCCAGGGCAAATCGCGCCCCGACTTCGGCCATACGCGTCGCACCCTTGGTAATGACCATGAAATTCACGATCAACAGGACACAGAATACAACCAGACCCAGGAAAACGCTGCCCCCCATGACGAATTGCGCAAAGCCTTCGATGACGCCGCCTGCGGCGTCCGTACCGGTGTGCCCCTCGCCAATGATGAGCTTCGTCGAAGAAACGTTAAGAGACAGCCTCAACATCAGGGATGCCAGCAAGATGGTGGGAAACGCCGAAAAATCCAGAGGGCGTTCGATAAACAAAGTGATCGTGAAGATCAGGATAGCCAAGGCGAATGATGCGGCCAATCCGATGTCCAGCACCCAGGACGGCATGGGCAGAATCATCATCACGATCACCGCCATCAAGGCGACAGCGAGCATGATCGTCGGGTTGAACAAAGCCTTTATGCTCAGGTTTTGCATGACTATATCTCCCCTCCGTGAAAAACCAGGCTTCGTCTATTTCCGCTATTTCCAAGCGGCACCAGTGATCCGCGCAGCGGCCGTACGGTGGAGGGTTTCAAGAGAGGAAATTGATTCTGTTCGGATGAAACCGGTGGCGTGTGGCGCAGGCCAGAGCCTTGGGTTTTGAGATCGGCATAGATTGCCTTATATTTCTTCTTATATCGTTCGGAAAACTCATGCGTCCTTGAATGAAACGCACCCACAGCATTGGTCCAATCGCCCTTTTCGGCGAAAAGGCGGGATAAGAATTCTGCCGCGTATCTGGCATTGGAAACCGGATCGAACATTTCCGAAACCGAAGAAAAAGCATGCCCATGCCACCGATAGTTCAACTGGAAACAACCGATATCAATGTTTCGTTTTCCAGTGCCGATGATCTGATTTGCAAGGTCTTCGGCGTCAGAGCGGTTTGGCAACCACGACCCCTCTCCGGCAACATTGACGGCCCAAGGCCATGGTTCCAAAGTGCCGGCGCTTGTTCGTCCGGTTTCGGTCCGCGTCACGGCAAGCAGTACAGAGATTGGTACGCTTGTTTCATTGGACGCTAAGATCGCGGCCCGATCGCAAACGTTCCTAGTCAGCGCACTGGTTGTGGAACCGCAAACGGCAAAAGCACAAATTAAGAACGCCCAGGAAACGGATGATCTTCGGCTCAAATTTACATTCATTGGCATTCTGCACCTTGGTGAGCACTGTTTTCAACAGTAGGATCACACTAGGAAGCCAAGGTTTATTTTGAGTAACTATTTGTATTAAAAATTTCTTTTTAACGTGCATATCTGCGGGCTGATATTCAATCCTTCGCTCAGGGTCGTTCGTTCTGAAAACTGAGCGACTATGCTGGCGATACCCATTGGGTGGCCGTTTGTTGTTAGTCCAGAGCCATTCGGGTTTCTGCTCCTGTGCCTGGCGGATGGTTTCAAAGGGCGTGTGCCCCATCCGTTCGCCGTGAGCCAGACGGTTGCCGCCCTCGATATAGACGTTCTGCCGCGCTTCGCCGGGTTGTTTGTGTGCGAGGGGTACATTGTGCTTTTCAGCCCGCACCCTCGGTTTTCTGCTGACTTGGCCAAGTCGAGCGATCAGCTGCGCGCGGGTCAATGAACTAGGCGTATAAAAGTCTTTGATTTAAAATCAATGAACTGAGACCCTTCAGCCCCAGTTGTAATTAAATGAAACGGATATTCTTTCCGCTTCCGCCATGTTCAGCGGAACCTCATGACGCAGCCAGCTTTCCCAGAGCAAAACCTCGCCGGGTTCGGGCGTGACATAGTGGAAGGTGCGCATTTCTGCGCGCGCGTCCTTGGTGCGCGCGGGGGCGGCCATCATCATCGCCAAGCGTGGATCTTCGAATTTGATCGCGCTGGCACCTTTGGGCACGGCCAGATAGGTGGTGCCGCTGATCACGGAATGGGGGTGGATGTGGCCGGTATGGATGCCACCGGGGGGGAGGATGTTGATCCAGATGTCCTCAAGCTTCAGCTTGCGCCCATCAAGATTGAAGTTGAGGTCCTGGGCGAAGGCTTTGACGTGCTTGTTCAACACCTTGACCAGATCTTTGAAGATCGGAAAGCGATAAGGCAAGTCGGTCAAAGAGGCGTAACTGGTATAGCCCGGAAAGCCGTTTTCGTCACACCACTCTTGTCCGGCTTCATCGTCCTGGGCGATGGACCAGCAGGAGGCCTCCAACTCGGCGGCATCAATGGGTTTGCCGTGCTCAGAGAGGGCGGCTTGATAAAGGCGGGTCACGAAGAGGGATGATATTTGGCTCATGCGCGTCCAATATCGCAGAATGCAGGATTGAAACAGGGCGCTACAGCGGGTTTTTAAAGAAACCTGCGCGCTACCAGCGAGCGCTGTTCCAAGTGGCATCGTTAAGAGTTGGTCTTACTTTTCCGACCAGTTTGCAGCCTTGTTAAGATGGATCAGGGTTTCATTTAGGCTGCCAATCTCATTGGTTCTGTTTTGCTGACATAGGCCTCATTGGGGGTCAATATGCCGCGGGTCGAATGTGGGCGCTCAGAGTTGTAATAGGTCAGCCATTTGCTGATCCCCGCCCGCATTTCTGAACCCGCCTCAAAGGCGTTCAGGTAGACGCATTCGTATTTCAGTGATCGCCAAAGCCTTTCAATCATGCGATTGTCCCGCCAGGCAGCTTTGCCATCTATTACCGTCAGTGCATTGCGTAGCAATGTCACGAGAGGCATGCTGATCTTGATCTTTGCATCCGTGAGCACGTCGATCCAAGCACCACTGGTAAATTGGCTGCCTTGGTCCGTATTAAATATCTCTGGCCTGCCGTGCTTTGCCAGTGCCTCTTTCAAGGCTTCAACGCAGAAGTCCGCGTCCATGCTGTTGGACAACCGCCAAGCAAGGGCTTTGCGACTGTACCAATCCATGATTGCCACCAGATACAGAAAGCCACGCCGCATCGGGATGTAGGTAATGTCAGCACACCATACCTGGTTCGGGCGGTCGATCACGGCTTTCCTAAGCAAATACGGCCAGATCTTATGCTGGGGATGTTTCTTGCTCGTGTTGGGTTCCTGATAGATCGGGACCAAACGCATGAGCCGCATGAGAGGGCGCACGCAATGGCGACCGCATTTGTGGTTGTTGCGTTGCATGCACCGCGCCATTTGACGTGACCCCTACCATGGCGTTTCGAGGAATTGCTTATCCCCTCTCGGGATCATGCTTCGCATAACCCTGCCGGGCAGTGAATGATTTCCATGAACCGTAGGTTCTCAGCGCTCTCCCCCTTCGGTTCATAGTACAAGTGGGATCGGGTCAGCGTCAGCAGCTTGCATTGACGGCGTACACTCAGCTTGTGCTCCTTACTCACCATTTTTGCCTCGCGTCCCGAGCAACTGATGCGAGGCATCCACTGCCCGACAGGCGCATGCGCAGCATGCTGCCGGGAGGGGGCCAAAAAATCCCGCTCCACCACCAGCTGGCCGATCTTCCCCTCTCAGTGATTGCAGGCAATCACCTGCCGGTTGACAGAATGCAACTTGTCGACGTCCGCAATGCTCACCTGTTCTGGGGCTGCACCTGCTCAGCGACGGACCCTCGGCGCGTAAAGGCCGTCGCCAGGTTCTCTATCGCCGCGCATTTCCATGTCCCAATCTGCGTCGGGTGAATGCCATATTTCTTGGACAGCTCCGCCAACGTCATCTCCTCGCGAATTGCTTCAAGCGCAACCTTAGCTTTGAAATCGGGCGAATAATTCTTTCGTTTCGTCATTTGGGATCACTTCTTTCACAAATTAATCCACCTTAACGACTGGTCCGAAATCTTGCGACAACCTCTGTGGGAGTTCGGATGATGAAACGGGTCGATATTATCAAATGGGTTGCGACGGTTGTTCAGCTGGTGGGCTATGCGCTTACCGGGCTCAACATCGTGCCGTGGAACGTCCTGGCCTTTGTTATCGGGATCATTCTGTGGTTTCTGGTCGGGGTGTTGTGGAAAGATCGCGCGATCATGGTGGTGCATGTCGGCGCGTTGATCGCAATTCTGGGTGGTTACCTGAATTCATAGCGCGTGTTTCGCTCAGAAATGCCTCGTGACCCTTTGGGCGGTCACTTTTTATCGCGCGCGGCTTTCTCTTCGCGGGTCAGCTTCTGGTTCCAGGTGTTTTTACTCAGACCCAGATCAGCGGGAAGAGGTTTGGTTTTACCAACGCTGACCTTGCCGCCCTTATTGAGGTATTCCTGAATAAGGGCATCATCGGTGGTTTCTTTGGGGACTATTTTCATACTGACCTTGATACCTTCAGCCCGCGCCTTAGGCAATGACCGCCATGCGGATTCCATAAATCTGCGGGGCGATTGTTCCTCCCAAGCCAAACAATAATGGAAGTGAGATGTCACGGCGCAACCAAAAATTGCTTTAGGGCTTCGGACTTCCGCTTAAGGTGAAAATATACCGCAAAAAGTGCATTCTGATAATAATTTAACCGATTTTAGAATTTATTATTGCCGTTAACTCTTTCTTAATGCACGTCTCTCGCGATCAGAATTTACTGTATTTCTGGCGAGATTATGAGGCGCGGTTTTTGAATGCGTAACGTGTCGCTGGAGCGCGGAAGATTCGATTGAAAGAGCTTCTAAGAAAAAAATTTAGTGAGACTTACATGATGAAAGTGATTTTGCATTTTGGACTGGCCGTTTTGGTCGCTGGATGTGCACAGCAGCCTGAACGTATTGCCGCAATCGATGTGGCTGGCATGCCCTATCGGGGCTTTTCGTGCAAACAGCTGGATGCCGAGCATTTGAAAGTAACGCAGGACCTTGCGGCAACTTCTGCGGCTCAAAAAAGAGCGGCAAACGGTGATGCCTGGGGCGTGTTTCTGCTCGGGTTGCCGTTATCGAGCATGTCGGGCAACGATAAAGAAGCCGTAGTCGCTGTTGCCAAGGGACGGATCAATGAACTTGATCGGATGCTGCTGGACGGCAACTGCTGAGGTTTTTGATCCGAAGGTGGCCCGACCCTGGTCGGGCCACAGCGGGCGCTTGCAGGAAGGCGAATGCCTGTTTTCTTGACCAGGGTGGCGCCAATAAGTGCCCAGAACCCGATTGCGCGGCTAGACGTATGATCCTGGTTCTTTATGGCCAATCTGTGCCGTGAAGAGCAGATCCAGCCATTGCCTTCCACCGGCCAGCAGTTTTGCGGCCTTGGCCTGTGGCCGAGCTTGGCAATGCCGCCGCATGCGGAGGCTATCAGAGCCATTGCCTCACAGGCTTTCAACCTAAAAGCGAAAACAGATCGCGCGAGGTGGATTGCGGAAAGGTGCCGTTGCGTCATCCGCAGGAAGCGACTGTTCCAGGCAATGAAGTGCCGCAAATGGGCCATCTATTCTGCGCTGGAGGCGTAGGTGGGGGCTACAAACTCTGTGCCTTATGGTACATAGTTCGCCTAATGTTAATCAACTTTCAAACGCTGCCCGCTGCCAGGGCTTGCTTCGCAGAACGCGGGAGTGACGTGTGACAATAGTGACTATCGAGTCCTTTTTTACTGCGATGGCGCAGTGTTTTCAGGATGGGGATCACAGATCCGTAGCGCGCACGCGCGTTTATCCCGGTGCTATTTACCTTGAAGATGAGGTGATCGTCCTGGAGAGTGCGGCGGCTTTTGTGGCCTTCATGGAGAACCATTGCGCCAGAAATTACCAGATGGGCGTGCGCAGGGTGCAGAACCGCGTGGTGGCCCAGAGCCTGTCGCGCACCAATAACTATTCGGTCTGGGTGGTGTGGCAGCATTTCGATGCGGGCGGAGAGTTATTGAGCGCAACCAACGCCCGCTATATTTGCCGTGATAGCATCATGGGGGTGCCGGAAGTACAGCTGGTCGAATACATCGACATGCCCGCCTGTTATAAGGAAGCGGATTTGGACGTGATGGGCGCGCCGCGCCGCCAGTCTTCCTGAGCTATTGCCGCCTTTGGAGTCCAGCGTCGAAAGGGGTTGCGATGCGCGCGACATAGGCCTATACGGCCCCTTCATCAGGGACTCCACGGGAATCAGGGTGACGCATTTGATGCGGCCTGCGCGTGATGTTGAAAGGAATAGGGCGATGGACGCCAAGGAATTGCACGACAAAACGCCAGACCAGCTGCGTGAAGAGCTGGCCAATCTGAAAAAAGCCTCCTTCAACCTGCGCTTCCAGCAAGCGACAGGCCAGTTGGAGAACGCCGCACAAATCCGCAAGGCCCGCCGGGATGCGGCGCGTGTAAAGACTGTGCTGAACCAAAAAGCGGCGTCTGCCGCAGCGTCTGAATAAGGAGAGCCCCCATGCCAAAGCGTATTCTGTCCGGCGTCGTGACCTCCGACGCGAACGAGCAAACAGTCACCGTATCCGTGGAACGTCGTTTCACGCATCCGGTTCTGAAGAAAACAATCCGTAAGTCCAAAAAATATCGGGCGCACGATGAAAAGAACACATTCAAGGTCGGCGATTCAGTCCGCATTGTCGAATGTGCACCACGATCCAAAACCAAACGTTGGGAAGTGCTTGAAGCCGCTGAGGCCTGAAGCACTCCTGCTTAATCGAAACCCTGGGGGAGAAGGCCACGCGTCGGCCCCCCAAAGGTCGGGAGAAACCAAATGATCCAGATGCAGACCAACCTGGATGTTGCTGACAATAGCGGCGCGCGCCGTGTACAGTGCATCAAGGTCCTGGGTGGTTCCAAGCGTAAATACGCATCCGTCGGCGACATCATTGTCGTGTCGGTCAAGGAAGCCATCCCCCGCGGTCGTGTGAAAAAAGGCGACGTCCGCAAGGCCGTCGTTGTTCGCACCGCCAAGGAAGTCCGCCGCGACGATGGCACGGCGATCCGTTTTGATCGCAATGCTGCTGTTATCCTCAACAACAACAATGAGCCCGTAGGTACACGTATCTTTGGCCCGGTTGTGCGTGAGCTGCGTGGCAAGAACTTCATGAAAATCATCTCGCTTGCGCCGGAGGTGCTGTAATGGCTGCTAAACTTCGCAAGGGTGACAAGGTCATCGTGTTGACCGGCAAGGATAAGGGCAAGACGGGGTCGATTACCTCTGTTGATCCGAAATCCGGCAAGGCGATTGTGGATGGGATCAACATTTCGATCCGCGCCACACGCCAGTCCCAGGAAAGCCAAGGGGGCCGCATCCCCAAGGCGATGCCGATTGATTTGTCCAATCTGGCCATTGTGGATGCCAAGGGCAAAGCCACACGCGTCGGGTTCAAGATGGACGGCGACAAGAAAGTGCGTTTCGCCAAGACAACAGGGGATGTGATCGATGCTTGATACTGCAACATATACACCCCGCCTGGAAGCGCTGTATCACAGCACGATCCGTGCTGCGATGAAGGAAGAGTTCGGTTACAAAAACGACATGCAGATCCCGCGTCTGGACAAGATTGTCCTGAACATCGGATGTGGTGCCGCCGCCGTACGCGACAGCAAGAAAGCCAAATCTGCGCAAGCTGATCTGACGTTGATAGCGGGCCAGAAGGCTTTGACCACAACGGCCAAGAAATCCATCGCGGGTTTCCGGGTGCGTGAAGATATGCCGATGGGTGCGAAAGTGACCCTGCGCGGGGATCGAATGTATGAATTCCTCGACCGTTTGACCACGATTGCAATGCCTCGTATCCGCGATTTCCGCGGCGTATCGGGCAAGTCTTTTGATGGGCGTGGCAACTATGCCATGGGCCTCAAAGAGCATCTGGTTTTCCCCGAGATCAATTTCGACACAATTGATGAAAACTGGGGAATGGACATCGTGATCGCCACAACGGCGCATACCGACGCAGAAGCGAAAAGCCTGTTGAAAGCGTTCAACATGCCTTTCAATTCATAAGCGCGGGAGGGATTTAGATATGGCTAAAAAAGCAATGATCGAGCGCGAGAAGAAGCGCGAACGTCTGGTCGCAAAATATGCTGCCAAACGTGCGGAACTGAAAGCAATCGTGAATGATGAAAGCAAGCCGATGGAAGAGCGTTTTCGCGCTTCACTGAAGCTGGCGAAACTGCCCCGCAACTCTTCGGCCGTGCGTTTGCACAACCGTTGCCAGCTGACGGGCCGTCCTCACGCTTACTATCGAAAACTGAAAATTTCGCGGATCGCGTTGCGGGATCTTGGCTCAGCAGGCCAAATCCCCGGCATGGTCAAGTCGAGCTGGTAAGGAGCGCATCACATGAACGATCCTATCGCAGATATGCTGACACGCATCCGTAACTCGCAATTGCGCGGCAAATCCACCGTCATGACGCCCGGCTCCAAGCTGCGCGCCTGGGTGTTGGATGTGCTGGCGGATGAGGGTTACATCCGGGGCTATGAAAAAATGACCGGCGAAGACGGTCACCCGGCCATCGAGATCAGCCTGAAGTATTATGAGGGCGAACCTGTCATTCGCGAGTTGAAGCGGGTCTCCAAGCCCGGTCGTCGCGTTTACATGGGCGTCAATGACATCCCCGTTGTCCGTCAGGGCCTGGGCGTGTCGATTGTCTCCACCCCCAAGGGTGTGATGTCGGATCAAGCAGCACGCAGCGCCAACGTCGGCGGCGAAGTGCTCTGCACCGTCTTCTAAGGAGAGCAAGATGTCTCGTATTGGTAAAAAGCCGGTCGATCTGCCTGTCGGTGTCAGCGCATCAGTCAGCGGTCAGACCATCGAAGTCAAAGGCCCCAAGGGCACACGGACGTTCAATGCAACGGATGATGTGACCCTAACGGTCGAGGACAATGTTGTGACCATCACGCCACGCGGCAAATCCAAGCGCGCGCGTCAACAGTGGGGCATGTCCCGCACGATGGTCGAAAACCTTGTCACTGGCGTCACTGATGGGTTCAAGAAAGAGCTTGAAATCCAGGGTGTTGGGTACCGTGCAACGATGAACGGCAACACGCTGCGCTTGAACCTGGGCCTGTCCCACGATGTGGATTACGTGCCGCCTGCTGGCGTCACCGTAACCGCACCCAAGCAAACCGAAGTGATTGTGGAAGGCATTGACGAACAGCTTGTTGGTCAGGTCGCCGCGAACATCCGCCAGTGGCGTAAACCCGAGCCCTATAAGGGCAAGGGCATCCGTTACAAGGGCGAGTTCGTCTTCCGCAAAGAAGGCAAGAAGAAGTAAGGAACACACAGATGGCAAACAGCAAAAGACAACTGTTCCTGAAACGCCGCCTGCGCGTTCGGAACAAACTCCGCAAGGTCAACGCAGGGCGCGTGCGCCTGTCGGTTCACCGCTCCAACAAGAATATCTCGGTTCAATTGATCGACGATGTGGCTGGCACAACGATCGCCTCCGCTTCGACGCTCGAAAAAGATCTGGGTGTTGTGGGCAAGAACAACGTCGATGCGGCAACCAAAGTGGGTGCGGCAATTGCCGAGCGCGCGAAGAAAGCCGGCGTATCGGAGGCGTATTTTGATCGCGGTGGTTTCCTATTTCACGGCAAGGTCAAGGCAGTTGCCGATGCCGCCCGTGAAGGTGGTTTGAAGATCTAAAAGGAAGGTGGCCTGAAAGCCCACCTTACGACGTGCACCGTAAGGTGGGCTTTCAGGCCACCTTCGTTGGATAGAACGCGCAGGCGGCTAGGGTTGGCCGCCTCGATGATCCGGGGGCTTTTGTACCACTGGGATTGAATTAAACGGGCGCTTGCCCAGAAATAAGGGATGTTCTCAATGGCAGAACGTGAAAACCGTCGCGGCCCCCGCCGTGACCGTGACGAAACACCGGAATTCGCCGACCGTCTGGTCGCGATAAACCGCGTGTCCAAAACCGTAAAAGGTGGTAAGCGCTTTGGTTTTGCAGCCCTCGTGGTTGTGGGCGATCAAAAAGGCCGCGTCGGTTTTGGTAAAGGTAAGGCGAAAGAGGTCCCCGAGGCCATTCGCAAAGCTACTGAGCAGGCCAAGCGCCAAATGATTCGCGTACAATTGCGCGAAGGTCGTACGCTACACCATGACATGCACGGCCGCCACGGTGCCGGTAAGGTCGTGATGCGCACCGCCCCTGAGGGGACCGGGATCATCGCTGGTGGTCCAATGCGTGCCGTTTTTGAGATGCTGGGTGTGAAAGACGTTGTGTCTAAATCCATCGGGTCGCAAAACCCTTACAACATGATCCGCGCCACCATGGACGGATTGCGCAAAGAGTCGAGCCCGCGGTCTGTTGCGCAGCGTCGTGGCAAGAAAGTGGCTGATATTCTGCCCAAGCGCGAAGATTCTGTGGATTCTTCCGCACAAGTGGCTGAGGAGGCATAAACATGGCCAAGACTATCGTTGTAAAACAGGTCGGTTCCCCGATCCGCCGCCCCGCCAAACAGCGTGCGACGCTGATCGGCCTGGGCCTGAACAAAATGAATCGCACCCGCGAGTTGGAAGACACACCTTCCGTGCGTGGTATGGTGAACTCGATCTCTCACATGGTTGAGATCATCGAAGAAAAGGGGTGAATTCCGGTCCGGCGCCTTGGGGCTGGCAAAGGCTCCGGTGGAGCCTTTGAGGAATTCACGGGCGGAGCCCCGGGTTTTGCCTTTAAGTGATGAAAACGCCTCGCAGGAAACTGCGAGGCGTTTTTTGTGTGGATGAATGTCGGTTGCGAGACCAGACCTACTGACGTTGCTTGATCAAAAGAGAGCGGCTGCCCCGATCGACGCAGAAACCTTCAAAATCTTCTATGGTACTGAATGGGGTATGTGGTGGTCGAAAGCTGGGGATTTGCTGAAAGTCCAAAAACGAGGGTTTCACAACTTCCGCTGAGATAGGCAATGCCAGCAAAGTCGACTGAAATTTGACACCAGCTATGTTGCCAGTCCTGCGTTATGGAGCGATTGGTGTAGCAGCCATGACTGTCCAGTTTCTGGCGTGACCAACAACCTCAGCACCTTCATTGATCCGATCATTTATCGCGCCTCGTTCGTGCTTTGGGCATGCAATAAGAAATGTACCATCAGTCACTGGTTCACGAATTGCCTCGTTTTCTCGGATCACTTGGCAAACGTCATCAGGATTTGGATAGGGTCGCACCGCAGACAACCCCGAAGCACTCGCCTCTGTGTAGTCAAAAGTCGTCGGATTAGCGCCAAAGTCCATATTCGGCGCACATCCGGCTATGGCCAGCATAGAAGTAACCAAAATCATTTTAGAAAACGGCATGCGTATTACTCCAGATCAAAAAATCCCTACAAGTTCATAGCCAACACACCAAATTGTTATGGTCAATACGTTCGCAAGCCAGTCGCTCGCCGTGTTCGGTCAAGTTTGCCAAAATAGCCATTTGTTGAACCAATTCAACCAAGCCGATCTTGATACGATTTCAGTGAAAGCTTATGGTGTCCGCATTGAAGATCATTTTTAGCCATTGGTTCGGTGACAATGACCTTTGCCACTCCGCTGGATTTAAACTGGCTCTTGATCCACCCTGCAACCCCGTCTATACGCCCAAGATCACCCCTAAACGTGATCATAGAATCGAAACGCCGCGTTTGCCCGCTCCCGTCGCTGGGGGGTACATCCGGCAAAAGGAGAAGCGACAATGAAATTAAACGAACTTTCCGACAATCCAGGTGCCACCAAGAAACGCAAGCGCGTTGGTCGTGGTCCCGGTTCCGGCACCGGTAAGATGGGTGGCCGTGGTATCAAGGGTCAAAAATCCCGCTCGGGTGTGTCGATCAACGGGTATGAAGGCGGGCAGATGCCGCTCTACCAACGCCTGCCAAAGCGTGGCTTCACCAAGCCAAACCGCAAATCATACGCAGTTGTGAACCTCGGTCTGATCCAGAAATTCATTGACGCCAAAAAGATCGACGCCTCCGCAACGATCACCGAGGATGTATTGATCGAATCCGGCCTTATCCGCCGCAAACTCGATGGAATCCGCGTGTTGGCGAAGGGCGATGTGACCGGCAAATTGACGATCGAAGTCACGGGTGCCTCCAAATCCGCCATCGACGCAGTGGCCAAAGCAGGCGGGTCGCTGACCACAACGGCCCCCGTCGCGGAGAAGGCGGACGCTTAAGCACGAGGATTAGGCTTGTGGGCGGCGTCCGTGCCGCTTACATATACATTCTAGTTTTCCTTTACGCCGCCCCGCCGGAAAACGGCCCGGGCGGCGTATCCGTATCGAAAGAGAGCCCTAAATGGTATCTGCCGTTGAAAGCATGGCTGCAAACACCAGCTGGTCGAGCTTGGGTAAAGCAACCGACCTTCGCAACCGTATCCTATTCACGCTTGGTCTGCTGATCGTTTACCGCCTGGGGACGTTCATCCCCGTGCCGGGTATCGATGGTGTCGCGTTACGCGAATTTATGGAGCAGGCGGGGCAGGGCATCGGCGGCATGGTGTCCATGTTCACCGGTGGTGCGCTGGGGCGGATGGGCATTTTTGCCCTTGGGATCATGCCCTATATTTCGGCCTCGATCATTGTGCAGCTTTTGACCTCGATGGTGCCCAAGCTGGAACAGTTGAAGAAAGAGGGCGAGCAGGGCCGCAAGAAAATCAACCAATATACGCGATTTGGTACGGTATTTTTGGCCACGCTCCAGGCATACGGCCTCGCGGTCAGCCTGGAAGCCGGCGATATCGTTACCGATCCGGGCATGTTCTTCCGCGCTTCTTGCGTGATTACGCTGGTCGGGGGCACGATGTTCCTGATGTGGCTGGGGGAGCAGATCACCGCACGCGGCATCGGTAATGGTATTTCGCTGATCATTTTCGTCGGCATCATCGCCGAGGTTCCCGCCGCCATGGCGCAGTTCTTTGCTTCTGGCCGCTCCGGCGCAATTAGCCCGGCAGTGATCGTCGGCGTGCTCGTCATGGTGGTCGCCACGATCATGTTCGTGGTGTTCATGGAGAGGGCGCTGCGCAAGATCCACATACAATATCCGCGCCGTCAGGTGGGCATGAAGGTGTATGACGGGGGCTCCAGCCACCTTCCGGTCAAGGTCAACCCAGCGGGCGTCATCCCGGCGATCTTTGCCTCCTCGCTGTTGTTGCTGCCCGTCACGATCAGCACTTTTTCGGGAAATTCCACCAATCCGGTGATGTCCTGGCTCTTGGCGAATTTCGGACCTGGTCAGCCGCTTTATTTGACGTTCTTTGTCGTGATGATCGTGTTCTTTGCCTATTTCTATACGTTCAACGTAAGCTTCAAACCGGATGACGTCGCCGACAACTTGAAAAACCAGAACGGCTTTGTGCCGGGCATCCGTCCGGGCAAGAAAACCTCCGAATACCTGGAATATGTGGTCAACCGCGTGTTGGTCTTGGGCTCTGGATATCTTGCGGCCGTGTGCCTTCTGCCTGAAATCCTGCGCGGACAGTTTGCGATCCCCTTCTACTTTGGTGGTACTTCCGTTCTGATCGTCGTGTCGGTTACGATGGACACGATCCAACAGGTACAAAGCCACCTTCTGGCCCATCAATATGAAGGCTTGCTTGAAAAGTCGCAGCTGCGCGGCAAGACGGGCGGTAAACCACGTAAGAAACGGAGCCCAGTTCGGCGATGAATATAATACTGCTGGGGCCTCCCGGGGCCGGTAAGGGGACGCAAGCGCGTCACCTTGTTGAGACACGCGGCATGGTGCAATTGAGCACGGGTGATATGCTGCGCGAGGCCAAGGACTCCGGTACGGAGATGGGCAAGATCGTGGCTGATGTGATGGCGCGCGGTGCCCTTGTCACCGACGAGATCGTCATCGGGCTGATCCGCGAAAAGCTTGAAACGGTTAAGGCGAATGGGTTCATTTTCGATGGCTTCCCGCGCACCTTGGCGCAGGCGGATGCTTTGGGCGAGCTGCTGGCCGCAGAAAACGAGACGCTGGATGCGGTGATCGAAATGCGTGTGGATGATGCCGCCCTTGTGGCGCGGATCACGGCGCGTTCGACCTGTGCAGGCTGTGGTGAGGTCTATAACGACGCCTCCAAACCGATCCCGGCGGATGGCGTTTGCACAAATTGCGGGCAGGCCAAGGAATTCAAGCGCCGCGCGGATGACAATGAGGAGAGCCTCAAGACGCGCCTGATGGAATATTACAAACAGACCTCGCCGCTGATCGGGTATTATTACGCCAAGGGCATGCTGTCGCGCGTGGATGGTTTGGGCGCGATTGACGCGGTGCAGGGTGAGATCAAGGCGGCGCTTGACGCCTGAGCCTGTCCGCTTTGCGGTCATCGATGGCCACGGGGCAGGGCGCTTTGGGCAAAGTGAGCGTGTTGCGGCCCACATTTCTAGAACGACAACCTCCTTTTCTTTTTCCGCTTCGGCCGATGTGTGCGCTCCCATTCGGCATCTTCTGCCTTGATCTCTTCCGGCGTGCGGATATAGGGCAGCAGTTGCGGCAATGATGTTTTGACGAAATTGTAAAACATCACGTTGCCGATGTGGGGATTGTCCCGATCGCTAATCGTCTCGCCAACCTTTTTGAGCATCGTTAGTTCTGCGCGCGTCAGGGTGGCGGTCATCTTGACCAACGCCCCGCGGGAGGGGTGTTTGCCCAGCCTGCCGTTCCGTTTGACCATGACCTCAAAAAGCTTCAACCCGGCGGCGTCCTGATTGCCGTCATCGGGCAAGGCATCATCCGCGCTCAGAACCGGTGTGGCCCAAGCGGGTGTGGCCGTGACACCCTCGCCCTTGAGCGCTTGCGCGAGCCACTCGTTGAAAATACTTGTTGGGTGGGCGTCGCGAAAGTGTTTTTCCCAGCGCTTCTTGTCGCCGGTGCGCGTGTAGTGATCATGTGCGGCGTTGCGGTCGATATTAAACTGAAACAGCCGATTTTTGTTGTGTTCCGATTTTGTGGGACCGCCGGTATGGGTCGTGCGCACGCGCCCGCCTTCAAAATAGATGCTGCCGATTTTGCCATCGACCATGCTGCACATCAAGGTCATCGGCTCGTTGAGATAGGCCTCTCGTGCCAGCGCATTGCTGCGATCTATGGCCAGATCGCCTTTTGCGTCATAGCCTGCATTGTGGGTAATCGCCCTGTCATCGACGCCTGCGGGTCCCTCATTCATACGCTCGTAATGCTCGCTTGCCCAGGCGGCGGGACCTGCGCTGCCATCACCTGCTAAATTGCCCCGCGCATCATAGCTGCCGTTGTGGGTGAGGGGGCTTCGGTCCACGGGGTTGCTTTTGGCGGTGTCGCGTCCGACGCCGTCGATGAAATCCTCTTTCGCCCAGTCTGGCGCATCCGACTTTACCACGTCGCGCTGAATCACGCCGGTTGCCTGACGTTGAAGCGCATTGAGCGCGCCGGTTGTGGGGCATTGGTCGGCCTGTTGCTGGACCGCGGTGAGCATGTCATTGCGCGCCACGCGCCCGGCGGCATTCCGGCTCTGAACAGGCGGGCGATTGCCCTGGGACGGGCGATGATTTTTGCGGTCTCTCACAGCTGCGGCTTTCCGTTTCGGATGAATATGGCTATGCTACTATGAGTTGATTTTTCGATCCAGTGTCTGTGTGTCCGCTTGCCGTTTGACCCTGATCAGTGGTTATCGTCCCCACGGGTTGACGCCATCTTAAAAAGCCCCTACCACGCGCTATCTCTAATGAGAATCAATCCGTAAGGCGTGTCGTTTTTGCCTCTGCGGGATCACCTGATCAGCTGATACCCGGTGCTTTCGACGCTCCGGGTTTCGTTTGTGAAAAAAGGGTCTGGTATCACGGACCCGCAACGAAAAGGAAGATAACACGTGGCACGTATTGCCGGCGTAAACATCCCGACTGCAAAGCGGGTTCCAATCGCCCTCACCTATATCACCGGTATCGGAAACACCTCCGCAAAAGCAATTTGCGAAGCTGTCGGTATCGACCCGTCGCGCCGCATCAACGAGTTGTCGGATGCCGAAGTTCTGTCCGTGCGTGAGCACATTGATGCGAATTACTCCGTTGAGGGTGATCTGCGTCGTGACACACAGATGAACATCAAGCGCCTGATGGACCTTGGGTGCTATCGCGGCCTGCGTCATCGTCGTAACCTGCCGGTTCGCGGTCAGCGCACCCACACCAACGCTCGCACCCGCAAAGGCCCCGCAAAGGCCATTGCTGGTAAGAAGAAATAAGGGAGGGTCTGATCCATGGCACGTGAAAAAACCCGCGTTAAGAAGAAGGCCAGCAAGAACATCGCCGCTGGTGTGGCGCATGTGAATAGCTCCTTTAACAACACAAAAATCCTGATTTCTGATGTGCAAGGCAATGCGATTGCATGGTCCTCTGCGGGCACGATGGGCTTCAAGGGCTCGCGTAAATCGACACCCTATGCGGCTCAGATGGCCGCTGAGGATGCCGGACGCAAAGCACAGGAGCACGGCGTGAAAACGTTGGAAGTCGAAGTGCAGGGACCGGGGTCGGGTCGTGAGAGCGCATTGCGCGCGCTTGCAGCGGCCGGGTTCAACATCACGTCGATCCGTGACGTGACGCCGATGGCACACAACGGCTGCCGCCCCCCCAAGCGTCGCCGCGTTTAAGGATAAATTTACCATGTGGGACCGTGTGATTTCGCACGGCCCCATTTCGCTTTTTTGAAACCTCGAGAGTCGTCGCCTTAGGGACATGGGGCGTAGACAAGAATGGAGGGACGCATGATCCACAAGAATTGGGCTGAATTGATTAAGCCGCAACAACTGGACGTCAAACCGGGTAACGATCCGGCGCGCCAAGCGGTTGTCACTGCCGAGCCGCTGGAGCGTGGTTTCGGTTTGACGATGGGCAACGCGCTGCGCCGTGTGTTGATGTCGTCGCTGCAAGGTGCCGCGATCACATCGGTGCAGATCGACAACGTCTTGCACGAGTTTTCATCCGTGGCAGGTGTACGTGAAGACGTCACCGATATCATTTTGAACCTCAAAGGCGTCAGTATCCGTATGGAAGTCGAAGGGCCCAAGCGCCTGTCGATTTCCGCCAAGGGGCCGGGCGTCGTAACAGCGGGTGACATTTCGGAGTCCGCGGGCATTGAAGTGTTAAACCGCGAGCATGTGATTTGCCACCTTGATGATGGGGCGGACGTCTACATGGAGCTGACGGTCAATCAGGGCAAGGGCTATGTCTCCGCAGAGAAGAACAAGCCTGAGGACGCGCCGATTGGTCTGATCCCGATTGATGCGATCTATTCGCCGGTCAAGAAGGTCAGCTACGATGTGCAGCCGACCCGTGAAGGTCAGGTGCTCGATTATGATAAACTGACCATGAAGGTGGAAACCGACGGGTCGCTGACGCCGGATGATGCGGTAGCGTTTGCCGCGCGTATTCTTCAGGACCAACTGGGCATCTTCGTCAACTTCGACGAGCCAGAGTCCGCATCCCGCGCGGATGAAGATGATGGTCTTGAGTTCAACCCGCTGCTGCTGAAGAAAGTGGACGAGTTGGAACTGTCGGTGCGCTCTGCGAACTGCCTCAAGAACGACAATATTGTGTATATTGGCGATCTGATCCAGAAGACCGAAGCGGAAATGCTACGCACGCCTAACTTCGGCCGTAAGTCCCTGAACGAGATCAAGGAAGTGCTGTCGGGCATGGGGCTTCACCTGGGCATGGACGTCGAGGACTGGCCGCCAGACAACATCGAGGACCTCGCCAAGAAATTCGAGGATTCATTTTAAGCAGGCGGTGGCCCAAAGGCCCACCTTACGGTGACATGCCGTAGGGTGGGCCTTTGGGCCACCATTACGACCCGGGCGTTTTGCCCCAAGGAGAGCCGGTGACACGCATCGCTGGCCAGACAAAGTAAAATAGCCCGTAGAGGGCACATCTAGGAGAAAAAATATGCGTCACGCACGTGGATATCGCCGCCTTAACCGTACACATGAGCACCGCAAGGCGCTCTGGGCTAATATGGCAGGCTCGCTCATCGAACATGAGCAGATCAAAACAACTTTACCTAAGGCAAAGGAACTGCGCCCGATCATCGAAAAGATGATTACACTGGCGAAACGCGGCGACTTGCATGCGCGTCGTCAAGCTGCCAGCAAGCTCAAGCAGGACCAGTATGTTACGAAACTCTTCGACATCCTGGGCCCGCGCTACAAGGATCGCCAAGGTGGATACGTCCGTGTTCTCAAAGCTGGTTTCCGTTATGGTGACATGGCACCGATGGCGATCATCGAGTTCGTGGACCGGGATCGCGACGCCAAGGGTGCTGCTGACAAGGCCCGAATTGCTGCTGAGGATGACGTCAGCGAAGCGTAAACCTCGGCTGCGAAGAAAATGATCAAAGCCCCTGAGTCCCGGTGACACAGGGGCTTTTTCGTGGGATAAATGAGTTGTCAAACAGTTGAGCCTGCAAAGCGGATCAGGCTGTCGCGGCAAGGCCTCTCGACGAGGGGGGCGTACCTCATTTGACGCGCCTGTACAGGTATGAACTCGCCGGTCCTTACATGTCTCGCGGTTGTCTATTTATTCTGTCGCTTTTGGCGCAGCTTTTCGAAATAGGCCACGCGCTTTTTCATCTCCCGCTCATAACCGCGTTCGGGCGGGGCATAGAGCGCGACGCGCTCCATATCGTCCGGGAAGTAGTGCTGGCCCGAAAATCCATCTTCGGCATCGTGATCATAGGCGTACCCCTGACCATAGCCTTCCTCCTTCATCAGGCCCGTGGGCGCGTTCAGGATATGTTTCGGCGGTGGTTCGGAGCCAGTCTGTTTGGCCAATTTCATCGCCTGTTTGTAAGCCACATAGGCGGCGTTGGATTTCGGCGCGAGGGCCAGGTAAATCACCGCTTGCGCCAGCGCTAATTCCCCCTCGGGGGAGCCGAGCCGCTCATATGTGGCCCAAGCGTCCAGACAAAGCCGGTTGGCCTGCGGATCGGCCAGACCAATGTCCTCGACGGCCATACGGGTGATGCGCCTGGCCAGAAAACGTGGGTCCTCGCCTGCGGTCAGCATCCGTGCCAGCCAATAAAGCGCGGCATCCGGGTCCGACCCGCGCACTGATTTATGCAGCGCAGAGATGAGGTTGTAATGACCGTCACCCGATTTGTCATATTGCGCGGCGCGCCGTTGAAGCCGCTTGGCCAGTTCCGCTGGCCCCAGCGGGGCGTCATTGGTGATGGTCGCGGTTTGTTCGATCAGGTTCAACACTGCGCGCCCGTCACCATCCGCCATGTTCACCAGGGCCGTGCGGGCGTCCGGCGTCAACGGTAGCTGCTTGCCCAGCATCTGCTCTGCGCGACTCATGAGCTTTTCAAGCGCCGGTGTTTCGAGCCGGCGTAACACCAAAACCTGCGCCCGCGACAAGAGCGCTGAATTCAATTCAAAGGACGGATTTTCCGTCGTCGCGCCCACCAGCACGATGGTGCCGTCCTCCATATGGGGCAGGAACCCATCTTGTTGCGCCTTGTTGAAACGATGGATTTCGTCCACGAAGAGCAACGTGCCTTGACCAATGCGCCGCCGGGTCTTGGCTGCATCAAACACCTTGCGCAACTCGGAGACGCCCGAAAAAATCGCGCTGATCTGCACGAAGGCGCGCTCAGAAGCATCCGCTAAAAGCCGCGCGATGGTGGTTTTTCCAACGCCGGGCGGCCCCCAGAAAATTAGTGAGGACAGGGTGTTGGCCGCGAGCATCGCACCAAGGGGTGCGTCAGCAGCCAGCAGGTGATCCTGTCCGATGACATCGTCAAGCCTTGCAGGGCGCATGCGATCCGCCAACGGCCTGTCACCGGCCTCTGCTGCGGCCGGTTCGGAGGTATTCGCGAGATCGTCGAAAAGATCACTCATGGCGGATGTTCTATTCCAGTATTGCAGGATTGGAAATTGGGCATTGTTTGGTTTTGGCAGCAGAGGTCTTTGATGTGATGAAAATGACGGCATGTTTGGGTCTGTTCCAAGGTCGCGCATGCCACACTCTACATTCCCAAGCTGCCGATCATGGCAGCGGGCTGGCTGAACGATCACGGGCTGCTATTCCACGAGGAACATGACCAGCCAGCAATCCGTATTTTGACGATTGTGGCACGGATTATTGCGCCCGTGCTGACAAGCACGACTTCCAGCACTTCCCGGCAATCAACGATATCGATCACACCAAAATCAAGGCGAAGTCACTTCAGACAAATGGCAACTGCGCGCGTCTTCACAAAATCCTCCCACAGGGTTTTGCCGGATCACATCTGACCCACTACACTTAATAGAACAGATGCACTCCTTTGGGGCATACTTGGCATAGGGGCATGATCCATCGCTGCCTCAACCGCTTGTGAAACTTGACAATGGCGTGAGGGTGCGTGACAGACCGCGGATGATGAAAACTCTGATCATGGTGGCCTTTGGCGGCGCGATTGGCGCGTCTTTGCGCTTTTTATGGGGTGTGGGCGCGCTGCGTATAACGGGGCCGACGGAATTTCCTGTGGCGATCATGGCAGCAAATGTGTTGGGATCGTTCCTGATGGGGGCCTTCGTCGTGTTGGCTGCGCAGCGCGGGTTGACCCATCTGAGCCCCTTGGTGATGACCGGGCTTTTGGGTGGATTCACGACGTTTTCGGCGTTTTCGCTGGAAACCGTGACGCTGCTGGAACGGGGGCATTTCGGGATGGCGGGTGCCTATGTGGCGCTATCGGTGGGGTTGTCGATTGCAGGCCTCTTTTTGGGCCTTTGGGTGATGCGAGGGATATTATTATGAGCCGGGTACAGACCCTGACCATTCAGGAGGACGACGGAGATCAGCGGCTGGACCGATGGTTTCGCAAGCAGTTCCCGCAGATCAGCCAGGGCCGCATCGACAAGATGTGTCGCAAAGGCGAAATCCGCGTGGATGGGGGCCGCGTTAAGGGCTCGACCCGCGTGGAGGTCGGCCAGCAGGTGCGTATCCCGCCCCTGCCTAGCGAGGCCGCCCCCGCGCCTGAACCGCGTTCCAAAGTGTCCGATGCGGATGTGAAACTCATCCAGTCCTGCGTTATTTACCGGGACGATCATGTGATTGCGCTCAATAAACCCCCCGGACTTCCGACGCAGGGCGGCTCCAAACAGCTGCGCCATGTGGATGGTATGGGCGAGGCGTTGAAATTCGGGTTCGAGGAAAAACCGCGTCTTGTGCACCGGTTGGACAAGGACACATCGGGGGTTTTGCTGCTGGCGCGCACGCGGATGGCGGCCAAGGCGCTGACGGCGGCGATGCGGCACCGCGAAACTCGCAAGATTTACTGGGCATTGGTGGCGGGTGTGCCGACGCCGTATCTGGGCGAGATCAAATACGGGCTGGTCAAGGCCCCCGGACGTGGCGGTGGTGGCGAGGGCGAGAAAATGATCGCCGTGCATCCGCGCGAGATCGAGAGCACCTATGGGGCCAAACGTGCGCATACGCTTTACGCCACGCTCTACAGGGTGGCCTCGCGCGCGGCGTGGATCGCGATGGAACCTGTGACCGGGCGCACCCATCAATTGCGCGCGCATATGGCCGAAATCGGGCATCCGATCATCGGGGATGGTAAATATGGCGGGTCGGGTCAGGAGAACATGGGTGATGGCTGGGGCGCCCAACTAGGCGGGATCATTTCCAAGAAACTGCACCTGCACGCACGGATGATGCGGTTCGAGCACCCCGAAACGCGCAAAATGATCACAGTCACGGCCCCGATGCCGGATCACATGGCGCAAAGCTGGGACACCTTTGGCTGGAGCGAAGATCTGGCGGCCGAGGACCCGTTCGAGGCGCTCGAATGAGGCTGGTGATCTTTGACGTGGACGGCACGCTGGTGGATAGCCAGGCGGATATCCTCGCGGCGATGGGGCGTGCCTTCGAGGCTGTGCGCCTGGCTGCACCTGAACGCGCCCGAATTTTAGGCATCGTTGGCCTCTCGCTGGACGTGGCGATGGCGCGGCTGGCCCCGGATGCGGATCATGCCCGCATGGTGCAGGCCTATAAGGATGCTTATATGGACCTGCGCGCGCAGAGCGGTGCGGCGCAATCCTCCCCGCTTTATCCGGGCGCGCGCGCCGCGTTGGAGCGTCTGAGTGCGCGCGAGGATGTGATTTTGGGCGTCGCGACCGGTAAATCCAAGCGTGGGCTGGATAAGTTGATCGAAGGGCATGGGCTGGAGGGTGTGTTCATGACCCAGCAAGTCGCCGATTTCCACCCCTCCAAACCCCACCCCTCGATGATCCATCAAGCCATGTCAGAGGCGGGGGTTTCGCCCGACCGGACGGTCATGATTGGCGATACCAGTTTTGATATGGATATGGCTGCGGCGGCGGGCGTTTACGGGCTCGGCGTGGATTGGGGATACCACCCGGTTGCCGCATTGGGTGCGGCGCGCGCGATTCTAAGCGATTTCGGGCAGCTGGAGACGGCGCTGGATGAGGCGTGGAAGGCAACGGCATGAGCGAATGGAAGGCCAAGCGATTCTGGGAAACGGCATCAGTGGTGTCGGTCGAGGACGGATACGGGATCGCATTGGACGGGCGGGCTGTGAAAACGCCCGCGAAACAGGCGCTTTTGGTGCCCAGTCGCGGGTTTGCCGAGGCCATTGCCGCAGAATGGGACGCGCAGGAAGACAAGATAAACCCGTCAAAGATGCCCTTTACGCAGACCGCCAATGCAGCGATTGACAAGGTCGCGGTGCAACACGGCGAGGTCGCGGATATGCTCGCCGCCTATGGGGACAGCGATCTGCTGTGTTATCGCGCGGAGCAACCCGTTGAACTGGTGGCCCGGCAGGCAGCGCAGTGGGATCCGTTTCTCACCTGGGTTGAGGGGGCATTGGGTGCGCGGTTGCAGGCGCGTTCCGGTGTCATGCATATTGCCCAGGACCCGGATGCCCTGGCGCAATTATCGCACCATGTTCATGCGCTCAACGCGTTTGAACTGGCCGCCTTTCACGATCTCGTCAGCCTGACGGGCTCTCTGGTGCTGGGCTTTGCGGCCACGCAGAACGTTCAACCGGCAGCAGACATCTGGAGGGTCTCGCGGCTGGATGAAGTGTGGCAGGCCGAGCAATGGGGCCGCGATGAAGAGGCCGAGGCCGCCGCGGCTCTGAAACAACGGGCTTTTGAACACGCAAAAGTGGTTTTTGACCTCTGCACAGCTGATTCTTGACTGTTTTGGCCCGAAATATGGGATCTAACGTAGGGGAGGCTGCGATTTTAGCAGCGTAACCCTTGACGTTATTGCGTGAATCCGAGCAATATGCCGCCCACTTGGACCCTTTAAAACAATACAAGTTTCGGTTAAAAATACGCCGGGAGACCCGTCAGAAACGGCGGAAAATCAGGAAGAGGTAAAAATGAACAAATCTACATTACTTGGTGCGCTGACCATTGCTGGCTTTGCTGCGGGTGCGGCTGCCGCTGGTACGTTGGACGACGTCAAAGCACGTGGCACACTCAACTGTGGCGTGACCACGGGTCTTGTGGGCTTCGCGGCACCAGATGCAAACGGCGAATGGAAGGGCTTTGACGTGGCGGTATGCCGCGCTGTTGCCGCGGCCGTTCTGGGGGATCCGACCGCGGTCGAATTTGTCCCGACAACGGGCAAGACGCGCTTCACGGCTCTGGCCTCCGGCGAAATCGACATGCTGGCGCGCAACACAACATGGACCTTTAGCCGCGACGTGGACCTGAAGTTCACCTTCGTGGGCGTGAACTACTATGACGGTCAGGGCTTCATGGTGCCAAAGGCGCTGGGTGTATCCTCGGCCAAAGAACTTGATGGCGCGACAGTTTGCATCCAGACCGGTACAACTACTGAGCTGAACCTTGCGGATTTCTTCCGCGCCAACAACATCAGCTATGAGCCGGTGCCGATCGAAACCAATGCCGAAGGCCAGCAGCAGTACCTTGCCGGTGCCTGCGACACCTACACGACGGACGCGTCCGGTCTGGCCTCCACTCGGGCCACATTCGAGAATCCAACTGATCACGTGTTGCTGCCCGAAATCATTTCCAAGGAACCGCTCGGTCCGCTTGTACGTCACGGCGATGACGAATGGGCAGATGTCGTGCGCTGGACGCTGAACGCGTTGATCACAGCAGAAGAGCTGGGCGTGACATCGGCCAACGTCAACGAAATGGCGGCCAATACCACCAACCCTGAAGTTGCACGTTTGCTCGGTACCGAAGGCACATTGGGCGAAATGCTCGGTCTGGACGCTGAATGGTCCAAGCGCGCGATTGCGGCCGAGGGTAATTACGGTGAGGTCTTTGCCAAGAACATCGGTGAAGAAACCCCCATCGGTCTTGCACGCGGGCTGAACGCACAGTGGACGAACGGTGGCCTGGTCTACTCGCCGCCCTTCCGCTAAAAACGACACGGCCAAGGGCGCAGGAACTCCTGCGCCCTTCGCTTTTAGAGACCAATAAAACGACAACCCGACCACCGAGGCGCGCAAAGTGCCCGTTAAAATCAAGGTCGGAACCACGGGGAAAATTTTAATGACGATACTGACCGACCCGCCACGGGAGTCGTTCCGCCTGTCCATGTTGATCAACGATACGCGGTATCGTTCGCTGACATTTCAGGGAATTGCGCTGCTGGTGCTGATTGTCGCTTTTGCCTATCTGGCGAATAATCTTTTGACCAACCTCGCGGCTGCAGGCCTTAATATTGCCTATGATTTCCTGGGCTCGCCGGCGGGATATGACATTAACCAGACGTTGATCGAATACGACAGCCAATCCAGCAACGCGCGCGCTGCTGTTGTGGGGATCCTGAACACGCTGCTGGTCGCCTTTCTGGCCTGTATCACGGCGACGGTCTTTGGCGTCACGGCCGGGGTTTTGAGGCTGTCGAACAACTGGCTCGTTTCCAAACTGATGGCTTTTTACGTCGAGATTTTCCGCAATATTCCGGTTCTGATCTGGATCATCATTATTTTCACCATCATGACGGCGGTGATGCCCGCCCCGCGCGCCTTTCGCGGGGACGAACCCGAAGCGACCATGTTGCTGGGGTCGATCGCTTTCACCAACCGAGGTGTTTACCTGCCTGCGCCGATCTGGGGGCCGGGCTCCATGGTGGTCGTTGCGACGTTTTTTGCCTCCATCATCGGTGTCTTTGCCTATCGCCGCTATGCGACGAACCTGCTCTATGCGACGGGTAAATTGCTGCCGACAGGGTGGCCGAGCCTTGCCATCCTTTTTGTCCCCTCGCTGTTGGTTTTCGTTGTCATGGGACGTCCCATCGGGCTGGATTACCCGGTTCTGGGCGGCTTCAACTTCAGCGGCGGCATCCAGATTGGTGCGCCGCTGATTGCGCTCTGGTTTGCCTTGTCGATCTACACCGGGGCCTTCATCGCCGAAAACGTGCGGGCCGGCATTCAGGCCGTGAGCAAAGGCCAGACCGAGGCCGCCTCCGCTCTGGGTCTGCGTCCGGGTCGTGTGATGAACCTCGTCGTGCTGCCACAGGCGCTGCGGGTCATCATTCCGCCGTTGATCTCGCAATATCTCAATATCACCAAGAACTCCTCGCTGGCGATTGCCGTGGGCTATGCGGATATAACTGCGACGCTGGGGGGCATCACGCTCAACCAGACGGGGCGCGCGATTGAATGCGTGCTATTGCTGATGCTGTTTTATCTCACGATCTCGCTGTCGATCTCCGCGATCATGAACGTCTACAATAATTCCGTTAAGCTGAAGGAGCGCTGAACCATGTCAGATATACATGCAAATTCCGTCGCCTTCGTGCGCTCCGAGGAAATCCCGCAACAGGCCCCGCCCTATGCGGCCACGGGTCCGGTCAAATGGATGCGTGAAAACCTATTTGCGACACCGGCCAATGCGCTGCTGACCATTGTCGCGGCCTATGTTATCTATCTCGCCCTGGCACCAACCGTGCCGTGGATCCTGAACGGGGTCTGGAATGCCAATAGCCTGTCTGAGTGTCGCGAGATCCTTGACGGCGCGCGCGGGGCCTGTTTTGCGGTGCTGGCGGAACGCTGGCCGCAGCTGATCTTTGGCTTTAAATACCCCTCCGAACTCTACTGGCGCCCCGGACTGGCCTTCTTGCTGCTCTTTGTGGCCATCGCGCCGGTGCTGTTTTTCGACCTGCCGCGCAAGTTGTTGGCGTTTACGGCGCTGTATCCGTTCATCGCCTACTACCTGATCTGGGGCGGCACGATCTTTGTGCCAATCCTGGCTCTGGTTGGTGCTGCGGGTGGCGTTCTGATCTACCAACGCTACGTCGCACGCAGCTTTGCCGCTGGTTTCTTTGGGGGGATCGCCGCCGCCTTCGTGATCTGGTGGCTGGGCGGCTTCCTGATCCCCGAAGGCGCATCCGACAACGCCATGATGGAGGCCGTGCCGTCGCGCGATCTCGGGGGCTTCATGCTCAACATGATGCTGGGCGTGACCTGTGTGTCGCTCTCCATCCCCATCGGCATCGCGCTGGCACTGGGGCGGCAGTCGTCGATGCCGCTGATAAAGATCATCTGTGTGGTCTTCATCGAGTTTATCCGCGGTGTACCGCTGATCACGCTGCTCTTTGTCGCCTCGGTGATGCTGGCCTATTTCTTTCCGCCTGAATCCACGGTGGATCTGTTCCTGCGCGTGGTGATCATGATCACAATGTTCTCGGCGGCTTATATCGCCGAGGTGATCCGGGGTGGCCTCGCAGCCCTTCCCAAGGGGCAATATGAGGGGGCCGACAGCCTGGGCCTGAACTACGCCCAAGCAACGCGGCTGATCATCCTGCCCCAGGCGCTCAAGATTTCGATCCCGGGCATCGTCAACATCGCCGTGGGTCTGTTCAAGGATACGACGCTGGTGTCGGTTATTTCGATGTTCGATATTCTGGGGATGATCCGGGGGCCTATTCTGGCATCGACCGAATGGAATGGCGTCTATTGGGAACTGCTGGGCTTTGCGGCGCTGCTGTTCTTTGTCGTCTGCTATGGCATCTCGCAATATTCACAATGGCTGGAACGCCGCCTCGCGACCGATCACCGCTGACCCATCCTTCTGCCGCATAGGGCGGCGGGGCGTAATTTTCAGGCCCTCAAGCAGCAAAGCGGCAGGGTTTAAAACCACACACCCTCAAGTAGCGAAAGCGATAGGGTTTAAAAATGAGAAAGGCCAGAAGCATGGCTGAACAAGCAACACAAATGCAGGTCTCGGATGAGATCGCGATTACCATCTCCAACATGAACAAATGGTACGGCACCTTTCATGTGCTGCGCGACATCGATCTGACGGTCAATCGCGGCGAACGGATCGTGATCTGTGGGCCTTCGGGCTCAGGCAAATCCACGCTCATCCGCTGCATCAACGCGTTGGAAGAGCACCAGCAGGGTTCCATTGAAGTGGATGGGACGCTGCTCTCCTCTGATCTCAAGAACATCGACAAGATCCGCTCCGAGGTCGGCATGTGCTTTCAGCACTTCAACCTGTTTCCACATCTGACCATCCTGGAAAACTGCACGCTGGCCCCGATCTGGGTGCGCAAGACGCCCAAGAAGGAGGCCGAGGAAACGGCGATGCATTTCCTCGAAAAGGTCAAAATCCCCGAACAGGCCGACAAATACCCCGGCCAGCTTTCGGGGGGGCAGCAACAGCGTGTCGCCATCGCGCGCTCACTGTGCATGCGCCCCCGGATCATGCTCTTTGACGAGCCGACCTCGGCGCTCGATCCCGAAATGATCGCAGAGGTGCTGGACACGATGATCCAGCTTGCCGAAGAGGGCATGACCATGCTTTGCGTGACCCACGAGATGGGCTTTGCACGCAAAGTGGCGAACCGTGTGATCTTCATGGATGCGGGCCAGATCGTTGAACAGAACGAACCAGAGGCCTTCTTCAGCAACCCGCAATCCCCGCGCACACAGCTGTTCCTGAGCCAGATCCTCGGTCACTAACGCGCCTCGAGGGTCATCCCATGGTGCCGTAGGGTGGGCTTTCAGGCCACCTTGCCCGTAAAATCGCGTGGCACGGTGAAATCAATTGGCTGGCCTGTGTGCCAGCCAATATCGTTCCAGCTGTCGACATCGAAATCTATCACGAAGGTCGCACCCGTCGGATAGTTGTAGAACTGCGGATGATTGGGCGGATCATCTACCAGACGGGCGGCCATCTCGCCGATGCCAGGGTTATGCCCGAGCATCAAAATGCACGCCGCCTCCGAAAAGCGCAGCACTGACAGCATCTCCTCGGAGTCCGCGAGATAGAGACGTTTTGTGAAGGCCACGGGGGTCGCCTGAGAAAAACCCAGCCCCAATAAAGTCTTGCCCGTGCGCTTGGCCGAAGAACACAATACTTGATCGGGCTGATAGTCCCGCTCCCGCAGCCATTCACCCAAGGCATAGGCGGCGGCTTCACCCCGATTATTGAGCGGGCGTTCGTGATCTTCGAGACCTGCACTCCAGTCAGATTTTGCGTGGCGCATCAGGATCAGGTGGCGCATGGGGTCATCCTTTGAATGAGATCATGTGAAAGGCGGATTGCTCAGCAGAGCGTTCGAATTTGACCGATACAGGGCAGGCGCGCCGCACCTTGCACCCGTTGGACATGCAATCCCGCCCCGGTTCCGTGTCTAGATAGGCTTTGCAGGCCGGAACGTCATAAGCATGATCTTCGGCCAAGGCTCCGACGGGACAGGCCGCAACGCAAGGCTTGTCGGCGCAGCTCTCACAAGGGTTCGACGCTGCCCGCCCCTCGAGCGCCAGGACAGTCGGGACATGCAATGCGCCCCTTATGGAGATCATCAGCCCGGCGGTGTCATGCACCATCATACCCGTCGGGCTTTGAAAAAACCGCCCCGTTTGCAGCGCCCAACCGATGAAAGGCGCATAGGGCGGGCCGTCCGAGGGGTATGTATCACGGGCTCCCAGATCGGCGGCAATGCCCCCGATGATCCGCTTGGACCAGCGATCAAGCGGGTCCGGTTGCCCGTCGCTAAATTCTGCCGCCTGCGTGAAAATCGGCCAACATCCCCGGTCTGCGCCCAGCAAGACAAGCGTGCCCGCATCATCATGAAACGCGCCCATGACGAACAGGCCCGAGGGGGCGGCAAGGGCCGTGATTTTTTCCAGCGTCATTTGCGCGTGAAGGGGAGCGTGAGGGACCAGCCCAACCGGCTGGGGCGCGCGTCCTGCCATTCCAGACCGACCTGCATCGCGTCATGACCGGCCTCGGGCTGCGCGATATAGGTGCCAAACATCCGGTCCCAGATGGAGAGGGCAAAGCCGTAATTACTGTCATGCTCGGCGCGGTGCGCGGAGTGGTGGACCCTATGCATATCGGGCGTCACCAGCACGCGCCGCACGATGCGGTCCAGCCCAAGCGGCAGGCGGATATTGGCATGGTTGAACATGGCGGTGCCATTGAGCAGGATCTCGAAAACGATCACGGCCAGCGCCGCAGGGCCGAGCAGATAGACCAGCCCCACCTTCAACAGCATCGACAGCGCGATTTCGATGGGGTGGAACCGGATCGCTGTGGTCACATCCATATCGACATCGGCGTGATGCACTTGGTGAAGCCGCCACAGGAGCGGCACTTTATGCGTGATCAGATGCTGTAACCAGATGGCAAAATCGAGGATCAAGACGGCAAGCGCGAATTCCAGCCAGACCGGCCCATTGAGCAGGTTGAACAACCCCCAGCCCTGTGCCTGCGCATCCAGTGCGGCCCCAACGGCCAACAGCGGCAGCGCAAAGGCGATCAGGCGCAGCGTGACGGTGTTGGCAAGGGTGATGCCCCAGTTCGTCATCCAACGGCTGCTACGCGGCTGGCTGCGCACCCGGCGCGGCGCAAGCGTTTCAAGTGTCGCCAGCAAGGCGAAGAGACCCAGAAAAATACTCAGGCGAATGACGGTTTCGTTTTCCATGCGCTACACCTAGTGCAGAGTGCCGCCCGCTCCAAGCGGCAGTGTGACACATCTGCGTCAACCCGCGCGGATGATCGAGCCCGCACCGTGTTCGGTGAACAGCTCCAACAGGCAGGCGTTAGGCGCACGCCCGTCCAGGATCACCGCCGCGCGCACACCCCCCATGATGGCATCAAGCGCGGTTTCCGTCTTGGGGATCATGCCACCCGCGATTGTGCCATCCGCCGTCATATCGCGAATCTGTGTGGCGGTAATCTCGGTCACGACCTCTCCGGCGGCGTTTTTGACGCCCGCGACATCCGTCAGCAGCAAAAGCCGGTCCGCCTTGAGCGCCGCCGCAATCGCCCCCGCGGCCGTGTCGCCGTTGATGTTGAAGGTCTCACCATCCCGACCCATGCCCAAGGGCGCGATGACGGGGATATATTCCTTTTCCGCCAGATCGCGCAGCAACGTCGGGTTGACCACATCGGGTGTGCCGACAAAGCCAAGATCGGGGTCGGTCTGCGTGCAGGTGATGAGGCCACCGTCCTTGCCCGACAGACCTACGGCGCGCCCGCCCTGACGGTTGATCGCCTGCACGATGCGCTTGTTCACAAGGCCGCTCAGCACCATTTCGACCACCTCCATGGTGGTACCATCGGTGACGCGCTTGCCGTTCACGAACTCGGATTTAATCTCCAGCTTGGCCAGCATCGCGTTGATCATCGGCCCGCCGCCATGAACGACCACCGGGTTCACGCCGACCTGGCGCATCAGCACCACATCGCGGGCAAACTCCTCCATCGCCGCGTCGCTGCCCATGGCGTGCCCGCCAAGTTTGATAACGACCGTCGCATCCGCATAGCGTTGCAGATAGGGCAGGGCCTTGTTGAGGGTGCTGGCGGTGGCGATCCAATCGCGGTTCATATCCTGGGTCTTCATCTCTTGGGCCTTGGTGGGTGCGGTTATGAGGGCAGACGCGCACGCGTGCAAGCCGCCTCTATTCCAGCGTGGCGATGATGGCGCGCAGGGTTGGGATGCCCCAGCCCTTTTCGCTCGATGTGATGATGATCTCGGGGAAGGCGGCGGGGTGTTTTGACAGGGCGCTGCGCACCTGATCGAGTATTTTGGCGCGCTCGGCCTCCTTGACTTTATCGGCCTTGGTCAGCACGACTTGAAAGGTGACGGCGGCACTATCAAGCAGGCTGAGGATTTCATTATCCACCTTTTTGACGCCATGACGCGCATCAATCAGCACAAAGGCACGCCGCAGGGTTTGGCGCCCCGACAGATATTGTTTCAGCAGACGCTGCCATTTTTCTACCACGGCGAGCGGTGCATTGGCATAGCCATAGCCGGGGAGATCCACGAGATAATGCGCCTCTCCAGCGGTGAAAAAGTTGATTTCCTGTGTGCGGCCCGGCGTGTTGGAAGCCCGCGCCAGCCCCTTGCGCCCGGTCAAGGCGTTGATCAAAGAGGATTTACCGACGTTCGAACGCCCGGCGAAACAAACCTCCATCCGGTCAGGATCCGGCAGGCCGGACATAGCCACGACACCTTTGACAAAATCCGTTTCCCCGGCAAAAAGCAGGCGGCCTTTTTCATCTGTGTAGGCATCAGGCTCTTCGGCGATGGGAAAGGGTAGCTGTGTCACAGGGCCTCCAGCACGTCGCCGCGTTTGATCATACCGCCGGTGATGACCTCGGCACGGACGCTGAAATCCTGATGACCCCAGTGCTTCAGGGCACCCAGCGTGTCCGCATCGCGTTCGCCAGTCTCCGGATTAGCCGTGGTTGCAAGGCAGCGATCGGTGCGTTCGCGCGGACGCAACACGCAGCCCCCGATACGGATGTCGCGGCCCATCCAATCAAATTCGACCCACGGATCGGCTCCGTCAAACCAGATATTTCCGCGCCAGCGATGGATCGAAAGGTCCTGGCCAACCTGTTGTTCCATGGCTTTGTGTGAGGCCAGATTGCACAGGGTGACGGAGGGAAAGTCGCTGTCCGTAAAACCGCGCCCGTCAAGGCGGATTACCCGGTCGGGCAGGGCGCGGTCCTGCGGCACGAGCGGCATGACCCAATCGATCAGCTTTTGGCCTTCGGTATCAGGGTGAAAGGAGAGATCCGGTCGATTGGGGTGAGAGAGATGCAGGATTTCGGTGGCCTCGTCGAGGCGCGAGGATATCGCGAGCAGGTTTGGGGCCTTGGAGCCGCGGCTGAAATTGGCGCAAGGCACCCATCCGCTGCCGTCGACATTTGAGGCGTCATGCGCGACAGCCCAGAGCCGGTCATAGGGCATGGATTGCCCAGCGTTCAACATCACCTGTTCAAGCGCTTCCCGACCATGGCTTTTGAGCGGATGGCGCAGGATATGGGCGATCTTCATCCGTCGGCGTCCGGTTTGGATTTCTTGGAGAAGCCGCCTTTAATGTTGCCAAAGACGTCCGGTTTGTAGCCTTGGCTACGCATAATCAGGTACTGTTGCGTGAAGGTGATCGTGTTGTTGGCGATCCAGTATACGACCAACCCGCTGGCAAAACCGCCCAACATGAACATGAAGACCCAAGGCATCCAGGCAAAGATCATTTGTTGCGTCGGATCGGTGGGGGCCGGGTTCAGTTTTTGTTGCAACCACATGGAGATGCCGAGCAGAAGCGGCAAGATGCCGATGAAGACAAGCGCCATGATCGAACCGGGTTCCGGGCCCTCGAAAGGCAGCAATCCGAAGAAGTTCATCAAAGACGTCGGGTCGGGTGCGCTGAGGTCTTGGAATGGGCCAAAGAAATTCGCGTGCCGCAATTCGATGGTGACAAAGATCACCTTGTAGAGCGAGAAAAAGATCGGAATCTGGAGCAGGATTGGCAAACAACCCGCGGCCGGGTTCACCTTCTCGCGTTTGTAGAGCTCCATCATGCCCTGCTGCATCTTTTGACGGTCGTCGCCAGCTTCCTCCTTGAGTTTTTCCATCTGTGGCTGAAGTTCTTTCATCTTCGCCATGGAGACATAGGATTTATAGGCCAGCGGGAAGAGGATCGCCTTGATGATCAACGTGAGGCCAATGATCGCCCAACCCATATTTCCGATCAGTTTGTTCAATTCATGCAGCAACCAGAAGATCGGTTTGGTCAGAAAGAAAAACCAACCCCAGTCGATACTGTCGATGAATTTCGGCACGCCGGTCGATTCGTATTCGCGCAGCATCGCCCATTCCTTTGCACCCGCGAAGAGTTGGGTCGTAAGCTCATAGCTCGCACCAGCCTCGATGGTTTGCGTGGGCATCCGCGTGACGGCGCGGTAAATATCTGTACGCGCGTCATACGTCAGCGCCTGGTCGAAGGTCTGACCGGCAAGGGGTATCAGGATCGCCTGCCAGAAGTGATCGGTGAAGCCGATCCACCCCGAGTTGACGCCCTCTTTCACGATCGCTTGACGTCCCCATTTCGGATCCAGTTCCGCTTCGGCGATTTCATCCCAATCCGTTTCCGCCAATTCTTCGTCCGCCATGGCGACGGCACCTTCATGCAGGATAAAGAAGTTTTCCAGATCGTCGGGTAGGGTATGCTGCACAATCATGCCATAGGGGGCGACGCTGATTGCACCATTGCCGTCATTGGACACCGATTGCGTCAACGAAAACATATAGTTGTCATCAACCGCGATGGAACGGGAGAAGACCTGACCCGCGCCATTGTCCCACGTAAGTGTGATCGGGCTGCCGACGCGGAGCGTATCGCCTGCGCTCAGCGACCATTCGGTTTCCGGACCAGGCACCGCGCTTGGGTCAATACCGGCACCGGCAGCCCAGCCTTGGAGTGCGTAATAGGCATCGTTAGTGCCCTGTGGAGACAGCATCGTAACGATGGTCGCGTCGCTTTCCAGCGTGGTCTGGTAATCTTTGAGTTTCAGATCATCAATGCGGCCACCCACAAGCGAGATCGAACCGGTCAGACGCGTTGTTTCAATCGCGACACGCGGCGCATCTTGTAGTGTTGTATCACTGGCTTGGGTCTGTGGATTGAGCGGCGCGGGCGCGGATGCGTCGGGCGCTGCCGGAATTGTCGTGCCAGTGGCACCGGTGACCTGCTCTGTCAGCGCGCCGTCCAATGGCACGTCTGGTTCCGGAGGAGGAAATAGAACGAACCATACCAGAATCACGATGAAACTGAGCGCTGTTGCAAGAATGAGGTTCTTGTTCTGATCGTCCATAGGGACAGCCACCTGATCTGTTTGATATCAGCGTGGGTTCAACAGAGTGCAGGGACAAAGGTCAAGCGGAATCGGGGCTTTTTGTTCGCAATCCCGCATGTGATTGGTGATGCTAAAGGCCAGAGCTGATCGCAAAGGCAAAAAAGGAATGGCCGGGCTACCCAGTTCGGTTTCCGATAATGCGTGGAACATCTTGTAATTTTGAGTTATGCGCAGTGATCCATTTGAGTGTCTCCTCAAATGGCATGGGCTTCCCAATACCGAAACCCTGAACGTGGTCGCATCCCAATTGGGCCAGAAGCGCATGCTCGCCGACCGTCTCCACGCCTTCGGCAAGCGTCTCGACATTCAGTCTTTCGGCCATCGTTAGTATTGCGCTGATCATACGCTGTTGCTCGGGGTCGCGATCCGCTTTCATGACAAAAGATCGATCAATTTTGATCCGGCTCACGGAGAACTTTCGAATCGACGCTATGGAGGCATGTCCTGTCCCAAAATCATCCAGATCGACACTGCAACCCATTTTGCCCAAACCGTTGATGTTACGCGTTATGATGTCCTCTGGTGCGCCTGCTACCACGGTTTCCAGAACTTCGACGGTCAGCCTGTCCGGCGTGAGATCGAAGCGGTCCAGTTCCCATTTCACCTTATCGACTAGACGTGGGTTTTTTAGTTCGGGGCCGGCGAAGTTAACGCCGACTTTCGGGACGATCACACCGGCGTTGTCCCATTCCTTCAGCGCATTGAAAGCGCGGTACATCATCACTTCCGCCAGACGCTCCAACATGTCTGCTTGTTCAATTGCGGGCAGAAAATCGGCAGGAGAAATCATGCCGCGCTCTGGGTGATGCCACCTTGCCAAGGCCTCAAAGCCCGTCACGCGTCCGGTGTCGGTTGAAATTTGAGGTTGAAACCAGGGCACAATCTGACCGCTTTCCAATGCGTGAGCAACTTCTTCGCGCAATTCTGCTTTGGTCTCCGATCGTTGCCGCATTTCCTCCGAGTATGCTCGGATTGCACTTGGCCCGTGGTTCTGTGCTTCTCGCAGTGCGGCGCTCGCAGCGACAATCCACTTCTCGGAAGAGCCGTTGCGCATGCCGCTGTGCTGACAAAATCCGACGGATGAAGTGATATAAATGGCAGTCCCGTCGATGGAAATCGGCTCCTCCAACGCCCCTTGCATGCGCCCAGCAAGCTGAATGCAGAGCTCCAGATCCAACTGCCTGATCGGCTGCAGGCAGATTGAGAATTTGCTGTCACCAGATTGCGTGATGGCATCGCCCTCTCGCAAGATTGCAACCAAACGCTCGCTTACTCGTTTTACCACGCCCTCAATGACTGCTTGGCCGTAGCGATCCGTTAAATCCTCAAAATCATCTATTTCCACTCTGAAAACTGCACTGGTGAAGGCGGTTTCTTTTGCTTTGTCGAAGGCCGCTTTTGTGAGCATCTCAAAGTCACTGCGATCAACTAGTCCACTATCTTTGCGGGTGCCCCCAAATATGACATCGAAGGACCGATATCCGCAGACGAGAAAGTAGATTAGCGGCGTCACAACTGCAGCGCTCACGAGGGCAGCATCGCCCCCGGTCCAATAGATACCAAGGGAGACGGCGGGCAAGAGCGCAAATGCTGCGGGGCGGGTCAGGAAACTTGCGACCTTGCCCCGAATACTTGCCACGTTTTGCGCGAAGACCCCTGCCATGATACATCCTTTACGATCCGTGCCAAAAGCACTGCCAAAATCACCCTATGCGGGCATGCGTGACCCTTGGGTTAACAACACAGAGCGAAATACGTGCGGATTGAATAAAGGTTTACCTAACTCAATATCAGCCGTTTGGAATCAGATGCTTCAGTGCCCGTAAAATGTGATTAGTGCACATGTTAGAATGCGAAACATCGCTTTGACGAAGCCTCGTTTTTTTCTTCTAACCGGACGAGATCGCCTTGGACTGTCGGAATTTTATCCCGTCCTTACCACAAGTCATACAGTTCTTTATTCAAGCGCTGGCTTCTTGTGGTCTCTTGCAATGTGCGTTTCGGCAGACCTAATCCTTTCCAAAGCGCGACAATCGCTATCTGAAGTCTTAAGCCCCGTTGTTGAATGTCATTGAGAACTGAGCCGGTATTTTCACCGAGATTTGACCCGCTGTTAGTTATGTATCGGTAGCTATGCTTTGGTCAATGTGGTGGCCTCCTTTGTGGTTTTCTTTGCGGCCTCTGAGCTGGTCTTGAAGCGGTAGCTGTCGTTGCCTGTTTCGAGGATGTTGCAGCGGTGGGTAAGCCGGTCGAGCAACGCTGTTGTCATCTTTGCATCCATTGCCCGGCAGTCGTTTTGTGCAGCAAAACGATGAGAGGGGCCAAAGACCTGGGCCCATTCACTGAAGCTGAGGTTGGTTGTGATGATGACACTGGTGCGCTCATAGAGCTTGCTCATAAGGTGGAACAGCAGTGCGCCGCCTGACGGGCTGAACGGCAGGTAGCCAAGCTCGTCCATTGCCCGGCAATGCATGTTTACATGCATGAGAGGGGAGGATGACCAAGTCGATTTTTGTGAGCATCTCAGCCATTCACTGACCGGCAGGGTATCGCGACGCGATGTCCCGAGAGGTTTCCCGGCCTTTCCGAGGGCCTTTTCCTGTTCCAATGCATTGACCAGTTCGACGGTGGAATAGCGCTTGCCTCCTGCCTGTCTGAGGTCGTCATAGCGACCTGTTCAAGCTTTGAGCGATTGACCGAAGGGGCCGTTTCGCAACGAGCCCACGGGAAATCTCCTCCCGCTCAATGAAGCTCAAAGCAAATCGGGACCGCCTGCGATCAGCTGGTCATATCCCACCAAACTGCGCCAAATGTGGGAAGATCGAAGACGAGGCACGATTGAAGTGTCGCCCGATCGAGCTCATGGACTCGCCGCGCTGCCAGCGGTCCCACATCTCTGACTTCTGTTTGGCCGTATAAAACGTTCGCGTCCGGTTCTTCATCGTAAACACTCCATCTCTTCCTAAAGATTAAAGTGTTGCGGCGACCCATTGAAACCGCCCTTCTACGTCCAGAATTAGCTATGATTTGACCGATACTCCATCAAGGTGCTCACCGAAGTACCTTATGCGTTGTTGCATATCACGTTTTTGATTATCAACCGTTGCATTGGCAATGTGCCCGTAATTAGGACGGTTGACCAAAGCATTCAGATATAGCGCTGCTGCGGCCTCCGGGCTTCCCGCCCTGAAGCCATGTGCCTCATCTGGTCCCAATCCGCCGTCATATGTTGCTGGTGGTCGAGGACTTTCGTGGTCGGTGGTACGGCGGCGAAAACATCGTTGACCTCTATCTCAAACCACGGGGCTGGAATGAAGCAGCAGCCAATAGAGAATATTTTGCAGCACTTCGCGATACGCCCTTCAGACTTTACGAAGTGAGCAAGGTGAAGCCTGGCAAGTCTATGGTGCTCAAAGACTTGCCAGGCAAAACGGAGCCAGTCACCGTTGTCGAACAGTCTGCCACGCGTTGGGGCTGTTCTTACTAGGTGCGTGGTGCGCCCTTTAGACAACAATGATGCTGCAACCGATCTAATGGCGGTTTGTGGCGCTTATCCGTCCTTTTTTCCTGGCTTATTGCGGTATTTCTGCTGTCAGGCCTTCGACATAGAAGTTCATGCCCGCAAGCGTGCCGTCATCAGCCACTTCGCCGGCCGCAAGCCAATCGCTACCGTCTTGCTTCTTGATGGGGCCGGTGAACGGGTGGTATGAGCCCTCCGAAATCGCAGCCTTCAGGGCCAGCGCCTCTTCCTTGACGTTTGCAGGGACCGCGTCGGTGATCTCACCAATGCCGACCATGCCGTCTCCGATGCCATGCCACGTGTCGACGCTTTCCCAGGTTCCGTCCATGACGGCCTTGGTGCGCGCGATGTAATAATCACCCCATTCGTCCAGGAGCGCACTGACGCGCGGGAAGGGCGCATAGGCTGACATGTCTGATGCCTGGCCGAAAGTCACCACATTGCCCGCTTCCTGTGCCGCCGCATGCGGGGCTGTGGAATCGGTATGTTGCAGGATCACATCCGCGCCCTGTTCAATCAACACCTTGGCGGCGTCTGCTTCTTTGGCCGGATCAAACCACGTGTACGCCCAGATGATCTTGAACTCGACGTCCGGGTTCACCTTCCTGGCATGGATATAGGCAGAGTTGATACCGCGGATTACTTCGGGGATCGGGTAGGATGCGATGTAGCCGATGATGTTGCTTTCGGTCATGCTGCCCGCGATGTGGCCCTGCACAGCGCGCCCCTCATAGAAACGCGCCGAGTAGGTGGACACATTTGGATGCAGGCGCTTGTAGCCGGTGGCGTGCTCGAATTTCACATCCGGGAATTTGGCGGCGATGTTGTTTGTGGGATCCATATAGCCGAATGACGTTGTAAAGATCAGGTCGGCCCCATCCAGCGCCATCTGCGTCAGAACGCGCTCGGCATCCGGGCCCTCAGCGACGCTTTCAACAAAAACGGTTTCCACAGCATCGCCGAACTCGGCTTCAACGGCCAGACGGGCTTGATCATGTGTAAAGGTCCAGCCACCGTCACCAACCGGGCCGACATAGACAAAGCCGACTTTGGTCTTTTCGTGCCCGTCCGCGAATGCGCCGGAGGCCAGTCCAAGCGCTATTGCAGCACTGGCCAGGAGTGTTTTGAATTTCATGTTCAGGTCTTCCCCATGTTGAATCGCCCCTTGTATGAGGCGTTGATGTGCCCCTAGTGAGAGGCGTGGAATATGCGGCCCAAAGAGCCGGGTGCAGCGCTTTTGTCCGCAGAAAGAACGACCAGCACCACGATGGTGATCACGTAAGGCGACATTGCCAGATATTCGACCGGAATGGCAACGCCGGCGCCCTGCAAATTCAGTTGCAATTGAGTTATTCCGCCAAAAAGATAGGCACCCAGCAGGACGCGCCAGGGCTTCCAACTGGCAAATACTACCAGTGCGAGAGCAATCCAGCCGACCCCGGCGGTCATGCCTTCTGTCCACTGCGGCACGCGGATCAGGCTGATGTAGGCCCCGCCCATCCCCGCGCAGGCCCCGCCGAACATGATGGCAAAGGTGCGGATGCGCACGACCTTATACCCAAGCGCATGGGCGGCGTCGTGATTTTCGCCGACCGCCCGCAGGATCAGACCGACGCGGGTGAATTTCAGTACGGCCCAGACGCCCGCCACCAGGAGGATACCGAAATAGAGGATCGGATCGTGAGAGAACAGGATTTGGCCGATAATCGGGAGCTCCGCCAGAGGCCCGAAATTGATATCCGGCATCCGGGGCGGCTTGATGCCAACGTAACCCTGGCCCAGCAGCGCGGACAGGCCGAGGCCAAAGAGCGTGAGTGCGAGACCCGAGGCGACCTGATTGGCCAGCGTGATTTGTGTCAGGAAGGCAAACAGCAGGCTGAGCGCGGCTCCCCCTGCGGCGGCGGCGATAAAACCGACCAGCGGCGAGCCGGTTTCCACAGCGATGGCAAACCCGCAGATTGCCCCTATGATCATCATGCCTTCGACCCCGAGGTTCAAAACACCGGCGCGCTCGGCAACCAATTCGCCCGTTGCGGCCAGCAAGACGGGTGTTGCCGCGCTCATCAAGGCGGCGATGAGCAGGACGGGATTGATGGCTGAAAGGTCCATTACGCGGCCTCCGTCCGGCCAATGCGCAGCCGGTAATTGGTCAAAAGATCAAGTGCCAGGAGGAAGAATAGCAACATCCCCTGAAATACCTGGATGGCGGCGGCGGGCAGGCCCAATTGGCTTTGCGCGATGTCCCCGCCGATATAGGTCAGCGCCATCAACAAACCGGCCAGCACGATACCGATGGGGTGCAGGCGGCCCAAAAACGCCACGATAATGGCCGTGAACCCATAGCCTACGTTGAAATCAATGCTGACCTGACCGGCGGGCCCTGCGACCTCAAACAGACCCGCAAGACCGGCCAGCAGCCCCGATGTGCCAAGGCAGAACAGGATCAGCCGGCTTGGATTGACACCGGCAAAGCGCGCGGCACGCGGCGCCGCACCGGTGACGCGCACAGCAAAGCCCAGCCGGTGGCGGGCAAGCAGCACATAAGCAAAAATCACGGCGATCATGGCCGCGACAACCCCCCAGTGCATGCCCGATCCGGCGATGATTTCGCCGTTATGGGCCGAAGCGTATTGTTGCAGGTTGCGGCTGCCGGGAAAGCCGAAGCCTTCGGGATTTTTAAGCAGTCCCAATGACATGGAGGCAAGGAATTGTTCGGCGACATAGACGAGCATGAGCGAAACCAGAATTTCATTGGTCCCGAATTTAACCTTGAGGAGCGCGGGGATCATGGACCAGAGCCAGCCGCCAAAGGCCCCCGCCAGCACCATCGCAGGAAAGATCAGCATATTTTCCGCAGGGTAGCAAGCCAATCCCACCGCCGCCCCGAACAGCGCGCCCATAATATATTGCCCTTCGGCCCCGATGTTCCAGATGCCGGCCTTGAACCCCAGGCTGAGGCCGATGGCGATGAGTACCAGCGGTGCGCCCTTGATCAGAAGTTGTGGGCGATAAAAGAAGGCAAATTCCCCGAACAGCGGTTCCCAGAAAATGGTCAGTATGGATGTCACCGGGTCCTTGCCCAACACGGTGAACAACAGACCGCCAAAGAAGAACGTCGCCAGCACGGCCAGAAGCGGCGTCAGATAGGCAAAAAGATGGTTGGGCTCGGGGCGCTTTTCCAGTCGGATCATGGGATGGGCCTGACTTTGTAGGAGCTTGAGAAAAGGGGCGTTAAACCGGCCCGGCGCGCGTGGTAAACGGGGTCAAACATGTGCAACTTCCATGCCATGAGCACCCCCCATCATTAATCCGATCTGCTCGACCGTGAGGCCTTTGGTGCTGCAGGGTTCGGACAGGCACCCCTCGTTAAGGGCGGCAAAGCGGTCCGAGATTTCCATCAGCTCATCAAGGTCCTGGCTGATCACAATAACCGCCGCCCCGCCTTCGGCGAGATCCAGTAAGGCCTGGCGAATTGCCGCCGCAGCAGAGGCATCCACACCCCATGTCGGCTGATTCACCACCAAAACCTCGGGGCGTTGAAGGACCTCGCGGCCGATCACGAATTTTTGCAGATTACCCCCCGACAGCGAGCGCGCCGCATTGTCTGGTCCGGGCGTGCGCACGTCAAAAACCTCAATGATCTTTTCAGCAAACCCGCGTGCCGCAGGCCAATTCAGGAAACCGCGCGTCTCCAGCCCTTCGCGCGCGGCACCCGTCAACATCGCGTTTTCGGTCAGCGACATATCGGGGGCTGCGGCATGGCCCAGACGTTCTTCGGGGGCGGTGAGCAGCCCTTTGAGGCGTCGCGCATTGGGTCCGGATGGGCCGATGTCGATGCCTTTGAAATGTACCATGCCGCGCGGAGCCAGGACTTCGCCCGACAGGGCCGTCAAAAGCTCGTCCTGACCGTTACCTGCAACACCGCCAATGCCCAGAACCTCGCCTTCTCGCAGGGAGAAGGTGATGTTGCGCAATGGCATCCCAAAGGCGGAGGGAGAGGGCAGCGACAACCCCTTCAATTCCAGAACTGTATCCCCCAGGGTCACACCTGCCCGCGTGGGCGTGCCAAGCACCTTGCCGACCATCATTTCGGCCATGTCACGCGCCGAGGTGTCGCGCGGTATACAGGTGCCGACAACCTTGCCCAACCGCAAAACGGTTGCCGCATCACAGAGCGCGCGGATTTCTTCAAGCTTATGAGAAATATAGAGAATTGCGGTGCCATCTGCGCTCAGTTTGCGCAGCGTTTCAAACAGGATATCGACCTCCTGGGGGGTCAGGACGGAGGTGGGTTCATCCATGATCAACAGCTTGGGATCTTGCAGCAGGCAGCGGATGATTTCCACCCGCTGGCGTTCCCCGGCAGAGAGATCCCCGACAATGCGATCCGGGCCAAGCGGCAAACCGTATGTATCGGACACTTGCCTGATCTGCTCGGATAATGCGCCAAGTTTCGGGGCGTTTTCCATGCCCAGCGCGATGTTTTCCGCCACGCTCAGCGCATCAAAGAGAGAAAAATGCTGAAACACCATGCCGACGCCCGCTGCACGCGCAGCGCGGGGTTCGGCGGGCGCATAGGGGGCACCGTGCATCTGCATGACCCCGTGATCGGGCTTCACCAGACCATAGATCATTTTGACCAGCGTTGATTTCCCCGCGCCGTTTTCACCTAGCAAAGCGTGCACTTCGCCGGGGGCGATTTTGAGCGACACACTGTCGTTGGCCACCACGCCCGGGTAGGCCTTGGTCAGATTATCGAGGGACAATAAGGGGGTCATGCGTGGGACTTTCGGGCAACGGAGGGTCGTTGACAATTGGCAACAAGCTCTGTTGCGACGCTGAGGGCAATCACATGCGGGTGCTTGCCCAGGTCCGGACGGCCAATGGGGCAGGTGATCTGCGCAATGTGATCCGGGCGGTGACCCAAAGCCGCGAGCCGCTTGCGAAAACGCGTCCATTTTGTGGCCGATCCAATCAGCCCCGCAGTTGTGAAACCATGATCCAGCACCCGGTGGCACAGTTCCAGATCCAGCGCATGGGAATAGGTCACGATCAGATGCTGGGCATCCGTTGGCGCATAGCGCATGACATCGGCGGGGTGCGTCGCGCAAAGCTGGGTTACCTGCTCTGGAATGCGCTCCGGGAACCGCTCGGGGCCTGTGTCGACCCATGTGATCCGCACATCCGGGAGCGGATGCAACACATCTACAAGGGCACGCCCCACATGACCCGCGCCCCAGATCCAGACCATTTGGGTCGGGTGGCTGACAGGCTCGATCATCCAGCCTTCGAGATGCTGCGCCGCTGGGCGCTGGCCGCTGTTGCGCCACTGTGTGCGCAGCCGTGCCACAGCCAGCGGTTCGGGTCCCGCACCGCGCGCGATGAGATCCGAGGCCAGCGCCAGCGCGCGTTCCAGATCATAGATTTCCGTCAATATCTCGACCGCACCGCCGCAGCATTGCCCCATATCGGGTCCCAGCGCGTGGCGTGTGGTCTGATCCGCGCCCTTCTCAAGCATGTTGCGGGCGGTCATCGTCAGCGCATGTTCCAGCGCACCGCCGCCGATCGTCCCGGATTGGCCGTTCGACCAGACCAGCATCGACGCGCCGACCTCGCGGGGTGCCGAGCCCTTGACGCTGGCGACGACGATGCGCGCCAATTTGCCATGGCGGCGACACGCGTCGATCAGGGCGTCGCGATCAAAGGACATCAGCCCTCTCCCCGCGCGCGGGTTACCGCGGCCAGAACGGCCTCCGCCGTGGCGGGCGTCTGCAAATCGCCATAACTCGAACCACAGGCCTGCACCGCATCACAAAGTGCTGCATAGGCCGAGATGCCCAGCATAAGGGGCGGTTCACCGACGGCCTTGGAGCGATACACGGTGTCCTCGCGGTTTTCATTCTGCCAAAGCGCGACATTGAAAATGTCCGGTCGATCCGGGCAAGCCGGGATTTTATAGGTTGAGGGCGCATGTGTGCGCAGATTGCCATCATCGTCCCACATAAGTTCCTCGGTGGTCAGCCAGCCTGCGCCCTGCACGTAACCGCCTTCAATCTGGCCGATATCCAAGGCTGGGTTCAAGGATGCACCGGCGTCATGCAGAATATCGGCGCGCAGAATTCGGTTTTCCCCGGTGAGCGTGTCGATCACCACCTCCGTGACCGCCGCACCGTAAGCGAAATAGAAGAACGGGCGACCCTGCCCCTTGATGCGGTCCCAGTCGAGTTTCGGGGTCTTGTAGAAACCGGTGGCCGACAGGCTGATGCGCGCGAGATAGGCCATCTGGGCGACCTCGGCGAATGTGTAGGTTTCGCCCGCGACCGTCACCTGTCCGTTCGAAAACGTAACCCCTGCGCTGTCACACTGATGGTGCTGAGCAAGCAGTTCCACCATACGCTCCCGGATGGTATTACAGGCGGCCTGCACCGCCATCCCATTGAGATCACTGCCCGAAGAGGCCGCCGTTGCCGACGTATTGGGCACCTTGCCGGTATCGGTTGCGGTGATCTTGATCTGCGCGACATCGACGCCAAACCGCGCGGCTGCGACCTGCGCCACCTTCTGAAACAGGCCTTGGCCCATCTCGGTGCCGCCGTGGTTCAGGTGGATGGAACCATCCTGATAGACATGCACCAAGGCACCTGCCTGATTGAGATGGGTGAGCGTAAAGGAAATGCCGAACTTGACCGCCGTGAGAGCGATACCCTTTTTCAACAACGGATTGTCCGCGTTCCACGCCGCGACGGCTTTGCGGCGGGCATGATAATCGCTGCTTTTGATCAAGGCATCGGTCATGTCGGTGAGAATGAAATCCTCGACGGCCTGACCGTAAGGCGTGCTCTGTACCGCCCCGTTTGTTGTGTAATAATTGGCGCGGCGCACAGCCAGGGGATCAAGGCCGAGATGGGCGGCGATATGATCCATCACCCGTTCGATGCCCAACATCCCTTGTGGTCCGCCAAAACCCCGAAAGGCGGTCGCGCTTTGCGTGTTGGTTTTCAGCCGGTGACTGGTGATGCACACGGCGGGCAGAAAATAGGCGTTATCGGCATGCAGCATGGCCCGATCCGCCACGGGCAGGGAAAGGTCCTGCGCCCAGCCACAGCGCGCGTAATGCGTAAAGTCAATACCCCGGATCACGCCCTTTGCGTCAAAACCAACGTTGTAATCAATCCGGAAATCATGCCGCTTGCCGGTGATGATCATGTCATCATCCCGGTCATATCGCATGCAACAGGGCCGCCCGGTGTGGCGCGCCAGCACGGCGCAGGAGACAGCCAGCGCATTGCCCTGGCTCTCCTTGCCGCCAAATCCGCCCCCCATGCGGCGGGTCTCCACACGTACGGCGTGCATGGGTTTGCCGATGGCCTCGGCGACCTTATGCTGAATTTCGGTGGGGTGCTGGGTGGAGCTCATCACCACCATATCGCCGTCTTCCTGGGGCAATGCGAGGGCGGCTTGCCCTTCGAGGTAGAAATGTTCTTGCCCGCCGATGTGTAACTGCCCGCTCAATGAGTTTGGCGCGCCCGATAGCGCAGCCTTGACGTCACCGCGCCCGTAAATGCGGGGTCCATCTTCGAAACGGCTGTTCTGGGCCAAAGCCGCGCCGATGCTCAGAATGGCTTCGGTTGGGGTGATGTCGATATCGCCCAAACGCGCCGCCTTGCGCGCCGCCAGATGCGATGTCGCCGCGACCACAAAGAGTGGCTGTCCGACATAATGCACGCGGTCCGTGGCGAGCAGCGGTTCATCGTGGTTTGAGGGCGATACATCGTTGTCAAACGGCAGGTCATCAGCCGTCAGCACCGCAATCACACCGGGCGCATGCCGCACGGCATCCAAATCCATCCCGTTCAAACGCCCTGCCGCAACCGGAGAGGTGCCAAAGGCGAGGTGCAGCGCATTTTGTGGCACTGGGGTGTCATCGACATAGCGCGCGGCACCCGTGACGTGCAGATGTGCTGCGTCATGAGGCAGGGGTTTGGCAACGCTCATGGGCGTACCTCAAGCACATTCGCGGATGCCCCCTGATCCTCGTGCCAATAGCGCAGCAGCATGTTTTGCGCGGTCTGCATGCGGTAATCCGCGCTGGCACGCATATCTGAAAGCGGTTGAAAATCCGCCCGCATCATCTGCATTGCGGCGCGGATGGTGGCTTCGCGCCACTCGGACCCGATCAATGCCGCCTCGGTTTGGCTCGCGCGTTTCGGCGTGCCCGCCATGCCGCCAAAAGCGATGCGCGCGGCCTCGACCCGGTTCTCGCTGACTGTGATGGACAAGCAGCCGCAGACAGCGGAAATATCCTGATCAAACCGTTTGGACAGTTTGTAACACTTCAAGCGATCCACCTGATTTGGAACGGTAATGGCCTCGACGAATTCTCCCGGTTGGCGGTCCTGTTTGCCGTATTCGAGGAAAAAATCCTCTAGCAGCATGTCCCGCCGCGCATCACCCCGGCGCAGATGCAACCGCGCACCCAACGCGATGAGCGCGGGCGGGCCGTCCCCGATGGGCGAACCATTCGCGATATTGCCGCCAATGGTCGCCGCATTGCGCACCTGCACCGAGCCATAGCGGCGGATCATCGCGGCGAAGGACGGGTAGAGGGGGGCCATGGCACTCTCCAGCTCGCTCAAAGTGGTCATCGCGCCAATCCGTAGCCCTTCCGCCGTCTGCACAATCCCGCGCAAATCATCGCAGCCGTTCAGGAAGGCAACCTTGCCCAGATCACGAAACGATTTCGTAACCCACAACCCGACATCCGTCGCCCCTGCGATCAGCGTCGCCTGGGGATTTTCCTGATACCACGCGGCCAGCATGTCGCCGCTCTTTGGACGGAAACCTTCATGATCCGGGGGCGAAATGGTCCCCTCGGGGGGACGATCCTGCATATGATCCGGCACGGCTGCGGCTTGGGCGGCTTCGGCGGCGCGGATGATTGGCGCATACCCCGTACAGCGGCACAGATTGCCCGCTAGTTGCGTATCGTGATCCCGCGCGCCGTTGAGATGCGCCGTGGCCATGGTCACGATGAACCCGGGCGTGCAGAACCCGCATTGGCTGCCGTGATGCGCGATCATCGCCTGTTGTACAGGGTGCAAGGTGCCATCTGGGGCGGCGATCCCTTCGACGGTGCGCACGGATTTGCCATCTAGCTGGGGCAAAAACAGGATACAGGCATTAAGCGCCTGCGCGCCTTGCGCATCGGTGACCATGACCGAACAGGCCCCGCAGTCACCCTCATTGCAGCCTTCCTTGGTGCCGGTGAGGCCGCGTTCTTCTCTGAGCCAGTCAAGCAGGGTGGTTGTCGGTGCCACGTCGCGCAGCGCCAGTGTTTCTCCGTTCAGGCGAAACGTAATATTCATGCGGAAAGATCCGCCGCGGTACTAGATGCGCTTAAGTCCAAACGTTCGATGCGGCGTAGAACGGATGGCGGTCGGTTGACGCAACGGTAAACTGGGGGAAACCAATTTTGCAAGAAAAATTTTTATGGGGTTATGCGGTGGGATAAAATGGTGTCCGCGACCCTGTTGGCGCTGGCAGCCCCCGCTTGGCTGATCTACTCTGAGGTCATGAATAAAAAACCCAGATTCATTCACCTGCGCAGCCATTCCGAATATTCCCTTCTGGAAGGCGCGCTCCGTCTCAAGAAACTGCCCGATCTGTGCCGCAAAGCGGGCATGCCGGCACTGGCCCTGACCGATAAGAACAACATGTTCGCCGCGCTGGAATATTCCGTGGCCATGTCGGGTGCCGGGTTGCAACCGATATTGGGCTGTCAGGTCGATGTCGCCTATGTTGAGGCGCGCCCCGGCGAGCGGCCCCGGATGCCTGCGCCGGTCGTGTTGTTGGCGCAATCTGAGACCGGTTACGAAAACCTGATGAAACTGAATTCCTGCCTTTACATCGATAAAGGCGGGGCTTTGCCGCAGGTCACTCTGGATCAACTCGAGACCTACGCGGCGGATGTGATTTGTTTGACCGGGGGGGCTGGTGGACCCGTGGGCATACTACTGCAAACCGGGCAAAAACCAGCGGCGCAGGCCTTGATGGAGCGCCTGAAAGCAGCTTTTGCGGACCGTCTGTATGTCGAATTGCAACGTCATCCGGGCGAGGATGGTCAGCCCGAAGCCGAGCGTCTGACAGAGCGGGGGTTCGTTGAAATGGCCTATGCGATGGACCTGCCGCTGGTCGCGACAAATGATGTCTATTTCCCGAAAACGGATATGTACGAGGCGCATGACGCGCTGATCTGTATCGCCGAAGGGGCCTATGTCGATCAGCAGGACGCGCGCCGCAAACTGACGCCGCAGCATTACTTCAAGTCACAGTCCGAGATGGTGACGCTGTTTGCGGACCTGCCCGAAGCGATCGAAAATACCGTTGAAATTGCCCGCCGCTGTGCGTTTCAGGCCTATCGCCGCGACCCGATCCTGCCCAAATTCGCTGATAACGAGATTGAGGAATTGCGCGCGCAATCCCACGCCGGTCTCAAGGACCGCCTGGCCGTGATCCCTCATGCCACCAGCGTTGAGGAATATGAGAAACGGCTGGATTTTGAGCTTGGCATCATTGAGGGGATGGGCTTTCCCGGCTATTTCCTGATCGTTGCCGATTTCATCAAATGGGCCAAGGATAACGACATCCCCGTCGGGCCGGGGCGCGGGTCCGGGGCGGGGTCGTTGGTGGCCTATTCGCTGACCATCACCGACCTTGATCCGCTGCGCTATAATCTGCTCTTTGAACGCTTCCTGAACCCGGAACGCGTGTCGATGCCGGACTTTGACATCGACTTCTGTATGGATCGCCGCGAAGAGGTCATAAAGTACGTTCAGGATAAATATGGCCGCGACAAAGTGGGGCAAATCATCACTTTTGGTGCGCTTTTGTCAAAGGCCGCGGTGCGCGATATCGGGCGTGTTCTACAAATGCCCTATGGTCAGGTGGACCGTTTGTCCAAGATGATCCCGGTGGAGGGCGTCAAACCCGTCTCCATTGAAAAGGCGCTGGCGGATGAGCCGCGCCTGCGCGAGGAGGCCCGCAATGAGGAGGTTGTCGATCGCCTGCTGAAATACGGCCAACAGGTTGAAGGGCTGCTGCGCAACGCCTCCACCCATGCGGCGGGGGTGGTGATCGGGGACCGTCCTTTGGACGCGCTGGTCCCGCTCTATCAGGATCCGCGCTCGGACATGCCCGCCACCCAGTTCAACATGAAATGGGTGGAACAGGCAGGGCTGGTCAAGTTCGACTTTCTTGGTCTGAAAACCCTGACGGTCATTCAGAACGCCGTGGATCAGATCAAGGCGAACGGGCGACATCTGCACATCGCGGCGGATGGCACCGAACTCTTTGCGCCGCCCGACGGTTTGGAAGACGACATCGGCACCATTCCTCTGGATGATGAGGCCTCCTACAAACTCTATGCGGCGGCGAAAACCGTGGCGGTGTTTCAGGTGGAAAGTTCCGGCATGATGGATGCCCTGAAGCGCATGAGGCCGACCTGTATCGAGGACATCGTGGCCCTTGTCGCGCTCTATCGCCCCGGCCCGATGGAAAACATCCCGACCTATTGCGAGGTCAAGAACGGGCTGCGCGAGCTGGAATCCATCCATCCGTTGATCGACGATATCCTCAAGGAAACCCAAGGCATCATCGTCTATCAGGAACAGGTGATGCAGATCGCGCAGGTCATGGCGGGCTATAGCCTCGGCGGTGCGGATCTGTTGCGCCGCGCCATGGGCAAAAAGATCGCCGAGGAAATGGCCAAGGAGCGCCCGAAATTCGAAAAGGGCGCCATCGCCAACGGTGTCGACAAGAAAAAGGCGCGCGAGGTTTTCGACCTTCTGGAGAAATTCGCCAACTACGGTTTCAACAAATCCCACGCGGCGGCCTATGCGGTGGTCAGCTATCAAACCGCCTGGCTCAAGGCGAACCATCCGGTGGAATTCATGGCCGGTGTGATGAATTGCGATCTCCATCTGACCGACAAGCTGGCCGTCTATTTTGAGGAAGTGCGCAAGCGGTTGGAGTTGCCCTGGGTGCCGCCCTGCGTTAACCGGTCAGGTGCCACGTTCAAGGTGGTCGACGGGGCGTTGGTTTACGCGCTGGGGGCGTTGAAAAACGTCGGGATCGAGGCGATGAAGCTGATCACCGAAGGGCGTCGCGGGGACGCGCGCACTGACAAACCCTTCACCACGCTGTTCGATCTGGCCCGGCGCGTTGACCTCAAACGTGTCGGCAAACGCCCGCTGGAAATGCTGGCGCGCTCGGGTGCCTTTGACGCGTTGGATCCGAACCGTCGCCGGGTGTTTGGCGCGCTCGATTCGCTGGTGGCTTATTCCGCCGCGATCCACGAGCAAAAATCCTCCAAACAGGTGTCGCTCTTTGGCGATGCTGGTGAAGACCTGCCCGAACCGCGCTTGCAGCCTGTCGATGATTGGCTTCCCGCCGAACGCCTCAGCGAGGAATTCAAAGCCGTCGGGTTTTACCTCTCCGGGCATCCGCTGGATGACTATATGGGCCCGCTCAAACGCAAGATGGCCTATGATCGCGGCGTGCCTTTCATGACGCTGGATGATCTGACCGAAAAAGTTACCAACAGCGGCGCGATGAACGCGCGCCTCGCCGGCATCGTCGCGGGCCGTCAGGAGCGCAAATCCGCGCGTGGCAATCGGTTTGCCTTCGCGCAGATGTCTGATCCGACCGGTGCCTATGAGGTGACGCTGTTTTCGGATACGCTGGAGGCTGCGCGCGATCATCTGGAGACCGGTTCCAAGGTCATCGTCACGGTTGAGGCGACGATGGAATCGGACCAATTGAAACTGCTGGGCCGCTCGGTGGCACCCGCGGATGCGATGGCGGCGGATGCGGGTGGCATGGGGCTGAAGGTGTTCATCGACGCGCCTGAGGCGATTTCCGCCGTTGCCAGCGTCCTCGAAGGGGCGGCGAATGCGATGAAAAAGGCCGGTAAAAGCCCCGTCGAGCTTTGCCTGATGCACCCCGGCCTTCCCGGAGAGGTCGAAGTGGCGCTGGGGCAGAATTTCGTCGTCAACCCACAGATCAAGGGCGCGATCAAATCGCTGAGCGGGGTGCTGGAGGTCGAGGACCTCTAGTAATGCGGCGGGCGTTCGTCCCCGATGACCATACCGCCGGATTGCTGGCTCTCACGCTCGCCTTCGCGCTGCATCAACATCACCACGCGACGGGTGAGCGTGGCGATCTCACCCTCCTGGCGCGCGACGATATCTGACAGGTCCTCGACCGTCCGCGTCAGATGCGCAATCTGTTCTTCGAGCTTTTCCATGATGCGATCCCCTTTGCCGCCCCGCGCCTAGCACGCAAGCCAGCCGCGATAAAGAGGGCGCATCACCTTGTCGTCGCGCGCACCTTCCGCTAGACCGCGCGCGAGTCCAAACGCTAGAGGGAACCCCATGGCCAAGCCAAAAAAGAACCCGCGCCCCAAGGCAGAGACGCCCAAGGGGTTCCGTGATTATTTCGGTGCCGAAGTGACGCAGCGCGCCGAGATGCTGCGCAAAATTGCTGAGGTCTACCATCGCTATGGCTTTGACGCGCTGGAATCTTCGGGCGTGGAAACGGTTGAGGCCTTGGGCAAATTCCTGCCCGACGTGGACCGCCCCAACGAGGGTGTTTTCGCCTGGCAAGAGGACGCGGATGCCGACAAACCGGGCGACTGGCTGGCGCTGCGCTATGACCTGACGGCCCCCCTCGCGCGGGTCTACGCGCAACATCAGAACGATTTGCCCAAACCTTACCGTCGCTACGCGATGGGCCCGGTCTGGCGCAACGAAAAGCCGGGCCCGGGGCGGTTTCGCCAGTTTTATCAATGTGATGCGGATACGGTCGGTGCGCCTTCCGTGGCGGCGGATGCGGAAATCTGCGCGATGCTGTGTGATTGCCTTGAAGCGGTCGGGATCGAGCGCGGCGACTATGTGGTGCGGGTGAATAACCGCAAGGTGCTGAATGGTGTGATGGAGGTCGCAGGGCTGGCTGGCGATGACAAGGCGCACGAACGCGGGATTGTTTTGCGTGCCATAGACAAGCTGGATCGGCTAGGTGTTGAAGGTGTGCGTGCTTTGCTCGGAGAGGGGCGTAAGGACGAGAGTGGGGATTTCACTGAGGGTGCGGGACTGAGGGAGGCCCAAGTTGAAGTCGTCATGGGGTTTGTTAGCGCTAATCAGCACGTCCAATCGGCGCTGGACGAAGCTGGAGATGCAATTTCAATTACAGTACGTGAAATGGGAAAGTTAATGAACGCCTCGGCGGATCAACAAACAGAGTTTCATGATCGAACATCTCAACAAAAGTGGAACCGAGCAGTATTGAAGCACTTGTCTGGTCTTGTTGAAGAGTCCGTTTCCGGCGTTTCCGGTATCGAAGAAATCGGCGAGATTTTGGACTTGCTTGAAGCCCAAGGCTATGGCCCAGACCGCGTCGTCATCGACCCCTCTGTCGTCCGCGGCCTTGGCTACTACACTGGCCCGGTCTATGAGGCTGAACTCACCTTCGAAATCCAGGACGAAAAAGGCCGCACGCGCAATTTCGGCTCCGTCGCGGGCGGCGGGCGCTATGACGATCTGGTCAAACGCTTCACCGGGCAGGAAGTCCCGGCGACGGGCGTTTCCATCGGCGTGGACCGCCTGCTCGCGGCCCTGCATGCCAAGGGGCGCATGCAGGCGCAGGAACCCGGCCCGGTTGTTGTCACGGTCATGGACCGCGACCGCATGGCGGATTACCAACAAATGGTCGCAGAATTGCGTCAGGCGGGCATCCGCGCGGAGGTCTATCTCGGCAACCCCAAGAACTTCGGCAACCAGTTGAAATACGCCGATAAACGCGGCAGTCCCATCGCCGTGATCGAAGGCGGCGACGAGAAAGAAAAGGGCGTCATCCAGATCAAGGACCTGATCCTGGGTGCGAAAATTGCCGAAAGCGCCACGCTCGAGGAATGGAAAGACCGCCCCAGCCAGTTCGAAGTTCCACGCGATCAGCTTGTAGAGAAAACCCGCGAAATTCTGCGCCAACACGGCCTGCCTGACGGCGACGCGGACCAATGATAGCCCGCGCGCAAACCCTGGCGCGGGCCGCAGAGTTGCGCGCGCAGTTCGAGGCCGCAGGCGCGGTTCCCGTCGAGACGCCGATCCTGCAACCCGCCGCCACATTGCTCGACCTTTACGGCGAAGAAATCCGCGCGCGCGCCTATGTGACGTCGGATGCGCTGCGCGGCGAGCAGATGTTGCGCCCCGATTTCACGGTTCCGGTGGTGCAGATGCATATGGCAGAGGGCGCGGAGCCTGCACGCTACACCTATTCGGGCGAGGTTTTCCGTCGCCAGGAACATGACGAAGACCGTGCGAATGAATATATTCAGGTCGGTTTCGAGGTGTTTGACCGCACGGATCCGGCGCGCGCGGATGCGGAGGTTTTCGCCTTGATGGCCGGGTTGACGGCCCCCTTGAACCTGCGGGCGACAACCGGGGATATCGGTATTTTGATGGCCGCCGTCAAAGGGTTGCGCACGACAGAACCGCGCAAGGCCGCGCTTTTGCGCCACATCTGGCGGCCCCGTCGGTTTCGCGCCTTGCTGGACCGTTACGCGGGGCGTGTGGCGATGACGCCTGAGCGCAAACTGTTGCTCGATGGCATCGCCACGCCAACGGATGCACCCCTGATCGGCAAGCGATCCCAACGCGAGATTGACCAACGCCTTCAGACGCTGCGCGAGGATGCTGCTGCGCCACCGATAAGCAGCGAAGAGGTCGACATGCTGGACGCCCTTTTGAGCGTGCGCGAGACCATGCCATTTGCGCTGGAACGGCTGCGCGACATCGCCGTTGATTTGCCCTCCATCTCGCGTGCTGTGGATTTGCTTGCGGCGCGGGCGGGAGCGCTTTCAGAGCGCGACGTCGACGTTGAAGCTCTCCCGTTTGAGGCCAGTTTCGGACGCACATCCATGGAATATTACGATGGGTTTGTGTTTGGTTTCTTCAGCCGGGAGCGCCCCGATTTACCGGCTATCGCAACCGGCGGGCGCTATGACGCGCTGACGCGCCGTTTGGGGCGCGGCGTTGAAATCCCGGCTGTGGGCGGCGTTTTGCGTCCCGGTTTGATGCTTGAACTGGAGGCTCGCCCGTGACGATCAAGCTTGGTGTGCCCTCCAAGGGCCGGCTCATGGAGAAGACCTTCGAATGGTTCGCGCGCCGCGGCGTGACCTTGGCGCGCACGGGGTCTGATCGCGAATATGCCGCCAGCGTTGACGGGATTTCCGGCGTGTCTCTGGTGCTGTTGTCAGCCGGTGAGATCCCCAGGGAACTGGCCACCGGTCGCATTCATTTTGGGGTGACCGGAACGGATTTAGTGCTGGAAAAGCTCCCGCTTTGGGAACAACAGATCGAATCCATTTTGGAACTGGGCTTTGGCCACGCAGATCTGGTTCTGGCCGTCCCGCAGGCATGGCTTGACGTGGAGACGTTGGATGATCTTGATGCGGCCGCCACCGCATTTCGGGCGGCACATGGCATCCGCCTCCGGATCGCTACAAAATACCACCGCTTGGTGCGCGAATACCTGCGGTATGGCGGCGTGGCCGATTACGTTTTGGTGGACAGCCAGGGTGCCACCGAAGGCACTGTGGCGAATGAAACCGCAGAGGCCATCGCGGATATCACCTCGAGCGGGGAGACCCTGCGAGCGAACCATCTGAAAGTGTTGAGCGAAGCGCCAATCCTGCGATCCCAGGCGACCCTATGGCGCAGCCGCGTCGCTGATGTCGATGAAAATGACCGGGAGGTGGTCGCAAAGTTCACCGCTCTATTGTCCGAGTAGCGGTCACAGAACGCCGATTTCGGCCAGGGCGCGGTTGAGTTCCACAGGCAACGGTTCCTCGCTTGATCTGCCCTTGGGCAGATCAGGGGGGGCATCCGCAAGCGGCAAGTAGCGCCAGCCTTGAAACGGGCGTTTCAGACTGCCTTGCGTGCGGATGATCTCGGGGTCCAGCACGATGGCGCAGCGTCGGATGCCGTCGCTGCCGATCACCTCATCCAGCCGTAAGACCTTCTGACGACATTGAATGACCCCTTTGACGACCCAGTAAATCGAACCGCCGTTGAGGATTTCTATCTCGCGTTTAGGCCACATTCGGGTCACGTGGCGGGGCAACCCATCGGCACTTTGCGCGCGTTTCGTGGCCTGCCATGCGGCCATGTCGTCAACCGTTTCTGAGCCAACGGAAAGCTTGATCAGATTTACACAAGATTTATCCACAGGCTTTCCCACCGACATAACCACAGAATCTCTTCCAACGCTTCATAAAGTAGTTGGCTTTGCACCAAGATCAAAGTCTTGTGTTTGGGCTTCATTAATTTGCGCATTCCCGCTATGGGTATTGCCTGCGTTTATTTGAAGGATTCAAAGATGACCCTCTTTGCCGCCCCCATTGCCGAACAGATTTGGGACATGAAGTATCGGTTCAAAGATGCCGATGGCACCCCGCGGGATGTGACGGTGGAGGATACCTGGCGGCGTATCGCACGCGATCTGGCGCAGGTAGAGAAAGAACCGAAGGTCTGGGAAGACCGGTTTTACGCGGCTTTGGAGGATTTCAAATACCTGCCCGCTGGTCGGATCACGGCGGGTGCGGGGACGGCGCGGTCGGTCACGTTGTTCAACTGTTTCGTCATGGGTACGGTGCCTGACAGTATGGGCGGCATTTTCGAAATGCTGAAAGAAGCCGCTTTGACCATGCAGCAGGGCGGGGGGATCGGCTATGATTTTTCCACGATCCGCCCTAAAGGTGCGGATGTCAAAGGGGTTGCAGCGGATGCATCTGGGCCGTTGAGCTTTATGGATGTTTGGGACGCGATGTGTCGCACCATCATGTCTGCGGGGTCGCGGCGCGGCGCGATGATGGCCACCATGCGCTGCGATCACCCGGACGTGGAGGATTTCATCGCCGCAAAATCCGATCCCGCACGGTTGCGCATGTTCAACATGTCGGTTCTGATCACCGATCCGTTCATGGAGGCGGTGAAGGCAGGCGGGACCTGGGATCTGGTCTTTGACGGCAAAGTGTACCGCACGGTGCAGGCGCTCGATTTGTGGGACCGGATCATGCAGGGCACCTATGATTACGCCGAGCCCGGCGTGATTTTTATCGACCGGATCAATGCCGCCAATAACCTCAGCTATTGCGAAACGATTGCGGCGACGAACCCTTGTGGCGAGCAGCCTTTGCCGCCTTATGGGGCCTGTTTGCTGGGGTCGATCAACATGTCGCGCCTGGTGTCAGATGCATTTGGGGAGGCCGCCGCATTGGATCAGGCGGCGTTGCAAGGGCTTGTGGCCACAGCCGTGCGGATGATGGACAATGTCGTGGATGTGTCGAAATTCCCGCTGGAGGCGCAGGCCGGCGAAGCGCGTGCCAAGCGGCGCATCGGGCTGGGGGTTACCGGGCTGGCGGATGCTTTGCTGATGGTGGGGCTGCGTTATGGATCCGACGAGGCAGCGCGTCAGACGGAGGACTGGCTGCGATGTATCGCCCGCGCCGCATATCTGGCGTCGGTGGATTTGGCGAAGGAGAAGGGCGCTTTTCCTTTGTTCGATGCAGATCAATATCTGGCGTCCGGCACGATGCAGATGATGGATGAAGATGTGCGCGCTGCCGTTCGGGAACATGGTATTCGCAACGCGCTGTTGACGTCGATTGCGCCAACGGGGACGATCAGCCTTTATGCCGGGAACGTCAGTTCGGGGATCGAGCCGGTGTTTGCTTATGCTTATACGCGCAAGGTGTTGCAGAAGGACGGATCGCGTACCGAGGAAGAGGTTGTTGATTACGCGGTGCAGATGTGGCGCGAGAAGTTCGGTGATATGGCGCTACCGGAGTATTTCGTGAACGCCCAGACGCTGGCCCCGCTGGATCACGTGAAGATGCAGGCGGCGGCGCAGAAATGGGTGGATTCCTCGATATCGAAGACGATCAATTGTCCCGAGGACATCAGTTTTGAGGCCTTCAAGGACGTCTATATGGAGGCGTGGGATAGCGGGTGTAAGGGATGCACGACGTACCGGCCAAATGCGGTGACGGGGTCGGTGTTGAGTGTGTCGGAAACATATGACTTTGTTGGAAAAAGACTTAGCGAACTTAGAAATGAAAGATGTGTCAGTAAAAATCAGCTTGCAGATGCGATAGGGATTGATTTGTCCGATCTCGCTGAGCTCGAAGACGGCACGTCCTCGGTGTCAATAAAATTGCATCAAAGGATTGAAGCGTTTTTTGATTTGGATACGGGATATTTTGCGACCTCTTTATTTGCAAAGCCGTCTTCTGCCCCCGAAGTCATCACCACCTCCGCTGCCGAACCCCTGCAGCCCCATGGCGATGTCATCTATATGTCTGAACCGCTAGACCGACCTAGTGAGTTGGAAGGCAACACCTATAAGGTCAAATGGCCCGATAGCGAACATGCACTTTATATTACCATCAATGATATCGTGCTGAACGGGCACCGCAGGCCGTTCGAGGTCTTTATCAATTCCAAGAACATGGAGCATTTCGCCTGGACCGTGGCTCTGACACGCATGATTTCAGCGGTCTTCCGGCGCGGCGGGGATGTGTCGTTTGTGGTAGAAGAATTGAAGGCGGTATTTGATCCGCGCGGCGGCGCATGGATGCAGGGCAAATACATCCCCTCGATCTTGGCAGCGATTGGCGGCGTGATTGAGCAGCATATGATTTCCACCGGTTTCATCGCGGGTGAAGGCATGGGACTGAAATCCGACCCGCAGGCCCAGGTTGTTGGTTTGGACACTCCACGCGGCCAAGCCTGCAGCAGTTGCGGGCAGTATGAATTGAGAATGGTCGAAGGATGTATGACTTGTGGAAGCTGCGGTTATTCCAAATGTTCAGGTTAATTTCCTTAGACCAGTTGTCAGTCACAGCATACCTTTTCCGTGAATCACACCATAGGTTTTCCGCAGAGCTGTTTTAAAGCTTGAGTTTGCAACAAACAAAAAGGACGGAGCAGTGAGCTCCGTCCTTTTTTTTATTATATCAGCCTGTCACTGGATTGCTTTGGCGACATCGCTCCGCAAAAATAGGCTGCCATAAACTTCTCCATTTGGGGAAAACGGATTTACACCCTTCGACCTCAACTCTGCGCCAAGACTTTGCCAGCTGCGTCCATATTCCTTGGCCATCGTCCGCGGCGTCATGAACTTGGAATGAAATGCATCAGCGTCGTCTACTGTCAGATAGTTTTGCTCGGCTCTTGTTTTTGGGTTTTGCATCAACGTAACAGATGTGTGCCCGTTCAGCTCAACGCCCGCCACAAGCGCCTTATCGCGTAGCGATTTAGTGCAAGAGCCCAAAGCATCAGATGCTGCTTCGTAGCCAAATGTCTGGTTACGGGTATGCAGGACCGCTTCTACTTTTTGATAACTGCGACGTTTCTGCCATTTCAGAAACGAACTGTACAATAGAATAAAACCTAAATTTGGCTATACGATACTTGTCTGTCATCATACAAATCTGTTGTTGACGAAAGGTGGGTGCAGCTTCCAATCTTAAGGTCTATGTGGGTCAATAGTGTCCGACTTGTTGATGATCAATTTTGGAGCAAACTAAATGAACAGATTGACTACCCTATTGGCCGTTCTAACATGTTGCATATCACAGCAGGCTGCGTCGCAGGATACAAATAGGTGGTCTTTTTTTAATACTGGAGCAGCTGTTTGCGCCAAAAATGACGCCGCAGAGTGCATTCAGTTAATCTGTGACTCGCAAGGCGACCTGACACTGATTGGCGATACTCCCGCATTTGATCGTAGCCGAGGCAACGTTGAAGTTGTGATACCCGGTCAAGGTCGGCTTACTATCACCCGCCCTTCCTCAGCGGATAGCATTTCGCTTAAGATTGACAGCACAACTGACAGACAGCTACTGGCTTGGCTGAGGGCAGGCAGTCAGGTCGCAATGAGTGGTAACAATCTGTCGCTTGATTTTACGTTGAGCGGGAGTTCGGACGCCATAAGAAACATTATCAACAGATGCGAACAGATGGCTTTAGAAAATACACCGGCTCCATCGCCCTTTGGTGACAATTATAATCGTCTTATTGGGGAAAACACATTCGAGTTTAGCGCCGGTAGCGTGATCGAAGGTCAGTTTCAGACATACCGAAATGAAGACCTGCCCGGCTATGATCTTCGAAACGGATTAACCGACCCATTGCTGACCGGAATGACTGTTCCTCAATGTGAAGCCCTGTGCCTCATCAGCGATCAATGCACGGCTTACACGTTAAACACTGACGGAGGTATCTGCTTCCTAAAGAGTAGACCTCAACAAAGGTCCGGTTTCCGTGGTGCCATGAGTGGGGAGTTCATCGGTAGTTGGAACGTCCTCTTCGACCCTCCGACGCGAGGCCCCGGACTGACAGTTCGCGAAGGCGCCGCACCACGTGATGGAGAGACAGCTGCGTCATTCCATTCCCGTAGAGGCCATGTGTGATCTCATGCTCGCTTATGTGGGAAAGCACATCAGCAGGTTTCAGCAGAATATTCGGTTCCAATATCTGGTGCGTTGCGCACGCGTCGGTCTGCATTCCAACCCCGATCTGCGAGCGCCCTCGCAATGCTTGACTGGTGATCGGGGTGTTAGAAAACCGCACTGAGACGGTCCCTGCGCCTTTAGCCGGGGCCTGTTGTATAACACAGGCACCCCGACCATAGGGTCAAGGTGGCGCAAGTCGCCTCGCGCCGATTCTCAGTGAGGGGTTTCTAAGCCCCAACGTGACCGCGTCTGTCACGTCGAGATCAGTGGTAGCAGCAATGCAAGGAAAGCTAAAGACGTTCTGGGGTTGTCCCTGACATGCCTGCTGACCTCGTCTTATCGATCTGCATCAGAAACCAAGGAGATCGACATGTCCGACATCATCACGCTTAAAGCCCTTTGCGAAGAACTCAAGATCGACCCACGCGAGGCCCGTGAACGTCTGCGCGCCGCCGTTGGTGACGCAAAAGCCAACCCTGAACTGGCGAAGGCGCGAAAGCCACGCACAGCTTGGCAATGGGTCAAGGGGTCAGCAGCAGAAAAGCAGGCAAGAAAAGTGCTTTCAAGTTAGCACACTTCCAAACATAGTTTTGCGAGGCCATGTTTCGTGGCCTCGGGAACTCGGCAGATTCTGCACTAAGAATGAACTTTAGGTTCCCTTGCGTTCTCGGTTAAGTTGCAGGGGTACATTTATTCTGGGGGCCTGTATTGTGCCGAAGATCGTTTTTCTCAAAATTGATAACTTTAGATCAATAAAGGAATTTTCTTGGAAGCCAAGCCTAGGCATGAATTGCTTAGTAGGCGGCGGAGATAGCGGTAAGACCACTGTATTAGACGCAATTGACTTCTGCCTTGGTGCTAGACGTTCAGCGCAGTTCTCAGATTATGATTTTTACAAAACTGATACCAGTGAACCGATAAAAATCTTAGTTGCGCTTGGTGCGCTTGAGACGTCACTTCTTTCTATGGATGCCTACGGTGACTATTTTTGCGGCTACAATCACACTGGTCTTGTCGCGGTTGCGTTCCGGTCTCTCAACTCATTTAGGCAGCCTTTCGTTCGAAGGCCAAGGGGCTTTTGCCACCTAATGACGAGTGCCGCCGTCGTGGATTGTAGAACCCATTGATATACTGGAAAATCGCCCCTTCGGCTTTACGCCTGGTTTCCCAGCGGTTGCGCCAAATCAGCTCTGCCTTGAGTGATTTGAAGAACGTTTCAACCATGGAATTGTCGTAGCAGTTTCCCTTACCGCTCATCGAAACTTGGAAGCCGTGTTTAGACAGCCGTTTCTGATAGTCGCCTGAACAATATTGCGACCCGCGATCCGTATGATGCATGCAGCCCTTCGGCGGTTGCCGCAGTGCCACAGCCATATCCAATGCTCGGATCGCCAGATCCCGCTTCATACGATTGCTAACCGCCCAACCGATGACACGACGGGAATACAAATCAAGGATCACTGCCAGATACAACCAGCCCTCACTGGTCCAGATGTAGGAAATGTCATCGGCCCACTTTTGGTTTGGACCATCTGCAAAGAAGTCCTGGCCCAGCAAGTTAGGGGCGATGTTAAACGCATGATTGCTGTCGGTCGTAACCTTGTATTTCTGGGTCCTGATGATTTTGATGCTATTCTCCCGCATTAAGCGGCCCACGCGCCGGTGCCCAACTTGCAGACCCAGTTCTTGCAGTTCTTCGGTCATGCGAGGCCCGCCATAGCTTTGCAGGCTTAAGCGGTGCTGTTCGCGGATATGCGCCAGGATCACCATATCGTCGCGCTGTCGCTGGCTCATCGGGCGGCTTCGCCACGCGCGAAATCCTCGCGACGTAACCTGCATGACGCGGCAAAGAAATTCGACAGGCCATTCTTCTTTCCAGGCGTCGATAAAGGCGAACCTCACCGACTTTGGCCTGCAAAGAAGATTGCCGCTTTTTTTAACACTTCCCTCTCCTCGCGAAGCAACCGAACTTCCTTGCGAAGGCGTTCGTTCTCTTTCTCGACATCCTCGTGAGGACCCGACATCAGGTTGTCATGCTGATGCTTTTGAACCCACTTGTTCAACGTCGAAAGCCCAACTCCTAAATCCGCTGCCGCTTGCGGTCGTGTCAGCCCACTGGTCGTTGCGATGCGTACTGCATCAAGACGAAACTCGTCTGTGTATCTCGGTGCCATTCTCTATCTCCTTCATAGCAAACATTGCTCGAAAGAGACCGGAACTAAAACGTGGCAAGACCAAACAATGTCAAGGACGGTGTCTGAATGCCGCATCAGCTCAATCAGGTTCTCACCGGTTGGACCGTAGGTTTGCGATATCCAGTTTTTAGCTGTTCGTTCGCTAGCTCCCGTCCACCGAGCTGTTTCTTTCGCTGCGCGACCAGCACCGCCCAATTCTTGAGACAGCGCTGAACTGATCGCCTTTCGATATTCTGAAGCAGAAACCAGTCCCTCGCATTCTCGATGAAACAAGCTGCCCTTTTTATGAAACATGCTTCCACCCCTCTCCCGTTAAGATTGAGAAAGGAATCGCAGAATTCCCGTACAGGTTTGCGAATTTGAAGAATGGAGAGCCGCAGCATTGAGTTGGCCAGACGATGATCACCAGCAAGACAGCCGCAAGAGGGCCGCGCAATATGTTCGCATGTCGACAGAGCATCAGCGTTACTCGACCGAAAATCAGGCGGACGCGATCGGCCTTTACGCTGAGCAGCGGGGATATCAGATCGTTAAGACATATTCCGACGCTGGCAAAAGTGGTCTGCGGATAAAGGGGCGCGATGGGCTAACGCAGCTGCTCGACGACATTCAGGCCGGAAAGACAGACTTTAAGACTGTTTTTGTCTACGACATCAGCCGTTGGGGCCGATTTCAAGATGCGGATGAGAGCGCATATTACGAATATATCTGCAAACGCGCTGGCATTTCGGTTGAATATTGCGCTGAGCAGTTTGAGAATGACGGCAGTCCAGTTTCCACCATCGTTAAGGGCGTCAAACGTGCGATGGCGGGCGAGTACAGTCGCGAGCTTTCGCAAAAGGTCTTTGCCGGTCAGTCACGGCTGATTGAAATGGGATATCGTCAGGGCGGTCCGCCTGGATTTGGGTTGCGACGCATGCTGATCGATGGGGCGGGCAATCAGAAAGGCATTCTTGTTCGCGGCGAACATAAGAGCATTCAGACGGACCGTGTGACGCTTGTACCGGGCCCAGCTGACGAGATCGCGGTTGTAAACAAGATATTCCGAAGTTTTGTCAATGACATGCAATCTGAGGCCATGATCGCCGCCGACTTGAATGCGAAAGGCATTACAACCGATCTGGACCGGGACTGGACACCGTCAGTGGTTCGCCAGCTCCTCACAAACGAGAAATATATAGGTAACAACATTTGGAACCGTAGCTCATTTAAATTGAAGAAACGCCATGTACACAATAGTCCTGACAGCTGGGTACGCTCCGAGGGCGCGTTCGAAGCCATTGTAGATGCCGGATTGTTTGTCGCAGCCAAGGTAATTTTCGCGGCCAAAGCACAACGCTATTCTGACGAAGAAATGCTGGATGGATTGCGAGACGCACTCGAAACGTATGGTTTCCTATCTGGCATTGTTATCAACGAAGCCAGTGCCTTGCCCTCTAGTGGTGCATATCAAAGCAGGTTTGGCAGCTTACTTAGAGCATACAAGTTGGTCGGTTTCACCCCTGATAGAGATTATCGCTACATTGAGATCAACAAACGTCTGCGTAAGATTCATGCGAGGATAATCCATGAGACAGTAGGTGGTATCGAACAGGTTGGCGGGCTGGTCCAGCATGATAAGAAGACGGGCTTTCTGACCATCAATCATGAATTTTCTGCATCTGTTGTTATCGCCAGATGCACACAGACCGGTGCCGGTGCGTATCGATGGAACATCAGGTTAGATACCGGTCTTTTGCCCGATATCACAGTTGTTGTGCGCATGGATCAGGCAAACGAAACACCACTCGACTATTACCTGCTACCGACAGCTGAAATGACACTTCCGAAATTGCGTCTGTCCGAAAGCAACGGCTTGTCGCTCGACGCTTACCGATTTGATGATCTCACGCAACTCTTCGCTATGTGCGAACGCACTCCAATTCTGGAGGTTGCATGACGTCTGATGCCCTGCTCGCACATACCGAACTCATTGCCGTCAACGCAATCACAGTGGTTAACCCCCGCGTCCGCAATCAAAAGATATTTGATGAGATTGTTGCGAATATCGCTGAACTTGGCCTCAAGCGCCCAATCACCGTTGCAGCACGCAACGATGAAACAAGTGATGATCCGACATATGAATTGGTTTGCGGCCAAGGTCGGTTGGAAGCTTTCAAGACCCTAGGGCAAGAGAAAATACCCGCCGTTGTAATCACCGCCAGTTCTGAGGATTGTCTTGTGATGAGCCTGGTTGAAAACCTCGCACGCAGGCAACATCATTCACTTGATTTGCTGAGAGACATCAAACGTCTCAAAGACAGTGGATACGCTGAACGCGAAATCGCCGCAAAGACCCAGCTTTCAAACAAATACGTGCATGGCGTCATTCGTCTTTTGGAAAGCCATGAACATCGGCTTCTGCGTGCTGTTGAAAGTGGGAAAATTCCTGTAAGTGTTGCGGTCGACATTGCAGATGCGGAAGACGTCAACGTTCAAACAGTTTTGCGCAAAGCCTATGAAAGCAAGCTGTTGCGCGGCGGTCGCCTTTTGACAGCGAAACGGCTTGTCGAGGCAAGGTTGAAGCATGGCAAAGGGCAGGCAACATCAAATGGACGCTCAAAGAAGAACCTATCCGTCGAAGCGCTGTTGAAGACCTATCAAGATGATGTTGAGCGAAAGAAAATTCTGTTGCGCAAAGCAGGTGCAACACGCAGCGAAATGCTCTTCCTCACACAATCGCTGAAAACCCTCCTGTCGGATGAGAACTTCGTGACGCTGTTGCGTGCTGAAGGTCTGGCTAACATTCCCAAAACAATCGCAGATCGATTGTCCCGTCTTGAGGGAGAAACAGCATGACGCCGTCGGTTTCAGAACGGACCATCGCTGCCGCCTTTGAACGTGAGTTGATACACATATCGTTTGAGTATATCGCACCGCTCTATCTGGTCACGCCGCAGACAAAGGCGACCGTCAAATATGGCCAGATCGTCGCGTCCATTCGTGAGATTGGCCTCGTTGAACCCATTGTGGTCACTCGCGACCGAAACGATCCCAAAATGTACATATTGCTTGATGGCCATCTGCGGTTTGAAGCCTTGAAAGACCATGGTGAGACAGCGGCACAGTGCATTGTTTCAACAGATGATGAGGCCTTCACCTACAACAAACGCATCAGCCGTCTGGCGACAATTCAAGAGCATAAAATGATCTTGCGTGCGCTGACACTTGGTGTTCCCGAGGAGCGCTTGGCACGTGCACTCAACGTCAACATCAAGACATTGCAGGAGAAGCGGCGTCTCTTGGACGGCATTTGTAGTGAAGCGGCGGATTTGCTCAAAGACAAGCAGGTTGCATTGACAGGATTTCGCATTCTCAAGAAGATGAAACCGCCGCGTCAGATCGAGGCGGCCCGGCTGATGGTCGCGATGAATAAATATACAATTAACTATGCCCGCTCACTACTGGCGGCAACACCCGAAAATCAGTTGATTGCCGGTGCGACGCCCAAAAACTTCAAAGGCATATCTCGTGAACAACTTGATCTCATGGAAAATGAGTCCGCAAACCTCGAAAGGGAGGTGCGCTTGGTAGAGAATACCTTTGGCATCGACCATCTCAACCTTGTTCTTGCGCGTGGTTACGTCACCAAATTGCTTAGCAACGCGCGGATCAGGAGGTATCTTGCGCTGCACCATGAAGAATTTCTGCCCGAATTTGAGAAGATCACTAAGCGAGAGGCTTTCGGGTCTTAAGCGGTTTGATTTATGAGATTGAATTGGGGGTCCGGACCCGTTGAGCGCGGGGACCACAGAAGACACCGCACTGTGGGGCGGATCAACTGTGGCGATGGGAATGGCGGTGATCCCGTTTGGGCTCATCATGCCGGACCAAATGTCCGGCAATTTGTGGCAATTGTGTCTGCGCGTGCGCTTTCAATGAACTGCACGCGTAGACAACCTTTGGCTGAAATCGCTTGCCGTAACGACACGTGAACGTCGGCTAAGGGGTGTTATGTTAAACAACTTAAGGTTGTGCGATGGCCACTCGACTTGGTTGTTTCAGATAGTCGAACTTGAGGGCTTTCCCGACCTTCGCTGATCAAGCACCAACCACCTCGTTGGTTCAATCTCTAGACTCAACGAAAAGTAATGCAGATAGTGTGAGGATTACCGAAAAGGTCATTCTTATGAATAATTCTGAAAAAATCTCCGCCCACTATCATCACGGAACTCTACTGTCTGCAATTCAAGTTGGCCTGGAGAAACTGGGCATAAGGCCTGAGAATGCAAGCGTTGAAGACCTTGGGCCGGTTGACGAATTTCATATCGGCGGCCGGATCGCGAGCGCCCACTTCTTGGATCAGTTGGAAATAACATCAACGCAAAGCATACTTGATATCGGCTGCGGTCTAGGCGGATCAGCACGTTTTGTTGCGAAGACGTATGGTGCAAACGTCACGGGCATCGATCTGACGCCTGAATATGTTGAGACCGGAACTGTACTGTGCGACTGGGTAGGCCTTTCGGACCGTATCGCGCTTCATTGTGGCAACGCGCAAGCACTGCCCTTTGAGAACGCAAGTTTTGATGGCGCTTTCATGATGCATGTTGGCATGAACATCGAAGACAAAGCCGCCTTGTTTTCTGAAGTGTCACGTGTGCTGAAACCCGGCGGAAAGCTCGGCATCTACGATATCATGAAGACCAATGACGATGACTTTATCTATCCGGTCCCTTGGGCAACGACGTCTGCCACAAGCTGGCTGGCAGAACCGAAAGAGTACCGGTCGGCGTTGGAAGCTAATGGGTTGCAAATCGTCAAAGAAGAGGACCGTCGCGATTTTGCGATGGCGTTCTTCGAAAAGATGAAAGCGGCGAGCGACGCCGCCGATGGTCCGCCACCCTTGGGGCTTCACGTGCTCATGCAGCAATCAACGGCGCAGAAAATACCCAATATGGTTGCGAACTTGCAGGCGGGGCGCATCTCACCAGTCGAGATAATCGTCACAAAGCCTAGGTGACGCCAACCACGACGCGGACATCCTTGAGAACTGAGGGCTGGATCTAACGCATGCATATCCATCGGTACAATCTACCTCAGCTCAACGCGGACCTCTTTCTGACCTACACAGGGATGGAGACTGATCTCCTTTTCACCCAAAATGTCGATCTTCCCGGATTTGCAACCTTTCCGCTTTTGGAAACAGAAGAAGGGCGGGCTCATCTCAACCGATACGCCCGTGATTTGATCGCGTTGGGCAAAGAACACGGCGTTGGTGTCATTCTTGAAAGCGCCACGTGGGTCGCAAATCGTGATCGTGGTGCAGTCATCGGTTATTCGCCCGAGCAACTGATCAAGCTGAACAAAAAGGCTATCGGTCACCTATGCGAATCGAGAAATGAGTACGGAGATTTACCAACCGTGATCAGCGCCAATGTTGGGCCTCGCAGCGATGCATATGCCCCCAGTGAGCAAATGAATGCTGAAGAAGCTGAGACGTATCATGCGGAACAAGTCGCGGTCTTGGCCCAAACCGACGTGGACATAATTAGCGCCTACACAATCGCATATCCAGCGGAAGCGACTGGGATCGTGCGCGCTGCGCGGTCGTTTGGAATTCCGGTCGTTGTGGCCTTCACCGTTGAAGTTGATGGGCGTCTGCCGACTGGGGCGTCGTTGGAAGACGCCATCAAAGAGGTGGATGATGGCACCGACGGCTATGCGTCTTACTTTATGATTAACTGCGCACATCCTGATCACTTTGCAAACGTCCTTGTCGATGGTCCATGGATACGGCGTGTACGGGGCATCGTGGCGAATGCGTCGCGGTGCAGTCACGCGGAACTGGACAATGCGGAGGTGTTAGATGCGGGTGACCCTATTGAACTTGGGGGGCAACTCGCAAACCTTCGGCAAAGGTTCCCGCATATTACCGTCTTTGGCGGCTGCTGCGGTACGGATATACGACACATGCAAAGCATCGCGAAGAACCTTAGGAATATAGCAGATTGAACGGCCCATAATTGCCATTGGTCGCGACATCTCAATGCTGCGGTCGCAGCCTGCATTTCTGCCCGGCACGCTGTTCGGAAGCGGACATTTCCAAACACAGCAGCCACTCGCATATCTTGCGGCATTGGCGACATTCGAATTCGGCACCCATGCGGAGCCGTGAACGGGTGTTACGTTCAACACCTTAGGTTTGTGATACGCTTGGTCGGCAACAATGATATGAACTAACTGAACGGCCACAACGCCAGCGCCTGTACTACCCTAGATCTTGAGGGTCCTGCCTCCTTTGTTGTGCCTCAAGGGCCTCTAAAATGAGGTTCTCGACGTCATGCAATCGCAACCCGCGTTCAAGCGTCAGCTCTCTTACCAGCTCCTCGATACGTCCATTCTTTGGTCCCTTCAGCACCCAATCATCGATGTCATGACGATCAGGGTGATCAACCGCCGACGTCACTGGCAAGCACCAGCCCTGATAAATCTCATTGTGAACTCACGGCGAAGCGCAATTTCTGTGTTTCGAGTTTATCAGGGTATTGTAGCTCCTTCTATGAGTTTTTTGCGAAACACTTCTGCTGGCGTTTGATACCCTAGGCATTTACGCGGCGTCGCGTTGAGGCGGTCGCAAATCGACTTCACATATCGATTTGTGAATGCCGTCCGATCAGACTTGCGGGGGAGGCATCGGCGCAGACGGTTGTTGGTGTTCTCGACAGTGCCTTTCTGCCAGCGCCAAGACCGTCTTTCATATGTTGCCAGGCGCTGAACTCTGTCCCGCGATCAAAGGTGATGGATTGCCGGGCATGCGCTGGTAGGGATGACAGGCCATCGACCAGGCCTTCCATGACAGGTTTAAACTGCCGGTCTAGGTTCTTCAGGACGACTGCGAACCGGCTGACGCGTTCGACCAGAGAGGTGACGTCGGCCTTGCCAAATTCCTTGCGGAACATGACCAGATCGCACTCCCAATGGCCGAATTGAACGCGATCTCCAACAGTTTCGGGACGGTGCTTAATCGCTAATTCATCAAGGAACTGATTGCCATACCGCTTGCGCATGCCGCGAGGTCTGCGGTTGCGCCGATGACGCGGCAGATGCTGATAGAACTTCTCAGCACGGCCATCTTTCGAGTATGCGTATCGGTAGATCGTCTCATGACTGACCCGCATGGGATGCCGCTCCAACCGCATCCGGCCAGCGATTTTTTCGGGCGACCATCCAGCGTCAAAACCGCTGCGCACAGCGGCCATGACTTCTGGAAATCGGTTCAGCTTGCGATGGATGGCGCGCCGGTCTTCGTACAGGTCTTGCGCATTCAACGCGTGATAGCCGTTCAGCTCTGGCTGATCATCAAAGCGCACCGAGTTCCGCTTAATCCCACGGTAGATCGTCGATGGGTCTCGGCCCAGTTGATCGGCAATCTCCGACACAGGCGTCTTCGCATAAGGTAGCATCATCGAACACTACGATTCAATGCCTAGATGGTCTAGCGCCGCTTTGAGTACACTCACGCTACCTGCGACAAGCGCCAGACAGAGAGTTTGGTGCGCCTTCGAGAGTTTTCTATTTCCAAAATTGTTTGGACTGGAGTTTTTGCGGGGTGGAGTTTGGACATTTCCGCAAAGTTTTCGTCAGGCATAAGCCCGGACTATTTCACTAATCACTAGTGAACGTGAATCTGACATGTTGATGGATTTGTTGATGCAAATGTTGATGCATTGGTTTGGCTCATGTCAACAGATTCGAACCTTCTCCAAAAAACGCTTTCAAATCAAATGCTTATGAAAAAAGTGGCTGTGCGGGCAGTTCGCAGCTATCCAGTCTACCCGGAAATTCCTTGAAAACAGGGGATTTTACAGGGAATACGCGCGGTTTCGGCAATATCCGATGTCTAAAACTAAGAATTAAGCAAACAGAACAGTGTCTTGTGGGCGAATTCCCTAAAACTATTAACAGGGAAATTCTGGCGGCCTTTCAGAGAAATCACGAAGGCTTTCAGGGAATAGCAATTTCGCTCAGATTTCTGTTCCCCTGGTTTCGTCTCCGGTCGTCAGCATTCGAACGATCAAGTGTCCGGGTCACCGTCCAATTCCCACCAAACTTCACATGTCGTTCCGAATATCTGTTGAGCGCGTGCAAATGCTGCCTCGGACTTCAAGATGTCAACATTGGTCAGCGCCTTGAAGCACTGCTCATCCGCGAGGGCCGCTCTTTGTTCTCCGTTGCGGTTGGCCGAACCCATGCTGTAGCCCATGAATAGAGTAGCTACGAAAGCACCCAAAAGCGGGAACATCAATGGCCCCGGCTTTCGCTCAGAAACACCAAATAGATAGGCCGCCACACCAGCCACAAGTGTAACCACAGCGGGAATGACGTCTCCGACAACGCCTACCCGACTGTTGCCACCGTGAAATCCTACCAGACCACCAAACAACGCCATTACAAACAAGGCGCCCAACACAGATACAATTTCACGTCTTTGATAAGCCGTAGATATAATCGATAGAAAAGCAATAAGTGCTACAACGGCCCCGACAAGCGCGACACTTAGAAAAGAAGTTAGAGCCCATTGGAAATGGTCACAGGGCAAAAAATCCACGCCAAAAAACCTGAAACACGCGTTTGTCGGATCTTCCATCGTCTACTGTTCCTGTTGAAGGAAAATCACGTTTGTCCCATTTTGAAGAGCGGATGTCACCCAACTGTTTTGCTGCATCAGCTTAGAATTGAAGGCACGCAGATCATCCGAGCCATTGTTCTCTACCACGAACCATTCTCCGTCAGCATCAATTTCATGCGTCTCAATAGCGCCAGATGTACTCAGATCTTCCAGCTCGTGATAGTAGCGAGGTGCACCGCCATTTTCTGCGACTAAGGCTCCATCTTGCCCTTGCCGATCTTGCATGTCGAATCCGAACCCACCGTCTGCGTCGAACCACATAAGCCCATTATAGGCCCCATCACCTTGCAAGATACTAGATGCAGGATTGCAGTCCGACGTTGGTCCCTTAGGGGAGCAGCCCTTGGGCTTCTTTTTCATAATAACAACCAAGCCATCGCTATTGGTGTTTTCAACTGCGGAGCAGAAACCTTGCATCTCGCTGCCCAAGCCACGCGCGTCCCAATGTTCTTGGCAACCGGCAGAGGCCTGAGATGCTGCCATTAATAGGTATAGGGTGCCAAATATCATCTTCATTTGAAAAGTCCTTTTGTTATTGGGGGAGTGTCAATTGTTGAAATCAACCTTTATCTTTCTGTTGCAGCCGATTTTCAACCAACGTACCATATATTTTTTCCCTTGCGCTATTGATTGTACCTGACGGTTTGTGCTCGGGCGGAACATGCCTAGGAAAAAAGTGAAGCCGTTCCACATCAATGTTCGAAAGGCTGCTACCATGCACATCGGGTTTTGCGGGATCGCGCTTCTTTCTGTTGGAGCATCGGATCATCGCAGGATACCTCGACGAATTTTCAAATTGTCCCTGAGCCAAAACCGTAGCGGAACCGGGCAAATCATGCACTTTGTTGCTGTCTAACAGCTTTGAAAATTCTGCTGCCGGGAAGATGGCTGCATTCCTCATTGTTTCTGGGGCATTTGATGTGGCGCTGGCTCGGGGCTTGGTGTCGGTTCCTCGGCAATACCGATCTGCCCCGGCGGCGCATTGTCGGGCGCGCCACGTGCAATCCAATCTACGATGTAATCGACCCGTCGTTGGTCGATCCGCGGACGATATCGGGGCATCAGATTTGCACCATCTTCCGCGACGGCGATGCGTTGAATGAGCCCCGAACCATCCGGATCTCCGGGCGTAACGGGCGCAAAAGCATGCCCCAAAAAATCTGATAGAGTGGCGTTTCGCCAAAAGGCACTGTGCGGGCCCGCAACGGGAAAACCGCGCACAGCTTCATCAAGAATTGCCGCCACCTTTTGGAAATCGTCCAAACTCAGACTGGCCGGAAGCTTGCCCGTGGCCGCCATTGCATCGGCAATTGACGCGCTTTGCTCATCGTCGGAACGAAGATAGGCAAGGAAAGGATCGTTGGTATCCGGATCTTCGGCCTGCATCTTTTCTGTAAGCGTGATTGCAGCGCGAAACACATCGCGATGACCGACCCACCTGTCGCCTTCGTCCGGCGCGAGGTCCAACCGGAATGGCAATTCGAACGGCGGACCCGCATGGTGCGAATTCGGCAGATCGGTCGCGGGCAATTGCACGAGCTTTGCCGCAATCTTTTTCAAGCGCCGCATTTCCTTGAATGCCCAATAGACGATAAGCCCCTTGGCCGTCCGGTCGCCCATCGTCGCACCGCCCGTCAAAAAAACCGGGCCGTCCAACTGCAACGCGTGCGACAAGAACCTTAGCAAAAGTCGGTATCTGAGGTTGAAAAGCTGGGCCCAGAGGCGGGTGCGAGGCAGCGTTATCCGACCGGCATTATCGGCGCCGTCTTGAACGTCGAGGGAAAGATTGGGGTTGGCCGATACCGGCCAGACCGGCGCGGTGCCGTGCACCTCTTCGATTGCAGCAAGGTCTTTGTAGGCTTGAAAAAACCGCTCGAAGTGGGATTCGCCGTCGCCCATGTCGAGGTCAGCTTCTTCGCCTTGATCGCCAATGTCCTGAATGGCCTGAACGGCGGCTTCACGTGCGTCGTCCGGATCGGTCTGATCAAAGGAATGGACCAATACCCGAAGGTCCGTGTCAATTCCGTCGCGTGGATTGGGCTTGTATCCCCAATCGCGCCATCGTGCCTGCCGATCGTGCCGGTCCAGTCGCAGATCCGACGCCGTAAGATGATCGGCAAACAATTCTCTGAGCCGGGCAAAGATGGGGCCGACATGACGAACCGGATGGCCGTCGTTGCTGGCCAAGGCACGTCTGGCAATCTCGGTGTCGTAAAGCCGCAAATCGTCGGGACCGAGACCCGCCTCAAGAGCTGACCGGTCAATCGGACTTTCGGCGAGCGCATATTTTGCCAGGCTGTCCAGCGACACGCGCTCCAGTTTGAAACGGAACGGATATATCTCGCTTGCGAACGGCGAGTGCTCTCGTCCGAAATGCAATGGAGCCCCCACAAGTGTCAGCAGGTTCTGCACGGTAATCAGATGCCCCATTTCTTCACGGGCAATCTGCAGCAATGCTGTTTGCAGCGCCTTGAAATCTTCCGAGGTGCCACCACCGTCAACCAGTTTCAAGGTGTAGGCCGCGAAGAGGTAGTGGGTCATGAGAAAATGTTCGACCTCGGCCGCGGCCGTCAGCCAGAAGACAGTTTCGTCCCGAGGCTCAAGTCGGGGCGAGACCGCAGGAGGAGGCGATTGGCTTAGCGCCGCTGCCAAGTTGGCCCCGTCTGCCCCGAATTCGGGGCGCGAAAAGAGCTTTGTGGAAAAATATGAGTGTATGCGCATATCGGTCTCCTCGCGCCCGGGAGCGCCGCCGCGACCTGACGTCCTAGGACCGGCGCGCGCTCTGGCAGTTGCGTCGTGTCAGTGTCGTCCTTCCCTGCGATGCGGGGGCAGACACTGCGGCTTTAGGCGGCCTTCCCGGTGTCGATCCAGGCCTTGAACAGCGAGACATCTTGCGCCGGCCAGGCGCCGTCACAGGGCATCCTTTTGGCTTCAAGTGTTTCCAGGATGCGATCGGCCCAGGTCACCACATCCTCGTAGGCGTGCAGATCGAAACCGCTGATGTTCTTCATCACCACGGCATCGCGAACGCGAAACAGCGGTTTGATGTCTGCCTCGTAGCTTGGTGCCGACGGGATTGGTCCGTCGGTCGCGTCCAGAATGCGCGCCGCGGTCATGCCGGTCGCGATATCTTCCAACGTCGCGACCTTGGTATTCTGGCTGGCGTGCACACGAACGCCTTCGACCGGCTGATCCTTGCCCCAATAGTTGTCGACGTCGTCAACGACCAGATGCGCGGCAACCTTAGTCAGCACCGGGATGACGATTTCGCCGGGACCGGGAGCCGTCCCGACCAGGTCGCAGTCCAGGATGCCATCCGCCGGCGGCGCGACGTACACGAATGGAGACAGATGGATGTCTGACCAGCCGCTGCTGGTGACGCGCCCCGTGCAGCTGATCAACAGAGAGTGTGGGTTCCTTTTTTTGAGAGTAAGATCAATTGCGTCAACGCTGTAGATTCGGGTTGTCATGGCTGGCTCTCCTGTTTGATTTGGCTTGGTAGAATGCGCCGGTGAATGACCCGGCTTGTTGAACTTTCGTCAGTCACCACGCGCACGATGAAGCTTCCCGCAGGAACGACGACACCCTCGGCATCGGTGAGGTCCCAACTGATTTGACGGCGCCCGGGCTGAGGGTGGGCTTCGGACACGAGACGGCGCACTTCGCGTCCGAAGCGCTCCCAGACGAGGACGACGAGGCTTTGCGTTTCTTCCGGAACATCGATTTCGAGAGAGATGCTTTGGTCGCCCGCAGGTTCTTCGACGGCTTGCCGAAGAGTTGCGACAGAGGGTGCAGGCGCGTCGGAGAGTTTGTAGACCGTGTCGCCGCTGGCATATCCTACTTCGACAGGATCGCCGATAAACCGAAACCGGTTGAGCCGGAAACCTACGTGATTGGCGTCGTCCCAGGTGCGGCCGCCGTCGCTGGTCTCACTGGTAAACCCGCCCTGAAAGAACAGGTCCCCCCAGCCCCCAACCCAGCCATGATCCTTGTCGAGGAAACCAATGCCTTCCAGATTGGCATTGCGCTGGCGGTCGTTGATCGGCAGGCGCTCCCAGGTTGCGCCGAGGTCGTCCGACCTCAGGATTGCGCCATCGTGCAGGTTTTCCAAGGATACGAGTATTGTCTGTGCGCCGAGCCTTTGGATCTTCCAGCCCCATTCGCCGCGCGGAAACGCCCCGAGGGCAATTGGCAATCCAATTGCGTTGGTCCAGCTTTGCCCACCGTCTATCGTCGACAGAACCACGGGAATGACATCGCGCCGCACCGTGTCGCGCGCGGGGTGTCGCACCTCATCAAGGCCGCCGACCACCCAGCCGGTGTTTTCATCTTCGAAGTAGATGTCGACCAAGAGCGCTGGATCCAAACCGAGATCGAGCAGGTCCCATGTCGTCCCGCCGTCCCGGCTGCATATGACGCCTGCAGGCTCGTCGGGATAGTTTGTGCCAGCCGCGAATATGACGTCGTCATTTACCGCGACGAGGCCACAGATCCGGGCCGGGCCGCCGTCGGGCAGATCCGACACCGGGTTCCAGCTGGCGCCCCCATCATCGGTTCGGTAGAGGCTGTGCGGACCCGAAAGCGTACCGATCCAACCCTTTTGATTTGACGAGAAAGACAGACACCTTAGATAACTATCGGCAAACAGCCGTTGCTCCACCCATGTCTCGGCACCATCGGTCGTGTGATAGACCTTGCCGTCCGAGTTTACTGCCCAACCAACATTCTTGTCGTTGAACCAAACGTCGTCGGTTCGAGATCCTGCGGCGGGGAGTGATGTTGGTTGCCAAGAAAGGGGCACGGCGGTTCTCCTGTCTGAATATCGTTGCAATGGGCGGGGCCAGGCGGGCAGCGGTGTGCTGGCCCCCACCTTCGGTGTGAGCCCGCTGTCAGGCGCTTTTCGTGCGTGCGGCGTATGATTGAGACCTCGCGACCAGAGCCGGCGGCAGCGCGCGTGCGTTTGTGGCGCTGTACGGCTCAACCAGGTGAATGGGCGTACCGTTGACATGGGTCAGATCACCCGACCAGACGCGGGAGTAGAGCGCGATCAAATCGGAAATGTCCGTGTCCGTCAGTTCACTTTGCGGGCCGTAATTCATGATCGAATTTGGATCCTGTGTTCCAAACTCTACGCTTGGAACAATTGCCTCGCGCGTTTGTGCGAAAAAGTGGCGAAGGCCAAAGACGTGCCCCAACTCATGGGCCATGGTTTCAATTTGCTCGTCCCTGTCGTTGCGGAACATCAGTGGGAAAAGTTCGAGTTCGTGCTGCCCGGCGTCCGGGAAAAAAGCGCTCGCAAGTGTGCAGCCCCTCGGATCGCAATCGTCGCGCGCGCTCAACTTGATTTCGAAGTCCCACGGCTGATGTGACTCGGCAAAGCGGACGGGCACCGCCGCGCCCCACGCCAGCGCGGCGTCCGCCAACAGATCGCGGACGTAGTCCTTGGCGGCGTCGGGATCGACGAACTGCTGGACCGAGCGCTCCTGGAAGCGCCAGCGCAACGTGACGCCCTCGGCCCAAAGCGGAATGAACCCCTGTGGCGCATGAAGGACCAGATCTTGCAGCGACATATCGTCAGGCGTCGCGTGCCCAATCGTATCTGTCGAGCAGCGCGCACCGCCATGATAGATGTGCGTGTAGTCCTCAAGCGCCTTATCAAGGTCTCGGTCGTCGCGCAGTGTGAACGGTCCGGTTGTACGTTTGTTCTCGGCCATGGTGTCCTCCTCTGACTGAATGGGGGCCTTACGCCGCCCGCAAGAGGCGGTCGGCGTGGTTTGCTTTAAGGAAATTCGGTTAGGGCCGGGGTGTCGCGCTGGCGGCTTCGAGATGGCCGTGCCGGTTGATTTTCACGACATCGACAGCATCGTCCTTGCCAATTGTGCTTCCGTTCAGCAGCGTCTCGGGCAGTGTTCGTCGGGTCAACAGCGGGACGGTCATCGATACGCTTTCGTCAGGCTCGTAGCAAAGCATCTGCTCGCGCAGGATGCCGATCGTGATCGCCTCTCCCAACAGCGCAGACTCAATGTAGTCGGTGTAATAATGCACACCGGCCACATTGCGGGCGTTCGAGATGTTCCACATCAGCTTGTTCAGTTCGCCTTCGAGCGTCAGGCCGCGGTCAATGTCCACGCCCAGCATGTCGATCGATCCATCGCCGACATTGCTGCCGCAATCGGGAACCAGTGCCGGGCCGCCGGGTTCGACCAGATAGGCCGGTCGGGTGGTGTCATTGGCGTCGCGCATGTTGAAGAATGCCTTCAGCATCGTAACGCAGGCCCCGGCGACGGTGGCGTGCCCCGCACCATAGGCCGGATGCATCGGCGAGCCTTCCGGAAAGGCCATGGGCAAGAGCCATTTCGCGCGGTCCAGATCGTTGGGATCCTCGCCGGTTTGATCCGCATTGTGGAGGCGAATGTCCGACAGGATGCTTTCGAGCGGTGGCTCGGTTCCGCCTCCGGTCGGGAATGTATAGGTTGCTAGCGTCTGCCCCAGCGACGCCCGGGCCAGGGCTTCGGCCGAACCGTCTCCGGTTGCGTAGCTTGACCCGCCATGTTCGCGGTTCGGGTTGTAGCCCGAGTAGATCTTGTGGAAGAGCGCGCCGGCGGCTTCGGGCCGCAGTCTGCGATGAACCGTGAATTTTTGCCCGCGCACGGCCTTGAGCGCTCGACTCGATACCTCTGAAAGCAGCGTCAGAAGATGTGGGCCGCCGAAGAGCGCAAACGGTTCGCGGTTCCACCGCGGCGACGCGTTGTTGGTTTGACCGTGATAGGGGATATCCGGATCGAAGCCGAACCGTTCACTCAGCATGATCAGGGCCGCGTTCAGGTACGCCTGATAGAGCTGATCGTCGTGCACGTAGGTCGCCATGTCGCGCAGGGCGGCCATTGTCCTGAACTGCACCTTGCCAGCGTCAGTGACATATTGCGCATCGCCAACCAAGGGGCGCGCGTTGAGGGCGTTCTGCACATCCAGCCAGTCGCGCCACGTCGTCATGAAATCCTTTTCAGGCGTTGCAAACCGGACCTTCTGGTCGATCAGCTGCGCGCCAAAGGCGATCTTTCCGGACGCGCGCGCAGCCACGTCGCGTTTGCATCCCCCGTCGCCCATGATCATGAACTGTGAAAGAAACGGGGTTTCCCATGGATCCTCACCAGCGCCCCGGAACAGGTTGGAGGCCGTCTGCGGGATGTTGAACCGGCGCCGGCGGCGCTGTTCTTCGACCGCAGTGTCGCGCCCATCCGGAACACCTTTGAACCAACGCATGTCGGTCAGCCGGTCGGCGGCGACGCTGACACGTTCCTGAGCGTCCTTGAGTCGTTTCTTGCCGGCGTTGGACACGGCGCCACCATCGGCTTTGCGAAGACCCGCAACGAGGTCCTCGTGCATGAAGCCGGCAACGGGCCAGTCCCGCGCCAGGGCCATCTGGTAAACCTCGGCCATCTCGGCCGCGAACTCGGCTGACCCGGCGGCGGGCGCCGGCGGCATCGTCAATGCGAACGGATCGGGCCCTTCGAGAACGAAGGCGTGGCCCGCGGTCGGGCTCTCCCATTCACGATATGGTCTCCGGTCACCCTCGCACTCGAGCACGTCGAAATCCGCCCGGGTTGCGCCATGAAATGTGGCCACGCTGGTGTTGAGCGGCACCGCCTGAAACACCGACGGATCGGACGATTCGGTTCCTTCGGCAAAGATCTTAAAGTCCCCGGGGTTCTCCAACAACCCGTTATCGCCGTGAAGCAAACCCTTCGTGAAACTGTGAATATAGGGATGGTTTTCGTCCTGGTTGCGCGTATGAGAAGGATGATCAATCTCTGTCGAGAGTAACGTGGCAGCGTTACGCGCTTCAGCAGCAGCCTGTCGGCGATTCGGATCTGGAAAACTCATTCTGAAATACCTCCTGATCATTCGGAGGTTAGCGGGCGGTGATGAGCCTACCGTGAGGCCAGCGTTAACGCATAGTGAATTCGCCAGGATATCTATGACTGCATCGCAATACTTGTTGACCTGTTCATTGCGATTTGACGGACTAACGCTGGCGGTTTCGACTTGTCAATTTTCACAGCGCATCTTCGCGGTCATCAATATCGCCCAGTCTGAACAAAGGCTAAGTCAATGGCGGAGCAATCAATTTTACAAGGCGACGGCTACGACCCCAAAAGCCGGCCGTATTCAGATGTCGTTGCCAAAGCTGCGCTTGGCCGGTCTGTTTACAAAAAACACGACGTGCGCCATATTGGTCGGATTGTTTGGCGAGAGAATTTGTTCAAGATGGCCAAGTATACGATCAAAGTAATCGGTCCGTTTGACTTGATTTCTGAGGCTGGGAAGTGCTGCCGCCCAAAGGGACGAAAAGAGTGCGCGCTTCTGGCAATTCTGACCCTGACCGAAGGTCACAGGCAATCGCGAAAATGGCTGCAAACGCATCTTTGGTCGGACCGTGGCGATCAGCAGGGTGCCGGCAGTTTGCGCCATGCCCTCTCGAATTTGCGAAAAGTGCTCCCTGACGCTATCGGCGCAGATCGGTCGGACATCTGGCTCGATCCCGAATACTTCTACTTCGATCATCTGTCAGAAGACACGGTCCGGCCAGGTGAAGAACTTCTGCAAGGCATCGACATCCGCGACGACAGCTTCGAAGATTGGCTGCGGAATACGCGCCAATGGTTCGAAGCTTCAAGGGAGGCGGTTCGCACCTCGCCGTCCTCCCAGCCTGAAATCGCGGCGCGTCAGATCATCTTCGACGTTCGGCAGGTTAACGGCGGCAAGTCCGGATGCGACGAGATTGCTGATCGCTTGGTAGATGCCTTGATTGAACGGGCTCGCAACCTCGGGTCTTCGTCCTTGTGTGATTGCAGATACCTTGGCGGCCTGGGCCTGAACCCTGGACCGCGGGATATCAAAGTGGTGGTACGCGTTGGCGTCACCGGCGGCGACGGAGTTGCAACCGCGACAGCATCGAACGGTTTCGGCAAGATCTTGTGGCAGTTTCGCCGCGAGCTGAGTGCCTACACCCGTCACGGTTTCAAGTATCTTGAGTACGATATTGTTCAGCAATTCCAAGATTTCCTGATTTCCAACGAAGAAGTCTTGCGTCGGTCCGGCGAAGTGCAGCTTTTGGCGGAAGCCAACGCATTTACCGCGTTTCGAGGAATTGTCTGTCCCGGGACGGTCGACATTCGGGAAATGGAGCGGTGCGCACGACGTGCCTCGGAAATCGACCCGAGCGGATTATATCTGGCCTTGGCTGGTATGGGACAGGTATTTTTGATTGGAGAAAGAATTGGCACCATTCCAAGCCTTGGCGACGTGCGGGACAAATTTCGTCAAGCCGTTTTCCGAGATCCCACAAACGCATTGGTGCGCAGTTTTGCCGGTCACGCCACCGCCTATCTTTTCCGGGATTTCAATGTCGGGCTGAAGCTTACCTCGGAAGCGATCAGGCTGGCACCCGGGAACGCGATTTGCTGGGGGTATTACGGGCTTTCCTGTGCCTATTCCGGAAAGTTCGACGAAGCCCTGCTGGCCATCTCGAACTTTCGGAAACTGGGAAAATACAGCCTCGTCCAACCGATTTCAGAGAGTTACAGCTGTTTTGTCCATCTCTTGGCAGGGGATTTGGCTGAAGCCGTTCATTTCGGCGAGAGAGCGCTCGCCGGTGTGCCGAATTTCCGGCCGGCGGCTATGGACCTGTCCGTGGCCTACGCCCATCTCGGCCGGATCGAAAAAGCCCGGGGATTGCTCGATCGTCTTGTCGCGCGTGAGCCCGACCTTACGATCGATATGTTTCGATCCCCGGACTACCCGATCGTCAACCCCGATCATCGCGAAATTGTTGTCGGCGGAATGGAAAAAGCCGGTCTTCGTTAATTCATTTTTCAGGAGGACGTTATGAAACTTGAACCACATGGAAATTTGAAGACGGCCTACAAGAATTCTAGGGTGGGCCTGTTTCGCAAGATGCCGAATTTCAAGGGAGACGACAGCCAGTATCAAGCGTTGCTTCAGGGATGGCTGGACGATGTTTCAAACCTGATCTGGCCGAGGTGGGAAGGCGGCGCGTGGACTGGTGGGTCGACCGCCAGTTTTGTCGGCGGCGACACACCGATCTTCGAAGCCGTGGCAGAGGCCGACCTGCGCATCTGCCTTGCCGCGTTCCAACAGTCCGACATCCTGACGCAACAGCCGGATGTGCATCCGGACCTGCCGGCTACGAAGCATCGTCAACATGGATGGCATTACATCGTTGAGGATGCCGGACGGTTCGACCGTGAACAGGATTGTTTTGAAGATGCCGACACGAGAAGCTTCGACAATTTCGCGTCCCGGAGCACCGGCTCCAACTTCGCGGCATATTTTGGTGACATTGCTCCCAAACACGTCATGAGCGATGGGGCTGTCGTCGATACCCTGACCCAGTTTGAAAGCGATTTTTGGGGAAATATCGGTCGCGTCCAGCCAAGTATCTGGGACATCAAGGAACTGTTCATGCGCCCGCGCCCCTACACCGCTGCGACGGTTTTCGGGATGGACGATTTTCAATGGACGACCGCCGATAGCGTGACACACACCGGTGTCCATCCCTCCATCCTGAGCGGGCACTGCATTCAGGGCATATTGGGAGGATGCAATGCGTTTGCTGCCTGGACCGCGCGCGGGTTCGGGAATGCCGAGGCAGTCGAAGCATTGAAACAATATGCGGTTGACTGGGGTGACAGACGAGTCTTCGCCGGCGTTCATTACCTGACCGACAATGTCGGCTCCTGGGTGCTTGCGCTGCGTCTGATCCCGCATTTGTATAGCAACCCCGCGCCGATACTTGATTTTGCAAAGGATGCGATCCGAGACAAAAGCGCGGCGTACAGCACCATATCGGAAAACTTCAACGACGAACCTCTGAAGCCAATACTCGATCTGCTGAATCAGGATCTCACTTGATGGGGCGCTGTTTCAGGCCCATCGAACTCCATGCTTGCGCGCGCTGCAATCCCGTACGTGCAAGCGCAAATCCGTTCTTACCCAAAAGGTCGATCCAGTGGATATCTCTCGCCCGCCAAATTTCAACGAAATATACCCGACCTTAGACACGTTTGACCGCGCCCTAGAAGCGGCGGGCGAAAGCCTGCAAGACTCCACTGGCCGACTATCCGGCGGTAGTCCGTTGGATCCCGCCGAAATTGAGAAAATGATCGCCAATACCATGGACGCCCCGGATGCGGCGTTCAGCACGCGGCACTTTAGCGAGGCATTCGCGCGCGCCATGCACACGAGGATCAGTCCATCCTGTCTTGGGCGGATCGAGAATTTGCTGATCACGGTGCCATATTATCGCGACGGAAAAGGCAACGTGAGTCTGGACCCGCGCGAGGTGCGGCATTTCAGAACGCTGATAGCGGCCCTTGGCGACAACCGGGAATATACGATCGTCTGCCACCCCGATACCCGCCCTGCAGTCGAGACGTGGAGCGACCTGGCGTCGGGCATTCACCTGAATATCGTTGAAATGTCGAAATTCAATTTCACGATATGGGCGCAAGACGCTTATGTCGGGCTAAGGGGTAGCAGCGGGCAACAGATCCTGGCGGAAGGTATCCTGTTCCCGCGCCAAGATGATATGGCCGTGGCAGACGAAATCGCGACGCAAACCAACATTTCTGCGCTTCAGTCATACCTCTACTTTCAGGGTGGGAATATCCTCGGCGGAAGCGACCTCACGCTTGTGGGTATGGACTACATGATCCGGAACTTGGGGCGCTTCGGCTTGAAGACCGTTCAGGATATTGCGGGTCGCTATGCCTCTCTCTTCGGGACGGACATTCTTTTTCTGGGGGGGGCCGATTCCGGAGATTTCAATTGGTACCAAGACAGAAAGCTGACGGGATATGGGACCCAGCCCATTTTCCACATCGACATGTACGTGACGCGGACCGGGGTCACAGGAAACGACGGCAAGGAGATCGTGTTCCTGGGTCGGCCAAAATTCGCCAAGGACATCGTCGGCACGCGCCCCGAGCAGGGCGGCGTCGACATCGACCGCTATGATTCCTTTTTCGAACAAACAGAACAACAACTAAACCGGCATTTCGAAGTACGTCATCTTCCACTGTTCATGGTCCACGGCAACGTGAACGGAGAAGGATACCGGGCCATGAATGAATTCTATAACTTGACTTTCAACAACGTTGTCATCGAAAATTTTGATGGCACCAAAAATGTCGTTCTAAGTACATATGCAGATGACGTTGAGGCCGCAAGATTTGGTGTCGATCCCCAGGTTAGGCGGGACCTTGAGCAGGCCGCTCAAGATGAGTGGAAGCGCATAGGGTACACTGTTCATAGGACTGATTCACACGAAATTTTGTCACATGCGATGAGCAGCATACATTGCATTACAAAAACCGTGCGGCGAGGCTCATTTCCCTGATCACTGACCCGCAACTGAAGTGGGCCCAGCTTTTCGGACAGCTTTGCTAAGGTGTATCGGGTTAGGTTTCATGCTGTCTTTTGCTGTTCCATGCCTGCCAAGTATGCGTCGTCCGGCGTGAGCTGATCAAGTGTAGAATGGGGGCGCTTAAAATGAACCCAGTGATGGACCAGAACCTCGGTTAGCAAAAACGCTCAGTGCTCCTGAAAATTCTGACGACGGACACTTGAAAGCCGTCCTGGATATCTTCGAGGCAGATGTCCTCCTGCTTCAGGCTGCGCCACAGCAATTCGATGAAGGTGTTGTCGAGATATCGCCCCCGACCGTCCATCGATATGCGTATCCGGCCTCGGTCAGCGTCGTGATCCAGACCGATCCAGTGAACTGCGATCCTTGATCGGTGTTCATGATCTCGTGCGGGCCGTGTCTGGCGATCGCCTCATTCAATGCCCCGACGCAGAAGTCGGCATCCATCGTGTTTGCGAGCCGCCAACTCAGAGCCTTGCGTGACGCCGTCGCCGAAGCCTGAAAGCGGATTCGAAATACAACTGTGGGCTACATGTTTGTGACCGGCTGTAAGCGCCATTATGTTAAGTCTGGTATGAACAGGCGGTCAGCAAGATCCGGCATGCTGCCTACGAGTTCAAACTTGCCCTTGTTGATAACCCGAATGGCTGAACGCTGGGCTTTGTATCCGTGTTGATCGCCTTTTTCGTGCTTCCCAATCCGGTCGCCGAGCTCCGGCAATTGCTTTCCGGGTGATGCACCGAACCACAGGAATTCAGCCAGTTTCAAGGTTTCCGGATCAAAGCGCACCCAGATCACGCAGCCTGATGGCTTGTCCGCCAATCTGATATTGACTTTTTGCCTGGACGTTTTGGCTCCAACGAAGCTGGATTTCATTTGAACGTGCCGTTCGATGCCATTCGCCTCCAGCAGGATATCGTAGCCGCTGCGGTCGGTACCAGTGAAAGAATGTTGACCAGCAGAGAAATACTGCTGGCAGTACGTAAGCCCAAATTTTTCTGCCAAAAACCTGCTCGAGCCAGAAGCCGACATTGGGGCTACTTGCGGCTATCTGCACGCCTGGGAAACCGGATCAGAGGCCAAAGCTGGCGTCAGGAAATGGATCGAGCTCTACAATCACAAGCGCCCGCATTCCTCACTTGGCGGCAAGCCGCCTGCGGTGGTCTACGGGCAGAGAAATGAAACAACCAACCCCGATCAGCAGGTGCAAAGAGTAGCTTAATTTACGCCAGAACTTGTCCAACGATTGGGGAGTAGCTCAGAGTTTGTTCAGTGGTTGATGGAGATCGACCGTAAATTGAAGCTCTTGGCTGTCATGATCACCGTCTTTGGTGGGTGCTGGGCGTTCTCTAAAATCTTTCCCTTTGTTTCTAAAACGCTTGCAGGATGACGATGTTTTTCAGTCACCATTCTTTAGATTCCGCGCTGTCTGAGGCAGGGTGGACTAACTACCCAATGATCTCGGGTAGGCACAGGGGTTAGACCTTAGCTTTCTTGACAATTCGGTCGGAATATAACATATATGGAATAAGTATGTGGAAAATTGAACTGCTAAACGACGAGGTTCTTGAAGAACTCAATGCTCTACCAAAAGACCAACAAGCCAAATTTACATGGATTGCTGATCTCATCACAGAACACGGTCTTCAGAACGTCCATGAACCCTATGTGAAGCATCTTGAACAAGGTTTGTGGGAAATCCGCATGAAGGGCAGAGACGGCATCTCACGGGCGTTTTACGTGGTTGCCAAGCCTAAGCGTGTTGTCGTTGTCAGGGTCTTCAAAAAGAAGACACAAAAGACTCCACGCCGAGAAATCAAACTGGCTCTCAAACGAGCGGAGGACATCACATGACGGATTTTGCTGATCTAAAAAAACAATGGATGAAAGACCCCGATTTTGTCGCTGAGTATGAGGCTCTTGCACCAGAATTTGCGGTTGCAGGCGCGTTGATCAAGGCACGGACACTGGCGGGCATGACACAGGCAGATGTTGCCGAGAAAATGAAGGTTACACAGTCTCGGATTGCCAAGATGGAAGGCGGTATCAACGTCTCTGTCGACGCACTCAAGCGGTATGCCGAGGCCACAGGCACGACGCTCAATATCTCACTCGATCCAATGGGCTAAAACTAAGATGCCCACTGTTAAACACACTCTCGACCCAGAGAAGCCACCCAAAATGAGCGCTGATGATCGTGTGAAATTTGATGCGATCTCTGATGACGACATCGACTACACGGATAGGCCCAAGAACAGGACCGCAAGCGGCACGGGCGAAACGGCAATCATGATGGTGAGGAAGGTGGCAAGCGGTGTGAATATCCCGCTCAATCCGGCGATAATCATGATCCCACCACCACCGCCGATGATAGAATTGCCTGGCATGTTAACGGCAAGAGCCATTGCGACGTAGCGATACCGCACGGCAATTGATACAGCGCGTTTGGATTGCCCTTCCAGCAGCATTGCGAGCCGGTCATCTTTGGACAATGGAGCAGCTCTCGCCACCAAGTCAGCCGCTTGCACCAAGCGTAAAACCCGGAAAAGCCGTTCTAGCGCGCTGATTGGCATGAACCGTCCAATCGTGAAGGCCAACATCATCGCGGCCACAGTACACACGTAGATCAAGGGGGCGATTGCCGCGCCGAACGCCGCAAGCAGCGCGATGCCGATTTCGGCGCCCGGTACGAAGGGCATCGCAAGCAGCCCGATATAGGCCACTGCGCCGATCATAATCGCTTTGTGAACCTGCTGTTCGTTGTCCGGTCGGATCTGAAGGTCCAACGCGTCGCGGATCAGGTGAACGCCCCACGCGGCAAGGACGATTACAGCGATTAATGCGACGACCCGGACGCACAAGCCCGGTAGCGTAAGGGTCTTCGACGACGTAAGCGCCATCCTAACCTGTTGCCTCGGTGACGCGGGAAAGCGCGCCGGTCGCTTGCACCTCGATCTGATTGGTCCAGTACCAGCGACGGGTGGTCCACGTCCCGTCGATGACCACATCGTCGCCCGTGATCCTTCCATACCAAACGACAGTATGCGGCGCGTCTGGACAGATTGCAGTGCTGGTGAAGTGAATGACCCCGTCGATGGTTTTGGTTTGGTAGCCGGACCAACCAAAGTTGCAGTAGTTCTCGCAATCAGTGGATTGGAACGTGCCATCCCGGAAAACGATATCGTCTTCCAGCACGGCCCCGCTGCCAGGGTCCTCGCCATATATCCGAAAAGTTTTGCCATCGAGCGCGCCTGTCGCGGCCCAAGCGCCTTCGGGTACGGCAAAGTCGGGGACATCTTCATTCATAACGTTGAGGGTGGCTGCACCCGTGCCGAGCGTGGCTGCAGCAATCGCAGCAATCTGCAAAATCTGTGTCATTGGATTCTCCTTTTCTTTAATATGCTTGGCGTCAAACGGTTTAAGCCACAGTCTCCGTCACCTTGTTAGCCACCAGGGCCTCCAGCACGTCCGCGGCGGACGATGCTCCATCAAGGTCTCGGACTGCCTTTGCATTCTCTCTTGCGCTATTCTTGAACGACGGACCGGCCATGATCCGGCCAGCCGCCTCCGCAAGCGCGGCGGCATCGGCATCACCCGGAAGGGCCAGACCTGCCCCTAATTTTTCCACCAGCCCCGCATTGGGAACCTGATCATGCGGGAAACCGGGGATCACCACCATTGGCACGCCGTATTTGAGTGCACGCATCATCGTGCCGTGCCCGCCATGGGTCACGCATAAGGCGGCGCGCTCAAGAAGTGCGTTGTGGTCAGCATAGCGCACAACATGGGCGTTGGCCGGGATCGTCAGCGCGGCGGGGTCAATTGCCATGCTGCTGGTCACGACCACATGGGCCTCAAGATCGGCGAGCCCATCGAGCGCGGTCTGCACTTTGTCTGGGGCTCCCAGCTCTGTCGTGGTGTAGCTGACCAGCACAAGCGGCGTTGCATCATCTGCGGCCCAGGGCAGGTCGATGGGCTGTGCGGGGGTTTCGTTGTCCAGGACCGGCCCGACATGGGTGACATGATCCCAACCCGGTAATGGCGCGTCATCGAGCGTTTCGACGGATGTGACGATCATTCGGGTCTGCGCCGTCCAAAGCGTTTCCATGTCGGGCAGCGGTTCAAAACCAGCTGCAGCGCGCAACTGACCCAGTTTCGTCATGATCCCTTGCCACGCATCCATCTGACGCCAAAGGAATGTGTGACAAAATACGGATGTCGGCACGCCAAATGACGGCGCAATGTCCAGGGCTGCCGGGAACATGGCGTCGACCAGGATGGCGTCCGGCTGTTCTGCGGCTACGACCTCTTTGATCTCTGCAGCAACATCCGGCGACGTCAACGAACAGGCGATGCGGGTTATCGGCCCCATATCGGGGTATTTGTCGACCTGGGTGTAGGCGTTCTTGAAGCCAATGCCGCGAAACCCCTCGCCTTCAATGCGCGCAGCCGTGTCGGGTTTGGTGGCGAATACAACCTCGTGTCCGCGTTTGCGCAAGGCATGCGCGACGCCAAGGCTGGGGGGAAGGTTACCGCCGCTCGAATGGCTGAGCCAAAGATATTTCGTCATTATTCTTTTTCCTGAATAAGGGATTTGAGGTTTAAGACGACAGTTGCTACCGCCTCATCAAAGCTGAGCACTTCGTCCCGGCGCAGAATCTTCCAGATGTAGATGTCGGTCGCGGTAAGCAGCGCGTGGAACAGGAAAGATCGTTCGCTGGGTGGTCGGCGATGGATGTGAATTCCAAAGGCGTCTGAGACTAAGGCTTTGTGAAAGTCACGACCTACATCAAGCGACTTTTGAAACTCTGGGGACCGGTGTTCATGGGCCAAAGCGTGGATCACCAGGTCGCCGATCTTGTCGTAAATCTTGAACAGGGTGGTGACCAGCTGGTCCAAGTCTTCTATCTTGATGTTGCTGTAAATGGAAAAATCTAACGCGGCCGGAGCCTCGTGCTCTAGCGTTTTGACCAAAAGCCCATCTTTACTGCCGAAGGCGCGCAGGATGGTTTGCACACTAACCTCCGCCAGCCGCGCGACATCCTCCAACCGAAACTCATCCTTATGGTTCTCTGCGAGGAGTTTTGCCGCGCATTTCAGGATCTTTTCGCGGCTAGCCTCAGCTTGCGCCTTGCGCTTGGAGCTGTCGTATTTGCGGGTCTTTGTATTCATGTAAGTATCATTCACACGAATTATATTTCGTGTCAATCTGATTCTCATGAAATTTGTGGATGGACTGATGGCGTCTTTGCTGATCGTTCAGACGGCTCTACCGACTTGCAAAAGGCCATCCAGACGCCCAAGCTTTAAGAAATTAGGAAGGATCTTTCATGCTGCGCCACATTGTACTCGTCTCATTCAAACCCGAAGCGTCTGAGACGCAGCTCGCGGCATGGCGGGCCGCTGTGAAGAACTTGTGCGAGACAAGCGAAGAGGTCCTGTCCTTCACACTCGGCACCAATGTGGGCAGCGGTCCGAACCACCACGACGCAGCCCTTGTCGCTGACTTTGAGAACATAGACGCGTTTCGCAGGAATGTATCGAGCGACATCCACAAGGCGTATGTCGAAGATCACGCGAAACACGTGACCGCCAAGCTCGCAGCGATCCAGCATGAGATGTGAGCAAGCGGCTGCCACGGGTAGATCCCCTGCGGGACGTGCGCGTTAGATGGCTGAACCGAACTGGAGCGATTTTAGGATCATTCTTGCGCTCGCCAAAGGCGGGTCGGTGACGGGCGCCGCGAAACTCCTTGGGGTTGATGCGTCAACCGTCAGTCGCCGTCTTGCTACCGCAGAAGAGGTCTTTGGCGCACCACTGATTATCCGGGGTGGCGGCAAATTCCAATTCACTGCCGAGGGGCGCGCTGTCCTTGATGCGGCGGAAGACATGGATGCCAAGATCAGCGCCACAACGAGTTCCGTGCGCTGCATGCGCGAAAACCCGGCAGGTACGGTGCGGATCGCTTGTGTCCAGACGGCCGTGCATCTGTTGCGTCCGCTCGCACGGCAAGTGATGGATGCTTTCCCGGGCCTGCATATTGAATTGATGAGCTCCTTCGCCAGTGTTGATCTTGCCAAAGGCGATGCGGATATCTCCGTAAGAACTATTGCGCCGACAGACCCGGGCCTCGTCGTTGCCTATTCGTTTACCTGGGGCAGCTGCCTCTATGCATCGACAGATTACCTGTTGAGTTCTGGACGACCAGCGACCTTGGAAGACCTCAGCACGCATCAACTCGTGCAGTATGGAAAGCCGCTCTTGCCACTGCGCGCCTTTGGATGGATAGAGTAATTCGCCGATCTTGATCAGCCCGCGACACGTGTAGAGAACTCTGACTCTGCGCGGATCATAATCGAGCAAGGCGACGGGATTGGAGCGTTGTTCTGTTTTGTCGGCGACGCCTGCAAACCTATCGAGCGCGTCTTTCCCGAACCTTTCGACCAGATGGAAAGCTGGGTGCTTTACCACGAGTCCGCCCGTGGCTCAGCCAAGGTGCGGACCGTTCTTGACGCGCTGGTCCCATATTTGCGCGAACGGACTGCACTTCTTTCCGGAACCTGACTTAATAGGCTTCAACTCAATTACTTGACGCTATATCTCCAGAGACCGCTTCGGGTTCGTCCGAGGTGATCCAGTAGCGCGGATCGTTTTCGTGCAGGGTGATGATTGGTTCCGAGATGACCCCTGCCGAGTTCATTGCGCCACGGACGAGCGGGTCGTTGACGAAAGCCAAAGTAGCCTCCTCACTCGTCCACTCGAAAATTCCGATGACGGAATTTGGGAAGGTCGACATTGTCAGGACCTCAAATTGCAGCTCGCCCGCGTCTTGTCGAATTGCGAGGCCGCCATCGAATACCTCACGCCATGCGGCCATGTCTGCCACGTCATGCCGAACCATCATCCAGACAGGTTCGGTGGTCGGTTCCGCAGCAGCAAATTGGAGGGGGGCGAGCATTAGGATCGCCGCAAGGTGAAATCGTTTCATGTCCAGCTCCGTGTCAAAGGGTTAGGGAAAGTTCGGTGGTGTCGGGGATCAGTGAGGGCCGCCATCAGTCGGCGGGCTCTTCCTCAAAGTTGTCCCAGAATTCATCGCGGGCGTTGCTGCGCGGGAACGGCTTTGCCGGGACCGGGACCTTCAGAAAATCGCATAAGGGGCCCCAGCCATCGGATGGCGTGAACACCAGCAGGCGGTCGGCAGGCACCAGTTCGCGAACCAGACGATTGTTCCGCCGGTAAGCCGTCAGCGCCATTTCCTTGTCGGGCATGCCACCGAACGTGTCGTCGATGTAGAATGGTGTGAGCTTTAGGAAGATGTCCTGGATGTGCTGGGGCATGTTCTGGGTGAGCCGCGCATGATTGGCCCACACCTTCAGCACCGTCTTGCTGAAGCTGGCCCACCAGTCTTCTTCAGGGCGTTCGGTGTGCAGAACCTTGGCATCCGGAAAGGCGGTGATGGTCTGTTGCCAGACGCGGCCGCCTGGAAAATCGACCTGTGACCCGTAGCCTTCGAAGACTGTGTCCCACGCGATGGGTTCGCAACGTGCCACCTCGACCCATTTTTCCACCTGGGCGGGGTTTGCGAACAATTCCATCATGTGATGACACGGACCAAAGCCGAGGGCCTCAAGGGCAGTCTTGCTGGACAAGGTGCCGGTGCGGCTCATTCCGGTTCCGATGATCTTTAGGGGCATTTAGATTTCCTTTTTCTGTGCTGTTTGAATGCCGTTGGGAGGCCGCAGGCGATCGGTCGGTGACGAGCTCAACGACCGTCACCGCCTGTTGCTGTTGGCTTTCCATTTCAGCGATGAGTTGAACTTACGGGAGTCCGTGCGTCGAAGCGCCAGAGAAGATTGCAAAGACCGTTTGCAAAAATGCCTGCTGCCCAAGCGACCATGCTGACTTCGTTTAGGCCGCGGTCGGTTCGCCGCCAAAATGGGCCCAGAACTCGTCGCGGGCATGGCTCCGTGGGAAATCTCCTTCGGGTACATCCACCTCAAGGAAACGGCACAGCGGCTCCCATCCATCCGTCGGTGTGAAGACGAGTAACCTGTCCGCCGGTATTATGTCGCGGACCTTTTCGTTGTTGTGCCGATAGGCCTTGATCGCGCTGTCCTGGTCGGTGCCGCCGATCAGGTCCTGGACGACAATCCTGTCCATCGTCTCGAAAACCGCGGCGATGGGCGGTGGCAGATCCAGCTGCGTCCGATGGATCCAGAACTTGTTGATCGTGCCGGAATAGCTGGCCCACCATGCATCCTCAGATCGCTCGGTATGGACAACCTTGGCATCGGGGAATGCAATTGACAGCTCGTGCCAGACGGTAGCACCAGGGAAGTCGACCTGCGCGCCGTAGCCCCCAAAGACATCTGCCCAGTCGACCTCATCCCCCTCGGCATATGCTTTCCAATAGGAGGGCTGGCTCGGATTGCCCATGACTTCAGTCATGTGGTGGCACGGGCCAAAGCCGAGCTGCTCTAGGGCGAGTTTGGTAGACATGGTTCCGGTGCGGCCGAAGCCCGATCCGATGATTTCGAGAGACATGGCGTTATCCTTTCTAGATGCAGACCATGGGACATGCCTTTCCCGGTCGCGGGACAGTGCCCCACGGTCTGCGGTTTGGGTTTGTTGGGAGGGTCCGGCGTCACCGCTGGCGGGGCTCAGCCCTCGAGGCGGGCGAGCAGGTCGATGATGGGCTCGGACAGGTCAGTGTGGTGGTGCACCATGCGCCAGCCATCCTGGGTGCGGACGTAGACATTGGTAACGCGGTATTCGAGGACGATCTCCTCGCCTGCCAGAATGACGCGGCCTCGCTCCCACCCTGTCTCGATGGCGGTATCGCCGAAAACAGCGATGGTCTGATCGTCTAGACGGATGTCCCCGCCAGTAGCCAGGCTCGCAACACCGTCATAGGGCGGAAGCAGACCCTCCAAACCGGTATCCCGCCCACCAATGGGGTGCATGGCTGTGACACCCTCAGCGTCGAGCCAGAGCGGCGCGAGCCGGTCGGCGACAGGTGTGCCGGCCATCATTTCATTCAGCAGATCGTAGAAAGCGTCCGAGACAGCTTCGACACCGTCATCGGCAAGGGCGGGCGTAGCTATCCCCACGGCTAGGACAGCAGCGGTCACGCCACGGCCCAGTGTTCTAAAACTCTTGTAAAACATCGTTTTCGCGTCCTCTGTGTTTGCAGTTTCGATGACAAAAGTATCTACTGAGACCCAGCCGAAACCTAACGAAACGATTTCAGTGATCATGAAGGAAATTCAGCTGTACAGGATCGACCTGAATTTATTGGTCGTGTTCGAGGCGCTTATGCTCGAAGGCAGTGTTGCGGGCGCGGCCTCCAAGTTGAACAAAACGCCATCGGCGGTCAGCCATGCGCTGGCCCGTTTGCGCGAGCAAGTCGGAGATCCTCTGATGGTCAAAGTCGGTGGGCGCATGCAGGCCAGCCCGTTTGCCTTGCAATTGATCGAAGACGTGCGCCCCGTTCTGATGAGCATCAAACGGGTGCTCAAACTCCCTGAGCCGTTTGATCCCGCCTCAAGCACCCGCGTGTTCCGGGTGGCTTGTCCCATCACAGCAAAGTTCCAGACACACGTCTTGGATGCTGTTCACAATATCGCACCGGACACGCGGATCGAATGGCTGTCGGCGCCAAGGGAGGTTCATGCGGCGGTCTCCGAGGGCATGATTGACATCGCCCATATGGGGGGAGAGCGGCATTTGCCAGATGGGTTCGAGGAAGCCGAATTGCCCCCAATGGAATTCGTCAGTTTCGTTCGGGACACGCATCCCTGTATCGAGAACTGGGGCCCTGATGCCTGGACACGCTATCCGCATGTGAAGGTCGCAATCGGCGATGAGGTGCGAAGCCCGGTCGAAGAGGTGGACAAAACTGATGGTACGCAGCGCCATGTCGGTGCACTCATTGCTGAATTTGCGGGCGTCGCGCCGCTCCTATCCAGCAGCGACTATATTGCCACGTTACCGCAAGAGATCATGGCATGGGATATGGAGCAGTATGGACTTCAACCGTTGCCACCCATTGGCCAAACGCCAAAACTGCGCGCGCGGTTCCATTGGTCAGCACGCACGGCGAACGATCCGGCCTGTGTGTGGCTTCGCGAGCTTGTCATGGCGGCCTATCGCGATGCCCACTCTGAGGCGGCAGCGCTGGTCGCCGCGCGCTCGGGGCAGGAGACGGCGACATGACGCCCCTTCACCGGCTTGATCTCAACCTGCTTGTGACCTTTGAGGCGCTGATGGACGAAGGCTCCGTTGCCAAAGCTGCAGACCGGCTGAACAAGACGCCCTCGGCAGTCAGTCACGCTTTGGCCCGACTGCGCGAACAGGTGGGCGATCCCCTCATGGTGAAGGTCGGGGGCAAGATGCAGCCATCGCCGTTTGCCGAGACCTTGATCGAGGACGTTCGGCCCATCCTGCGCTCAATCCAACGCGTCGTGACGCCTCCCGAACCATTTGATCCGGTCACCAGCACCCGCACATTCCGGATCGCCGTGCCCGCAATCACCGCGCTAATTGCAGAGGTCTTTGCGCGGATCAATAAGGCAGCCCCCGGCGTGGCGTTGGAATGGGTGAATCTCGGCCCACATCTTTACGATGCCGTTGCCAATGAGGAGATCGACCTTGCGCTGCTTGGTGCAGACAAGCCCCTGCCAGAAGGGCTCATGGAACAGAAAATGCCGACCTTGCAGCGCTTTACTTATATGCGTGCAGGGCATCCGGCGGCGGAGACCTGGAACAAACAAGCCTGGCTCGATTGGCCCCATGTCATGGTCGGCATGTCAAATGCGGCGCGCCAAACCGTGGAGGATCGCGTGGCGCGCGACGGTATGGACCGTCGGATCGGCGCGCATTTGCCCGAATTCTCCGGCGTCGCCCCGCTGCTTGCCCGTACGAATATGCTTGGAACGACAGTTCCACTGTTTATGGCTGACGATATGAAGACCTATGGATTGATTGCGAAACGCCCACCTGTCGATCTTCCAGACATCACGTTCCGCTTTTTCTGGAGCGCGCGCCTGTCGCAGGATCCCGGAGGCAAATGGCTTCGATCAATCGTGATCGAGGCCTATGACCGCATCAATGAAAAGGCTTTAATCGCTCTGGGCACCGACGCTTCCAAAGCAGTAGACAGGTGAAACATGGCAAACCCTAACTGGAGCCATTTCCGTGTCGTACTCGCCCTGAAGAACGAGGGGTCGATATCCGGAGCGGCGCGCATTCTGGGCGTGGATGGATCAACTGTGAGCCGCCGGTTGGCCAGCGCCGAGCAGGCCTTTGGGACACCTATTATCATACGAGGCGGTGGTGAATTTACCTTCACTCCCGAAGGTTTGGTGATCGCCGACGCTGCAAAGCAAATGGATGTGGTGGTCAATGACACCCGGATCAACGTGAGCGCGATGCGCCAGCAGCCGACAGGCACTGTAAAGATCGCTTGCGTCCCAACCGCGGCCCACGTCCTTCGCCCCTTGGTTCACCAAATTGCCGACGCGTTTGATGGACTGTATGTTGATCTTATCAGTTCAATCTCGGCCTTCGACCTCGCGAAAGGCGAGGCAGATATTGCCGTGCGCACGCGCGAGCCCAAGGATCCGGCGCTCGTCGTCGCCTATTCATTTACCTGGGGACGCGCCCTTTATGGATCAAAGACCTACTTTGAGAAGCACGGCCGCCCAAAAACACCCGACGACTTGCGCGACCACACACTTGTACGGATCGGAACCGGGAGTTCTCCTTCAAAAGCGTCGGCTTTCATAGAACGTTTAGACAATCCTGAGCGCCCGAGCATACGGGTGGAAAACACCGACTCTGCTCAAATGATGATTGAGCAAGGCGCTGGCATCGGCTCTCTATTTTGCGCTTTCGCCGATACGAACTCAAACATAGAACGCGTCTTTCCGGACCCATTCGATCAAGTTGACTCCTGGGTCATCTATCACGAGTCTGCCCGGGGTTCTCAGCGGGTGCGGATCGTCTTGGACGCCTTGGTTGCGTTTCTCAAAGACAACCGCGGCCTACTGACTGGTTTGGCGTACCCCCCAACGCCCCGTTCCTTCATATCCAGCTGAAACGCCCGTAAATCCTCCGGCGTCGCAGTATCTGGAGAACGCCCCAGAAACCGTGTAAAATCTCGCATCCCGCGCAGATACATCGTCTGCGTCTTGGGCTGCAGCCCTTTGATTTGCATGTCTTCCACTGCCCGGCAAGGTATTGCGCAGCAATGTCCCGAAAGGGGAGAAACCGCTGGCGCAGCGCAGGTACATATTGGTCTGACATTGAAACCTCCTATTGGTCAGATTGAGAAGGTCTCAGTCTTCAGACAGGCGCGCCTATCTACCAAATTCACGGCTCAAATTAACACGCAGCAACCGCAACAAACACCAATACCGCGGTTTCGTCCATGTCTAAGGTTTGTGGCTGCTGTCAGCGTGAGCTGCAGCGGCGACAAAGCCGGACATACCGTCGTCGATGCCGGCGATGGTCTAGATCAGCGTGTGTTATGGTCAGATCGCTCCGAACAGCTGATCGGCCAGGCGGCTGGCCGAGCCGATCGCGTCAAACTGTCCCTTATTCAGAATGCGGATATCCGACCTCTCGGCCTTGTAGCCTTTGGCATTGCCTTTCGAGTGCCTGCCGATCCGGCTGCCCAGATCGGGCACAGGCTGGCCGGGCTTCGCTCCAAACCATAGATAATTGAGCAGCTCGAGAGATGCGGGATCGAACCAGACCCAGATCACACAACCGGACGGTTTTTCGGCCAGTTTAACGTTGATTTTCTGCCTGCTGGTCCTGGCTCCGACAAAGCTTGATTTCAGCTGGACATGGCGCTGAATGCCGTCTGCCTCCAGCAGAATGTCATACCCGCTGCGATCTGTGTGGCTGCGCAGAATGTCCATTTCCACGCCGCGCTTCCACATTTCCTGACACAAAGCGCCGAGAAGTGCGTATTCCAGATATTGCTCCCGCAGGCTGGAGGCCGCGTTGTGGATGTCATCAAGCATGCTGTTCTCCTTACCTCCCGCGTGCAGTACCGCTTCTCGCGCCCTGCCAGTCAAGCAAAATGAGACTCATAGTCTGTAGATTACAAGGCAACATCCATGACCCATACTTTGAATGGATGTTCGTCAGCGGGTTGGCCGCAATCTGAAGAAATACCGCAAGGAAGCAGGCTTCTCGCAGGAAGGGCTTGCGCTCGAATGTGGTTTGCACCGGACATATGTCAGCGGCGTCGAGCGCGGTGTGCGCAACCCAACGGTGGTGGTGCTGGAGCGAATTGCGGAAGCTCTGAATGTGCCCGCCGCAAGGCTGCTCGACGACTCTGAGAGCTGACTTCCTGAACAGAAGTCATTTATTACCAGATAGTTAATTCATCGGCCCGCCCGGCGTAATGCCAGGTTACTTTGGGTCGGCTGTATGAGATTCCAATGCTATGAGCTGCCTCGGGAGCCGCCCGGGCAGTTCTGAACGGCGCGCAAGCGCACATCAGCAAAGGAAACGTCATGACCAGACAAGAGACATTCACGCTGCCCGATCGGGACAATATCACGATGAGGCCTGTGGACGATCTGAGGCCCTACGCCAACAATCCACGGACGCACTCGAAAAAGCAGATCCGGCAGATCGCCGACAGTATCCGGGAGTTCGGCTGGACCAATCCGGTTCTGGTCGACGCAGATGGTGGTGTCATCGCGGGCCATGGCCGCATCGCAGCGGCAAAGCTGCTCGGTATGTCAGAGGTCCCGGTCCTGCAGCTTGATCATATGAGCGAGGCTCAGAAGCGGGCCTACGTCATTGCTGACAATAAGCTCGCGGAGAATGCCGGCTGGGATACTGATCTGCTGGCGATCGAACTGCAAGGGCTGCTGGACCTCAGTATTGATTTCGATATTGAGCTCACCGGGTTTGAAACCGGCGAGATCGATGTGCTGCTGGCGCCGGAAACGGCAGCAGAGCCTGAACCCGTGCCCCTGCCGGAAACCGATCAACCGCCGGTCAGCCGCCCCGGTGATCTCTGGCTCATCGGGAAGCACCGATTGCTCTGTGGCGATGCGCTGAACCCTGACGACTGGCGGATGCTCATGGATCAGGACAAAGCGCAGATGATCTTTATCGACCCGCCCTACAATGTTCCGATCGCAGGTCATGTGTCCGGGCTGGGCGCGGTTAAGCACCGCGAGTTCGCCATGGCGTCCGGCGAAATGTCGCAGGATGCGTTCACCGGGTTTCTGCGCGGATCCTTCAGAAACCTGGCCGCGTTCAGTGCGAATGGGGCGATCCACTTCGTCTGTATGGACTGGCGGCACATGCGGGAAGTTCTGGAAGCGGCGGATGGCATCTATGGCGAGCTGAAAAACCTGTGCGTCTGGGCCAAGACAAATGCAGGTATGGGCAGCTTTTACCGGTCACAGCATGAGCTGGTTTTTGCGTTCAAACACGGTACCGCAGCCCATATCAATAATTTCGGTCTCGGCGATAAAGGCCGGCACCGGTCCAACCTCTGGACCTATGCCGGTGCCAATACCTTCCGCGCCGGCCGCATGGATGATCTGAAGGCGCACCCGACGGTCAAACCCATCGATATGGTTGCGGATGCGATTATGGATTGCTCGCAGCGCGGTGGGATCATTGCCGATGCCTTCGCCGGATCGGGAACCACCCTGCTGGCTGCCGCAAGTACCGGCCGGATCGGGGTCGGTATGGAAATCGACCCGCATTACGCCGACTTGATCGTTCGCCGCCTGCAGGACACAACCGACGAAACGGCAGTCCATGCGGAGAGCTTTGAGAGTTTTGCGGCGGTCAGCGCAGAACGCGGGGAAGAGTTATGAGCGGACCGGATAAAGACAGCTACGATGTTGGCTACAGAAAGCCGCCGAAAAGCGGGCAGTTTCAGAAAGGGAAGTCGGGCAATCCGCGCGGCCGGCCAAAAGGCGCGCGCGGCCTGAAGACCGATCTGAAAGCAGAGCTCGGTGAGAGGGTCACGATCACCGAGAATGGCCGGACCCGCACGCTGACCAAACAGCAGCTGGTGGTCAAACAACTGACGGCCAAAGCCGTGAAAGCCGATATTCGCGCCATCAGCAAAATTACTGAACTGGTGATCTCTCTGCTGGGGCCGGACGATGAGGTGGCGGCAGATACATCGCGTCTTTCGGAGGATGATGATGCCATTCTGCAGCAATTCATAGAACGGCAGGGCAGGGAGCCGCGGGATGACTGACCGTCAGGCATACTTCGACGTTGTGGTTCGGAAAGATTTCCTTTCGTTTCTTTCAAAAGCGTTCACGACAGCCTCGGGGGGTGATCACTTCGCCCCCAACTGGCACCACGACGCAATCGGGCATCAGCTGGGCCGGGTCGAGCGCGGCTCGTCAACACGTCTGATTGTCACCATGCCGCCACGTTACCTGAAATCCATTTCGATTTCGGTTGCCTGGGTTGCGTGGCGGCTGGGCCGCGATCCCGGGCTGAAATTCGTCTGCGTCAGCTATTCGGCCGAACTGGCCCAGAAACACGCAGGTGATTGCCGCGCGATCATGCAGACAGACTGGTATCAGCGCGTATTCCCCAACACCCGCCTGAAACGCGGCGGTGGGGCCGAAATGGACTTTGCGACCACAAAGGGCGGTGGCCGGCTGTCTACTTCAGTGGGCGGCACGCTGACCGGGCGCGGGGGCGACATCATCATCATCGATGATCCGATCAAACCCGATGAGGCCATGTCCGAAGCTGCACGGCGCAGGGTCATCCATTGGTACGCCAACACGCTGTCATCGCGCCTGAATGACAAGTCAAAGGGTGCGATCCTGCTGGTGATGCAGCGCCTGCATGAGGAGGATCTGGCCGGGCATTTGCTGGAGGCCGGTGGCTGGGATCATCTCAGCCTGCAGGCGATTGCGGAAACCAGCGAACAGGTGCTGCTCGGTGGGGGGCGGGTGCACGAACGGCGCGCGGGTGAAGCACTGCATCCGGAGCGTGAAGATGTGGACCGCCTGAATGCGCTGAAAGCCGTGATGGGGTCAGCGACATTTTCGGCCCAGTATCAGCAATCGCCGGTCCCGGCCGAAGGTCTGCATGTGAAGCGGGAGTGGTTCAGGCGCTACAGTGAAACGCCGGAACGCCAGCCGGGCGATCTGATCGTTCAGAGCTGGGATACCGCCAGCAAAGACGGCGTGTTCAATGATTTCTCGGTCTGTATCACAGCGCTCGTCCGGAAGAACGAGGTGTTTGTGCTTGATGTCTTTCGCGGCAGACTGCAGTTCCCCGATCTGCGACGCCGCGCCATTGATCTGGCACGTTCATGGCAGACAGACACGCTGCTGATTGAGGATGCCGCGAGCGGCGCGCAGTTGATCCAGGTTCTGCGTCATGAAGCTCCCCGCGGAGTGCCGACACCGATTGCGCGAAAACCAGATGGCGACAAGGAAACCCGGTTTTCAGCTCAGACGCACCGCATTGAAGCGGGTGATCTGCTAATGCCCGAAGACGCGCCGTGGCTTGCCGGTTTCGAACGCGAACTGCTCGGCTTTCCCAACCTGCGCCACGACGATCAGGTGGATGCTCTGACGCAGCTTCTGGCATGGCGGTCGATTTCCCGAGGTCGCATCGGGATGATTCCGCCGGAACTGATCCGGCTGGAATAATGATGCCGGTTTTGCCTGCTACTTACGCAGATACCTTGCCGCGATCATCTCTGCCGCATCCAGTTTCCGGTCAATCTCTGCGAGGTGACCGCGCACCGCTGCCGCGGCCGCGCGGACCTTTTCCGCGTCTATCCAGGGCGACTGCCCTTCCAGCGCCGCCAGCGCTGCGTCTTCAAGCTGGGCCGTCACTTCCGCAAACAGGCGCTGAACTGTATCTTTCGGGTCGTTTTCCATGGCTCCGACTGACGCTTCGTTTGAAAATGAAGTCCAGTCGGATCTCGGTTCCGGGGCTCATTAACGCGAAATTCATCCAAATGTTTGCTGAATGTTCTTGCTTCGCGGGAATCGCATCGCCATAGTGACAAAAAAATTCCCCAAGAAACTGAATCGCGGTACCGGAGGGCGCGCAGAATGACCGAATTCGAACTTCTATTACAGAAAACCGGGCACTCAGTCGCCGAAGCCGCAAAGATTATCGGCTATTCTGAGGGACACATTTACCGCTGGAAACGTGGTGAGGAAACCCCGCGCGAAGGCGTAATGACCCTTCTTCGTATGGAAGTCGGTGCACGCCAGCCAGATAGCGCCGGTGCGGCATTTTCCTTTGTTGATCTGTTCGCGGGGATTGGCGGGCTGCGCAAAGCTATGGAGAGCGCAGGCGGGCGTTGTGTGTTTACCTCGGAGTGGGATCGCTTTGCCCAGCAGACCTATGACGCCAACTTCCCGGACAACCGGCCGATTGCCGGGGACATAACCGAAATCGAAGCCGAAGAGATCCCCGAACATGACGTGCTGGTCGCAGGTTTTCCCTGCCAGCCGTTCTCAATTGCAGGCGTGTCAAAAAAGAACGCCCTTGGCCGCGCTCACGGCTTCGATGATGAAACTCAGGGCACACTGTTTTTTGACGTGTTGCGGATCCTCAAGCATCACCGTCCCGCCGCCTTCATGCTCGAGAATGTGAAGAACCTGCGCAGCCATGACAAAGGTCGTACGTTCCAGGTCATCATGCGTAAGCTGCGCGATGAGCTTGGTTACTATGTGCCGGAACCCCGCGTCATTGATGCCGCGCATTTTGTGCCTCAGCATCGGGAGCGAATTGTCATTGTGGGCTTCCGCGAAGAGGTGCCGTTCAGTTTTGACGATGTTCTGCTCCCCGCCCATCGGGAGCGCCGGATGCGGGATATCCTGCATCCCGAAAACGGCATTGAGAGCCCTGAGGGGCATTTCACACTCGGCAACGACGCTGCCGTCAGCGATAAGTACACCCTCTCCGACAAGCTCTGGGCCTATCTTCAGGGCTATGCTGCAAAACACAAAGCCGCCGGAAATGGATTTGGCTTTGGACTTGTGGATGGCGACAGCATTTCACGCACATTGTCGGCGCGGTACTACAAGGACGGCTCTGAGATCCTTGTCTGCCGCGGCGCAGGTAACAACCCCCGACGCCTGACGCCGCGCGAATGTGCCCGGCTGATGGGCTACGGAGAGGATTTCCGGATCCCGGTATCGGATACCCAGGCATACAAACAGTTTGGCAATTCCGTTGCCGTCCCGGTCTTTGCCGAAGTTGCGCGCGTCATGCTGCCCCATATCCTGTCGGTGATCGAAAGCGAAAATCAAAAGAGCCTCAGCAAGGTTGGCTGACGTTCATGACCAGGCAACCCGCAGCCGCAATATGGCGGCGATCAGAGGTGCTGATACCAAACCGGAGATGATCATCCGCCGCGGGCTTCACGCGCGTGGTTTCCGGTTCCGGCTGCATGACCGGAAACTGCCGGGCCGGCCCGATCTTGTTCTGCCAAAATACGGCGCGGTGATACTGGTCAACGGATGCTTCTGGCACGGACACGACTGCGCGTTGTTCAGATGGCCAAAGACGCGCGAAGAGTTCTGGCGGGAAAAGATCGGTGGGAATATTGAACGGGACCGGAAAAACCGCGCGGCGCTGAAATCCTGCGACAGGCGGGTTGCGGTGATCTGGGAATGTGCCCTGAAAGGAAAATTACGGCGGGACGCCGGTGATATCATTGACGAGCTCACTTTCTGGTTGTCATCTGGCGAGACGGAGCTGGAAATCAGAGGTTTCCGCTGATTTTCTGAGGGGCTGAATTTGACCGGGCGTGGATCTCTTTCAAAGTATTTTATCGGCGCGGGTGCCAAAACCCTGCGCGGCACAGAAGTCGATCCCAAAGTCTCCCGCGGCCATGAATTCCAGGGCGTCGATATATTCCTGGCGTTTGTCGGAACGCCCGAAAACCGCGAAAAGATCCCGGTCACCTATATCTGGATGGATGACAGCGATGATCCGCCACTGAGGTCAGAGCTGACCGGGACATGGTACAACAGCCGCAAAGGACAGCCACACCGGACACCGGAATACAGGCTCTACTATCCCGCGGCCGCCGAGCCGGTCGTGTACCGGGCGGCAGCGGGAGACAGTCTGTTTTTGTGCATGACGGCGGACCGGCGTGTTCTGGCCATTCTCTGCCCGTCGGGGAGTTCTATCGAACAGAAACTGCTCTGGCTCTTCGGCCTTACCTTGACGGAGGACTTTGCGCTCAGTCAGCGTGATATAGGGACGGAGGGCGGTCGTGATATCGATCTTGCCGCGCGCTTCATTCTTGACGAACTCGGTATTGAAGCCGAAGAACCCGTTCCCGCCGCCTTCGATCAGCTGGTCGGCCGGTTCGGCCTGGCTTTCCCGTCTACCGCGATATTCTCGGCGTTCGCACGCGACAACCTGACAGGGATCGATCCTGTCGCGTCCCCCGATGATGCGCTGCTCGCCTGGATGGAGCAGGAAGAGGCTCTCTTCCGCCATCTGGAGCGTGAGATTGTCACCGAGCGGCTGCGAAGCGGGTTCTTCGACGAGCGTGGCGCGGATGTGGACGGGTTTCTGAAGTTCTCTCTCGGCGTTCAGAACCGGCGCAAATCGCGAGCGGGATATGCGTTCGGGCATCATACGGAAGTCATCCTTCAGGCTCACAAGCTTCGCTTCACCCGCGAGGCCACCACCGAAAAACGAAACGCGGCGGATTTCCTGTTCCCCGGTGAGGACGAATACGCCGATCCGTCATGGCCGGACGATAAACTGGTGATGCTGGCTGTTAAAACCACCTGCAAAGACCGCTGGCGTCAGGTTCTGGCCGAGGCCGACCGTATCGGAGAAAAACACCTGCTTACCGTGGAACCGGCCATATCGCGTGCGCAGACCGCTGAGATGCAGACACAAAACCTCCGTCTCGTTCTGCCACAACCGTTGCACGAAACTTATCACGACGAACAGCGGGACTGGATTATGAACGTCGCCGAATTTCTGCAGCTGGCGGAAAGTGGCAGCTGATGTTGTGCTGTCTGAGACAAGCGCCCGTTGATAAAACATCAGGGCTAACAAAGGACTACCGATGGCGGATTTTGTTGAGACACGTGAAGAGATTATTCAGAACGTTGATACACTCTATCAGTATGGACTGGGCGATGGACCGCAACGGAGTTTTCATGACGGACGCATAAAGAACGGCAAAGTGTTTGTCGCCGTCAGGCAGGGGGATGACTACAGGTTTGCTCCCAGCAAGTTTGCCGGTTACGCCGCCAATGATTTAGAGCACGAGCGGAAGCTGTCGGAAAGAGACGGCGGAATAACAAGCAAGCGGATTGAGAGTATTGCAGGCCCGCCTTTGGAAATCGGGTCTGCAGCATACAGGTCAGTTGACGCCGCCTACCTCGCGTATTGCACCGCCCGTGGCATCGAACCGTCGCGCCATCAGATGTCGCGACGGTATCTGATCATTGAAAAGGAGGCCAGGATCAGCCCCGGGTTTTTCTGGACGAAAGTCTGGGGGCAGCCTGACGAACCTGCGAAAGATGCCCTTGCGTTCAACAGTGAGCGCATCCGGGATCGTGTGCTGAAGTTTACGCAACCCGGTGACATCGTAGTGTATCTGACAAGCGACACGACCGACGCTGACCCGCTCGTGCGCGGCAGAGTGGCCGGTGCAGTTGAAATTGCCGGTGCACCGGTGATGGTTGAGGAAATCCGCGCCGCCGAACGGATCAGGCCGCACGAATACCGTGAAGACGGGCGGTTTCGCTGGCCATTCGGTATATCCGTTTCCAGAACCTGGCGCGTAATCGATCAGGAATCGAATGACAGTCTGATATCTGACCATGCTGCTAAGGGAATTCAGGGCGCTGCCACGATACATCCGATGACGCCTGAAGAAGTTGTGCGCTTCCGGTCGCTGCGCGTCGCGGAGCAGACTCCCGACGGTGAGCGTGGCTCTGAGCCGTTCCGTACGTCTGTGCGTTCGGCGTGGCATCAGAAACCGGGGCAGAGAGCCGGTGCCGACGTCGCCCCCGGATGCCAGCTGTATATTGCGGTGATCCACGATGATCACGGTATGACGGTGAAAGTAGGTTCAGGAAAGGCCGAAGACCGCCTGAAGGAGTTGAACCGATACCGCCGGGTCTCCCAGGGCGAGACCGTCTGGTCGCTTTATCAGCAGTATGAGTTTGATACAGCCGCCGCCGCCAGAGCTGCTGAGGATCATCTTCTCCGGGAAGCTCATGCAGCCGGGTTTGGCTCCCCCGATCACAGTGAATTCATATTAGGCATGGAAATGCGCGCGCTGAATAAGCTTTTTGCAGAGGTCGTTGAGATGGGTGAGACCTTCAATGAGTAACCCGAATTTATGCCGTAACGGCCCTAACCGGATGAGGTGGGTGGCTCCTGCTCCACCGGCATCGAATGTGCCAAAGTGCAGTTATCATCAACTGCTAGGATAGGAGCCACCCAATGACAGTTAAGACAGTAGGCCTAGATTTGGCCAAGGATGTTTTTCAAGTTCACGGTATTTCAGAAAGTGGGCGCGTGATCTTCAACAAGGCAATCAAGCGTGCGAAGCTTTTGGCGTTCTTTGAGACGCTGCCACCTTGTATGATCGGAATGGAGGCCTGTGGATCAGCCCATCACTGGGGTCGCACGTTGCGCAAGCTTGGCCATGACGTAAGGCTGATGCCTGCGAACTACGTGAAGCCCTACGTAAAGCGTGGCAAAACCGATGCGGCGGACGCGGAGGCCATTTGCGAGGCAGTCAGGCGACCAACGATGCGCTTCGTTGAGATCAAGACCGAGGATCAACAGGCTTTATTGTCGATCCATCGCACTCGGGATTTGGCAGTCCGGCAACGCACCCAGTTGGCCAACATGATCCGCAGCCTGTTGCGCGAGTTTGGGCATATTTTGCCGATTGGGATTGAAGCAGTTACAGCTTTCGCAAAACGTCACCTTGACGGTGATCACCCGGACATGCCCGACATCGCGAACGGCATGCTCGGCATCCAGTGTTACCAATTCATCGGCCTGAACGAACGCATCTCGGGCTATTCCAAGATGATCGAGCAGCACGCGATGCTGAACGCAGATGCACGTCGATTGATGCGCATGCCAGGAATTGGGCCAATAACGGCATCGGCCGTTGTCGCCACGATCGGCGACGCAAAACAATTCCGCACCGGGCGCGATCTAGCGGCTTGGCTGGGGCTGACCCCGCTCAACAAATCCAGTGGCGGCAAGGAGCGATTGGGCAAGATCACAAAGGCTGGCGACCGCTACATTCGCAAGCTGCTGGTCGTGGGCATGACGTCTCGCGCAGTAATGGCGAAGCGCTCACCTGAAAAAGTGGATTTGTGGACGGCGAAGATCATCGCGGAGAAACCGTTCCGGCTGGCAACAGTCGCGATGGCAAATAAAGCAGCGCGTTCCATCTGGGCGATGCTCACAAAGAAACAAGAATACCGGCAGCCCGCGTTCTAAACGCGCCGACTGCCTAAGAGATGCAAGACGTTGAAGTGATGATGCGGAATTAAGTCAACCAAGAGCAAGGACACTCCGGGAATGGCAGCGGCCCTCTGAGGTCGATAAGCCGATTGGAACCTCGCTCGCGGAATTCATCAGGGCCAGTGGAGGCAATGCCAAAACATAAACAGGCCGGACAGACGACAGTACTGACGAAAATGACCGCAAACATCGACAGAAAACGCTTGCAATGCAGGAGCTGTTGATTTGCGCTGAGAACTGACCCGGTAGCCCCATAAATTTTCACTGAGAACTGACCCATGTAACGACGCTACCCTGACGCTTTTGTTCGGGGAGATATGGAGTGATCGACATGGGATTTTTAAGTGTCATTCGACGTTGGGCATTACGTGAAGGGATGCCAATTCGTGAGATAGCCCGGCGTACTGGCCTGTCTCGCAATACCATCAAGAAGTACCTGCGAGAGGGCGCTGTTGAGCCTAAGTTCAAGACACCCAAACGACCGAGTAACCTTGATCCGTATGCGGATCGTTTGTCTGCATGGTTATTGGCTCAGACACGCAAATCGCGCAAAGAGCGGCGTACTGTGAAGCAGATGCACGCCGATTTGGTGAAGTTGGGCTATGTGGGATCCTATGCGCGCGTGGCCGCTTTTGCCCGTGCATGGCGTGAAGACCGGCATCGTGTGGAGCAAACAACTGGACGCGGCACGTTTGTGCCTTTGGTATTCCAACCCGGCGAAGCGTTCCAGTTTGACTGGAGCGAAGATTGGGCCACTATAGGTGGTGAACGGGCCAAGCTTCAGGTGGCCCATACGAAGCTCTCGCACAGCCGGGCATTCTTGGTGCGCGCATATCCATTGCAAACGCATGAGATGCTGTTCGATGCCCATTGGCATGCATTCCGCGTGTTCGGCGGCGTGCCCGGGCGCGGTATCTATGACAACATGAAGACTGCTGTGGACCGTGTTGGCCGTGGCAAACAGCGCGACATCAACGCGCGCTTCAAAGCGATGGCCAGTCACTATGTTTTTGAACCTGAGTTTTGCAACCCAGCGGCGGGCTGGGAGAAAGGCCAGGTGGAGAAGAACGTTCAGGATGCACGCAATCGCATGTGGCAGGTTATGCCTGTCTTCAAGGATCTGGATGAGCTGAACCAATGGCTGGAAGACCGCTGTATCGCCCTTTGGGCCGAGACACCGCACCGGGAACTGCCCGGCACTATTGCCGACGCTTGGGAAGCGGAGAAGCCCATGTTGATGGCATTGCCACCAGCCTTCGACGGCTTTGTAGAACACAGTAAGCGTGTGTCGCCCACATGCCTGATCACCTTCGAACGCAATCGCTACAGTGTGCCTGCCAGCTTTGCCAACCGGCGGATCAGCTTGCATGTTTACCCAGAACGGCTGGTCATAGTGGCCGAGGGACAGACCGTTTGCACACATGAACGGCTCATAGATCGGTCACACCGTAAACCCGGTCGTGTTATCTACGATTGGCGTCACTACCTCGCTGTAATCCAACGCAAACCCGGTGCTCTGCGCAATGGTGCGCCGTTCACCGAGATGCCTGAAGCCTTCCGCCTCCTGCAGGGTCATCTGCTGCGCAGAGAAGGCGGTGACCGTGACCCTCTCGGGACATTGCTACGCAATACCCTGACAGGCAGTGGATGGTCGATATCCTATCATTGGTTTTGCACCATGATGAGAATGCCGTTCTGTGTGCCGTAGAATTGGCCTTGGAGGCTGGCGTGCCCACCAAGACCCACATTCTGAACCTGTTGCACCGGTTGATAGACGGAACACACACTGATCTCCCAGAAGTCGATCCGCCCCCCTCTCGGCAGATTGCTTCGCAATCGCCTGTCGGGCAATGGATGCCTTGGCATTGGAAACAGCGCCAAAGGCAAACGTGGACCGCTATGATGATCTGAGACAGTCTGGGGGAAAACGCCATGCGTCATGACCCAGCAGGAGCCTCAATCGTGATCATGCTGCGCAGCCTCAAACTTTATGGCATGGCAAACGCGGTAGAAGATCTGGTCGCCCAAGGTGGGCCAGCTTTTGACGCCGCAACACCGATGTTGTCCCAACTACTCAAGGCAGAGATCGCTGAACGGGAAGTGCGCTCAATCGCATATCAAACAAAGGTGGCCCGCTTCCCGTCATACAAGGACCTCGCTGGCTTTGACTTCAAATCCAGCGACATCAATGAGGCCACTGTCCGGCAGTTACACCGGTGCGAGTTTATGGAGAATGCTGAGAACGTCGTGCTCATCGGCGGCCCCGGGACGGGCAAGAGTCATGTCGCAACGGCCATCGGCGTTCAGGCCATTGAACATTACCGGCGCAAAGTGCGCTTCTACTCAACCGTCGAACTGGTCAACGCGCTAGAACAGGAAAAGGCGCTCGGCAAGACCGGAAAGATGGCAGAGATGATGACCAAAATTGATCTCGTGATTTTGCCCTCCCGGCAGCATGCTTTGCATGCGCCTGCCGGGTAAGAGACGAACTTGGCTACTTGCCGTTCAGTCCATCCGGCGGCGCACTGCTGTTCCATCTGCTGAGCAAACTCTACGAGCGAACCAGCGTCATCATAACCACCAACCTCAGCTTCTCAGAATGGGCACAGGTCTTTGGAGATGCAAAGATGACAACCGCGCTTCTGGATCGCCTCACACACCGCTGCCACATCCTGGAAACTGGAAACGACAGCTACCGCTTCAAAGCCAGCTCAGAGGCTGCAAAGAAAAAACGAAAGGAAAAGCCAACATTGACCAACACATAAACGCTGATACATAAACAGGTGGGTCAAATCTCGGTGAAAATACCGGGTCAGTTCTCAACGCAAATCAACACAGGAGCCACCCACAGATGCCGTCCGCGTCGCCTCAACTATGCTGCAGTGCGGCCCGCCAGACCGGCCATTCGCGGCAACCGCGAAATATGATACCTGGTGAATTCACACAGTCGGGACACTTCAGACCTTTGCTTCTTTCGTACCAACGTACGCTACGACGATCTGTTTAAACGGTTGTTCCGGCCAGTAGGTTGAGTTCTGGGTCGATGCGCAGAACAAAGCCATCCACAAGTTCGGCGCGCCACAGATCATGAATACCGATCAGGGTAGCCAGTTCACATCATTTGCGTGGACGGATCGGCTACGACGGTCAGCTGTCCGTATCTCAATGCACGGCAAAGGCCGCTTCTTGGACAACATCTTTGTCTAACGACTGTGGCGGAGCCTGAAATATGAGTGCGTCTATGCGGCCTCCGTGCCGAGGCGAAAAGGTCTATGGTCAAACACGTGATGAGATTTTAACAGTGCAATACGTAAGTTACAGCACGCCGACAGATATCAAGTTTGACAATTCCACAGAACAGCGGCACCTTTTCTGAATTTCCAGATCGAAATTGAAGGTGGCAATTGTGAAAACAGCGTCAGCATTAGAATCGGCCCGCGACTCGATGAAATGGTGGAACCGATATTATCACTCGCTTCTTTACCTCCACTATTTCCTCGGAATCCTCGGAATCTTGATAGGGGCTTTGATTGCTGCCGATTTCAGTTCGTCTGTGTCCTTTTTAGACAACCAGGTCTTGGGTGTCGTTTCGACCATCATTGTCGGTGTCGTCAGCTTTGTGCAACCGGGCCGCATGGCGAGCGCTTTTTACGACGCGTATTGGCGGATGCGCGTCGCGATCTTGCGCCACGTTGAGGGACAAGCGGATGTGGGCAAGCTGGTCGATGCCATCGAAAACGGGTTTACGGCTGTTGGGGAAATTCAACCCGAACCGCGCGACTCCGTTCATGAGGACGACCAAAGCGATTTGACCGACGACCAAAAAGCAAAACTGGCCGCGTTCCGGACGGCCCTTCTAGCGGAAGGCGAGCCGCCCGATCCAGCCCCGGGCCCAGACGATACCCCGCCCGAGCCGTCGAAATGAGCATTCAGAAAACCATCGACGCACCCCCGCTGCGCGCACGGATTAAATTCTTAACACCCTATGGCGCCTCAAAGCAGCTTGTTGTTCTTCTGCATTCCTATCGCGCTAGCGCAGAAACTTTGGGTAGCGTCAGTGATCTTGTAAGACAAGCGTTTCCTGATGCGGATCAGTATGTCCCGGAACTTGCGTTGGAAACGGATGCACTGACGGACCCAGAAGTGCTGGCGCAACATCATTGTGAGGGCATCAACAAGATCTGCGGCGCGCACGATTATGACAGCATTTTTTTTGTTGGGCACAGTATCGGCGGCTTGTTGGCCCGTCGCATTTACCTGAACGCCTTGAACGCGTCCGAGCAGGGTAACGGCGCGTCCCATTGGGTCGACAAGGTCGAACGCATCATCCTGCTCGCAGGGATGAACCGGGGGTGGCAGGCCGGGCACCAACTGAGCTTATGGAACCTTATTCGATGGCGCATCGGGGCCGTCCTTGCTGTATTACATGGGCTGACCAACAAATCGCCGCTGCTGATCATGTCTGTGCGCCGCGGGGCGCCATTCATAACGCGGCTGCGGGTGGACTGGATCGACGCCAGTCACGCCGCAAAGAGGGCGGGACGGACGTTTCCCAAGGTGGTGCAGTTGTTGGGATCCATCGATGATATGGTCGCACCGTCCGATAACATCGACCTCGTGTCTGGAAGCGATTTTTACTATCTGGACGTGCCGTATTCAGGGCATGCCAATGTAGTTGAATTGGATGCGCGCGAAAAAGTCCGCACGGTTGAGGGCGCGATGGTCGAGGTTGGTGCCTTGCGTCGCGCTGTATTAACCCGTGCCCTCGCAGCCGAACTCCGCGAATTGAAAGACGCCTCATACATTCCCTCTGACGAGCCTGTGCCAGAGGCCAATGAGGCGATTACGGACGTTGTTTTTGTTATCCACGGCATTCGCGATGTCGGGCATTGGACCCAAAAAATAGCCCGCGCCATTTTGTCCAAGCACAAGACAGCACACGGAGCGATCCTGTTGGAACCAGAGACGCCAAGCTATGGTTTTTTCCCGATGTTGCCATTCCTCATGCCCTGGAAACGACGTCAAAAAGTTGAATGGTTTATGGATCAGTTTGCACAAGCCAAAGCCAAGTTTCCGAATGCAAAATTTTCCTATGTTGGCCACAGTCATGGCACATATCTGCTCGCACGTGCGTTGCAGGATTATGAGTTCGTGAAATTCAAGAATGTGCTCTTTGCGGGCAGTGTGGTGCGGTCCGGTTTCCCTTGGAAGACGCTAATCGATGACGGGCGGATTGAGAACGTGTTTAACTATGTAGCGACATCAGATTGGGTCGTTGCCATCTTCCCAAAAGCCATCGAATTGACCAACCTTCAGGACCTTGGCAGCGCCGGTCATGACGGGTTTAAGGCATTGAAAAGCGAACAATACTTGGGCTATGCACCGACCCAATCAAGTGGAGAAAGATTAGAACAAACTTTTATAAGAGGATCCCATAGTGCCGCGTTGGTGGAAGAAAATTGGGATGCAATTGCCGAATTTGTTGTGAATGGTACACCACCGGACATTCCTGAGAGTATTCGCGCAAGCACCCAAGCCAATTGGCTGGCGATTACAGCTGGGTTTGCGCCACTTGTTTGGATTGTCATAGCCGCATTTCTTGTTTTGATTGGGTCCGGCATCTGGCGTCTGAGCGAGTCTGATATTGTCAGCACAATCTTGATAGGGATTTATGGCTTGCTGCTCTGGAAAGTTGTAACTCGGCTATGACTGACCATTGAGCGAGCCTTGACGTCTTTGAAAGGCGTGTTGAGTTTGCTTTGTAAGTACAACGCATGTGTCATCGCTCGAAGAACGCGCTTGCTTCGACACATGTTTTAAAAGGTGGCTGAGGCCAGCATTCAATGCAATCTTCAAAAGCTCACGGCCCATTCCGGACCTTGGCCACCCAGTCAACATGCTGCGGTGCGGCCCGTCGAAGCGACCATTCGTGCATTGTGCAGCATTTTTGGGCTGAAACGTCAGTGTGCGGACGGAGCCACCTTTCGCCGCGCTCGCAGAAACCTCCGCTTTTCCAAAGTGTTCGCATCGGCGCTGCGCTAACTGCGTGCTTTGGGTTTCGAAGATGCTATGGACGTGGAATCTCAAAGTGAACTATTTCGTTCAGTTGAGTGTACACCCTTTAAACCCAAGGAGATGATAAGTGCACTCTGAACTTCCAAACATTCGTCCGCCCAAAAGTCGCGTTTTGAGAGTAATGGCTTCGATGTGGCAGCGACGCAGCCAGACCCTCGACTGCCCATCGGCACCAGATCTGAAAGGCAAATCTGTCTTGGTGACTGGAGGACAATCTGGTGTAGGTGAGTTCATTTCCCGTGGCTTGATAGCGAGAGGCGCACGCGTCACAACACTGTCACGCGGTGTTTCCAAAGGCACCTCGAAGGGTCTGGATGCGCATGCTCTTATCGGGGATCTGTCGGAACCCGCGTCCATCGTTGCCGCATTGGACACCGTCCGTGATGCGATGTTCGACATCTTGATTTGTAACGCAGGTATTATGGCCAACAGTTACTCTGAAAACAGCATGGGTGTCGAGAAAACCTTTTCTGTCAATGTCTTGGGGCACCACGTTGTCTATCAGACCCTAATCAAAAGAGATCAGCTGGTTCCTCAGGCAAAAGTGATCATGACAACGGGCGACATCTACGCAATAGCCAACGATAGCACCCCCGATTTTCAATTTAAGATGGGGCCACAAGCATACGCGCGAAGCAAACTAGGAAACATATGGCAAATGCGGGAAATCAATGACCGTTTTCCGCAATTGAACGCTTTCACGGTTCACCCCGGCGTCGTCGCCAGTGGGTTTGCGGGGGCTAAATCTGGATTTGTTGGCACCCTGAAGAGGCGGCTATTTATATCTGAACAGCAAGGTGCCCAAACTGCCTTGATTGCTGCGACACAAGATATCGCAAGAGGGGATTATCTGCATAACATATTTGGAAAAGTCAATTTGCGGCCTGATGATGTTGCCCGCGACAAGGTCAAGTCAAAGGCTCTTTGGCAAGTGTTGGAAAGGTTGTCGGAGCAGTACCTTTAGAACCAATATTTTGACAACACTCGGAGCGTTCTATTCGACACCGCCATGATGCTAAGCGGTCATTTGCGCCTTGCACAGCATCGGTGACTCTGGGCTCTTTTGAAGCTTTCGCCGCGTTCGTCACGAGTGGCCGGTGTAAGGAGGAGCCTACATTCGCTGCATCGCGCATGAACAAGCGAGACGCGGACAAAGCATGAGTAATCGGGCTGACCAAGCTGATGGGTCAGGTTCTTGATATAGTTGCAGTGTATTTCTGCAATTTAAGGAGAACGAGATGGATTACTATGTTGGATTAGATGTTTCGCTGCGTTCAGTCGCCGTTTGCGTTGTGGATAGCGATGGTAAGGCAATTCTTGAACGATCCGTTCCTTGTGAGATTGAGGATATCGCCGATTGCTTGCTGGCTTTCCAGACTGCCAAATTACGCCTTGGATTTGAAGCCGGTGCGATGAGCCAATTCTTGTTCTTTGGATTGCAGGCAGAGGGATTTGATGTTGTCTGCATGGAGGCGCGCCAAGTCAATGCGGCCTTGTCTGCAATGCGCAATAAAACTGACAAATCAGACGCTCGTGGGATTGCTCAGGTATTACGATCTGGATGGTACAATTCTGTTCATATCAAAAGCCGCGAGGCGCACGCGGTTCGGGCACTCTTGAGTAGCCGCAAAGCTGTTCAGAGAAAGTGCATCGACTTGGCTAACGAGATACGCGGTTTGTTCCGCATCTTCGGCCTTCGGCTGCCATCTCGCGTAGAACAGAGCTCATTTGATGAACGCGTGCGCCCGATTATAGAGGCTGATCAGGGCTTATCTTATGCATTGCTTCCATTATTGGATGCGCGTGTGCAGCTCTACCAAGCTTATCGTGAGTTGGATCGCAGGGTGAAGCGGATCGCCAGCAATGATGAGATCTGCATGCGGTTTATGGCGATACCTGGAGTGGGACCGATTGCAGCGTTGACATTCAAAGCTGCCGTAGACGATCCCAGCCGCTTCACCAACTCAAGAACAGTGGCCGCCCATTTTGGTCTCACACCACGACGATATCAGTCAGGTGAGAAAGACAATCCCGGGCGCATCTCAAAGGCCGGTGATCCGGATGTACGATCTGCCCTCTACAGCGCCGCCAACGCCATGATGATGCGATCGATTGCCGGATCAGAGATCAAAAGTTGGGGCCTGCGATTGATGAAGCGAAAAGGCCGTCGCAGGGCTGTTGTCGCCGTTGCTAGAAAACTTGCCGTCGTCATGCATCGTATGTGGGCGGACAATACAGAATTCCATCAAAAACCATTGGAGGTCGCCACATGAACTGACAAAAATCTCTAACGATTAATGATGGGATCGTCCCTCTACCGGACGAGGTCTGTGGAAGACGCCGAAAAATGGTGCTGCGCCACTTGAAGCGCGAGACTAAGCTGGGTGCTCCATAACCGATCCGACACATGCATGCAGCGGTCCAACCGAACCGGACCAATAATGACTGCGAAGAGAAGCGTGACCCGGATGAGTGACAACAATCCCCGTAACCGAGGAAATAACACGATGATTTAAACTTGACCCAAACGCTCGATTAGAGAAGTACCAGTTCGCAGCGTCTACGCCGATGACTGCTTTCAACTTGGCGTTCCACAAATGAGTTTAAAAGGTTCAAAGGAAAGCCCAGCCGTCAACCTTTGTCAGACCTAAAGTACTCTGGACGCCATGACAGCCGCCCGAAGCAGATCCATAGCTTGTCACGCCACGTCTGGCATCTGCGCATGTCGCGCAGGATATTGCGGTATTCGATGAAATTGATAGTAACCGGATTGTTGGTTTCGATGTTTTCAGTCAGGCCGTAGGTGACCGCACCGTCTTCGCGTTGGAACGTGCCAAATAGCTTGTCCCAAATGATCAGAACGCCGCCAAAATTCTTATCTAGGTATTTGTGGTTTGATCCATGGTGAACACGGTGGACGGACGGTGTGTTGAACACTTCGTCGAGCCAACCCAGTTTGCGGACCCGCTCAGTATGAATCCAGTGTTGATACTGGGCCACGAAAACGAGGCAGATGATCGCTTGAAACGGGTTGAAGCCCAGCAAAATCATCGGAATCAGAAATATCCACTCAAACAGGCCTTCGACCCAGCTCAGTCGGAAGCCGACCGTCAGGTTATAATCCTCTGACGAGTGATGGACAGAGTGGCTGGCCCACAGGATGCGGCGTTCGTGCTCGATCCGGTGCAGCCAATAATAGGTAAAGTCAGCTGCTAAAAACGCCAGTATCCAGGTCCACCACAGCATCGGAATTTCCCATGGCACAAGCCAGTAGAACGGTAGCAGGCCAATAAAGCCGATGGAGGCAAAGATCGTACCGTCCAAGACCTGACCAACAATGAAGATTACACAGTTCGAGGCGCTGTCCTTCCAGCGACGTTCTTTTTCTGTGGCAAGATCAAGGATCACTTCGCCGGTGGTCAGGGCAAGATTGATCAGGAAGATCGTACCCACGATGATCAGTAGAAATGATGTCTCAAAGAGGTCAGTGAGCGTTTCAACTGTCATGACGAAGCCCCTGACCTGAACGCGAAACGCACAAAAGGTCAGAATACCAGTGATTCTGCATTTTCATCTCCGTATCTCTCTGCTATTGATTCGATGAACGATTGTTCACTGAATAATACTGCGCAGACACACAAAAAGGGTCAACATGGAAAATACCAAACCGGAACGGACCAATCGTGAAGAGACGACACGCGCCCGCCGCACGCTTTTGGTCGAGACGGCAATCACCTGTTTCGTCGAACAAGGCATTGCCCGGACGGGAATGCGCGACATCGCATCGCAGGCCGGGGTAAGTGTTGGAAACCTTTACAACCACTTTCCCGGACGAGACGACTTAATCGCGGAGATCGCGCAAATTGAAACGGCGGGGCTTGCCGAGGTTGTGGCGCAGGTTGCGACTTGTAGCGATGCGCGACAAGCGGTCGATGTCTTCGTCAAAAGTTACTTTGCCTACTGCGCTGACCCCGTATCGGCGGTCCTGACGGTCGAGATCACGTCGGAAGCCCTGCGCAACCCCGCGATCGAAGGCCTGTTCAGCGGTAATCGGGCAATGCTGGTGGACACATTGGCGAAGGCAATTGCGGATTGTGGACAGGAAAAAACCCAAGCAAACGAAAGTGCCGGTCTAGTTCTCGATACCATCGAAGGCTTTGCACTGCGTGTCGGGCTAACGGGGAAAAAGCCGAAAAAGCGCGAAACTGAGGCTCTGATTTCATTTGTGCGCTCTGCTTTGACACCCCAAGGAGACTGATATGCGTCGCACGTTTCTCACTGTCACGGGTCTTGTCGTCCAGCTCGTGCTGATTGTCGGGCTTATCCTCAAGTTTTCAAACATCACGGACTTTGAACTTCCGCAGAACGATCAGAAGACCGTGTCATTTTCCCAAGGCGGCAACGAGCTGGAAGGAACGTTGATCATGGCGTCCACCGATGGTCCTGTCGTGCTTCTTGTCCATGGCGACGGGGCCCAAGACCGTTGGTCCGATAGTGGCTATCTGCCGCTCGTCAACACACTGCTCGACGCAGGGATCTCGGTGTTCAGCTGGGACAAGCCGGGTGTGGGCGCGTCCACTGGAAACTGGCTGCACCAATCCATGCAGGATCGCGCGGATGAAACACTCGCCGCTGTTGCGGCTCTTCGGCAAGTGTCGGGGTTCGAACAAAGGCGCATTGGCTTGGTTGGATTTTCACAAGCGGGCTGGGTTTTGCCGCGTGCGTCTGCACAAACAGATGATGTCTCATTTCTGGTGATCATGGGCGGTGCGATCAACTGGCAGGCCCAAGGTCGCTACTACGCGGCCATCCGGTTGGAGCAGGAAGGTAAGACACCTACTGAAATTGTGGTGGAGCTGACGCGGCAAGCGGCGGCGCACCGTGTCTGGTTCGGGGGCGATACAACGTACGAGGAATACATTGGGGCGGAACGCGCCATTGGTCAGTCCGAGGATCGGATCCTATCCGAAGACAGGTTTCACTTTGCCCGACTGAACTTTCGTGAAGATGCCCGCCGCAACATTGCTGGACTGACCCTGCCGGTGCTGGTTTTGTCGGGAGCCGAAGACTTGAACACAGACCCGCAGGAAACGGTTTCCGTTTACAGGTCGCTGCTGGACGGGGTGCATCCGCTTAGTCAGTTTCACATCGTTCCCGTCGCCACACATGCGTTGCTGTCGGCAAATCGCTACAACTACCAACTTCCCGATCAATGGCCCTTAGCTACGCAGGCAAGGTTTGTTCTGTCAGGCCGCAATGCCTTTGAGGGTGACGTTCTCGAAACCCTCACAGACTGGATCGCCAATGTCTCCAAGGGCGCATCCTGATGCTGCGCGTCCTGCCTGTCTCCTTTGTCGTCTTCGTGATACTCAGAGCGGCGGCCAGGTCTGACCGATGCTGAAGGATGGTCCGATCACAATTCCGGCCCTGCTGCGACGGTTCTGGCGTCGTATCGGGCTAACGTGGTTGCTAACGCTGTTCGAGACTGCCCTTACCGCTTTGATCCCCCTTTTCATCGGGTTCGCAATTGACGGGTTGCTGGCGCAAGATACGCACGCGTTGTTTCAACTGGTCATCGTTATGGCGGCTTTGATTGTAGTCAGCGTCGCGCGCCGCGCCTATGACACCCGCGTGTTCGGCACTGTGCGGGTGGAGGTGGGAAAGGCGCAGGCGGCACGCGGGCGAGAACAACCAATCTCGATGCTGAACGCGCGCCTTGGCATGGGGCGCGAGCTGGTCGACTTTCTCGAAAACGATCTGCCGATGGTGATGGCAGCACTGGTCCAGCTTGTTGTCTCGATTATCGTGTTGCTCGCATTCGATACGATGCTGGCGTTCGCCGGAGCGGTAGCTGTAGTGGCAATGTTATTGATTTATGCCCTGTTTCATCGCCGGTTCTACAGGCTGAACGGGCATCTGAACCAACAGAACGAACGCCAAATCAGCATTCTTGAAGCCCGCAAACCGCGTCGCTTGCTATCGCACCTGTCACATCTGCGTAGGATCGAAGTCCGCCTTTCCGATACTGAATCTGGCCTTTACGGGGCAATCTTCATAGTTCTTTTGGGCGTTGTGGTTTTCAATCTTTGGTATGCGACTACAACACTGCACATCACGATTGGCGCGATTTTTTCCGTCGTCACTTACTCATGGGAGTTCGTTGACTCTGCGATAGCACTTCCGGTCTCCCTACAAGGGTGGTCGCGCCTGTCGGAGATCACGAAGCGGATCAATCCAGCTACCTGACGCCTTTTGGTCTTGCCACGTTTTAGTTCCGGTCTCTTTCGAGCAATGTTTGCTATGAAGGAGATAGAGAATGGCACCGAGATACACAGACGAGTTTCGTCTTGATGCAGTACGCATCGCAACGACCAGTGGGCTGACACGACCGCAAGCGGCAGCGGATTTAGGAGTTGGGCTTTCGACGTTGAACAAGTGGGTTCAAAAGCATCAGCATGACAACCTGATGTCGGGTCCTCACGAGGATGTCGAGAAAGAGAACGAACGCCTTCGCAAGGAAGTTCGGTTGCTTCGCGAGGAGAGGGAAGTGTTAAAAAAAGCGGCAATCTTTTTTGCAGGCCAAAGTCGGTGAGGTTCGCCTTTATCGACGCCTGGAAAGAAGAATGGCCTGTCGAATTTCTTTGCCGCGTCATGCAGGTTACGTCGCGAGGATTTCGCGCGTGGCGAAGCCGCCCGATGAGCCAGCGACAGCGCGACGATATGGTGATCCTGGCGCATATCCGCGAACAGCACCGCTTAAGCCTGCAAAGCTATGGCGGGCCTCGCATGACCGAAGAACTGCAAGAACTGGGTCTGCAAGTTGGGCACCGGCGCGTGGGCCGCTTAATGCGGGAGAATAGCATCAAAATCATCAGGACCCAGAAATACAAGGTTACGACCGACAGCAATCATGCGTTTAACATCGCCCCTAACTTGCTGGGCCAGGACTTCTTTGCAGATGGTCCAAACCAAAAGTGGGCCGATGACATTTCCTACATCTGGACCAGTGAGGGCTGGTTGTATCTGGCAGTGATCCTTGATTTGTATTCCCGTCGTGTCATCGGTTGGGCGGTTAGCAATCGTATGAAGCGGGATCTGGCGATCCGAGCATTGGATATGGCTGTGGCACTGCGGCAACCGCCGAAGGGCTGCATGCATCATACGGATCGCGGGTCGCAATATTGTTCAGGCGACTATCAGAAACGGCTGTCTAAACACGGCTTCCAAGTTTCGATGAGCGGTAAGGGAAACTGCTACGACAATTCCATGGTTGAAACGTTCTTCAAATCACTCAAGGCAGAGCTGATTTGGCGCAACCGCTGGGAAACCAGGCGTAAAGCCGAAGGGGCGATTTTCCAGTATATCAATGGGTTCTACAATCCACGACGGCGGCACTCGTCATTAGGTGGCAAAAGCCCCTTGGCCTTCGAACGAAAGGCTGCCTAAATGAGTTGAGAGACCGGAACGCAACCGCGACAAGACCAGCCCGCTCACCAAACCATCCGCGATGCACCGTGCAACGGTCTTCTCAAACAGGTGTCGCAACAATGCACTCTCCCGGAAACGCCCATGCCGGTTCTTGGAGAACGTCGAGTGGTTCGGTACTGGATCAGATAGATCGAGGCGGCAAAACCAACGATACGCCAGATTCAAATGCACCTCTTCACAAAGACGGCGCTCCGAGCGGATGCCAGAACAATAGCCCACAAGCAGCATGCGGATCAGCAGTTCGGGATCAATCGCTGGGCGGCCTGTGTGGCTATAAAACTCGGACAGATACTGGCGGATGCCATCAAGGTCGACGAACCGATCAATCGACCGCAACAGGTGATCTTGTGGGACATGATCATCAAGCGAGAACTCGTAAAACAGCGCTGCCTGTGCCTCCTGCCTTGGTCCCATCATCGCCAAACCCTCCAATCAATATAGCAATTGAATCAGCGAATGGGGCCTCGATCAAGGAAGAGTTTTTCAACAGAATTCGCCCCTCGTGCAGGATTTTCTTATAAACCGACTGGACTTCAGCGGCGGGCAGAGCGGTAGTGTCAGTGCGCGCGATAAGTATTCGCATGGCTCGCCCGGAACCACCGGGCTCTATTCAGTAGCAGCGGGATGTTTCCGCTGATCATCTGAGGAGACAGCCATGACTCATTCACCTAAGAAACGCGTCACCAAGAAAGACCAGCTGATCAGGCTGCTCGGCACGAAGTTGGGAAGCGATATCAAGTCGATGAGCATAAAGCTCGGCTGGCAGCCGCATACGACCCGGGCGGCGCTGAGCGATCTGCGGAAAGCGGGGTATGAGGTTGCCTGCGAGAAGCCAGCGACGGGCGGGCTTGCAAAGTATCGTATCCTGTCCGCGCCAGCATCGCAGCAGGGCAAAACAGCCACGGTATCGGCTCGTGGGGCGTAAACCCGACCCTGAGCGTCCGGCGACACTCGTGCAATGGGAGGCGGTCTTCGGATCGTCTCCGCCGCCGTATCTGTCTGTGCCGTTCATGCAGAAAGCCTTGCGCTATGAAGCACAGTGTAAAGCGTCGGGCGGCGTGCCTGCGGGAACCAAACGCGCGCTGAAACGCATTGCAACAGGGGAACCGGTTGCCGCGTCGAACAGCAGCAGCCTTCGGCCTGGCGCGCAGCTTGTTCGGGAATGGAATGGCAGAACCTATCAGGTTCAGGTCGTGGAAGGTGGCTTTGAATTAGATGGCAAATCGTGGAAATCATTGTCCGCAATCGCCAAACACATCACGGGGGCCACATGGTCAGGCCCGCGCTTTTTTGGGCTCAACAGTCGGGCAGCGCGGCCATGAAAAAACTGCGCTGCGCTATCTACACGCGGAAGTCGTCGGAAGACGGCCTAGAGCAGGAGTTCAACTCGCTCGACGCGCAGCGCGAAGCCTGTGCTGCCTACATCACCAGCCAGAAGCACGAAGGCTGGGTGCTGCTGCCCGAGCACTATGATGACGGTGGCCTGTCGGGAGGCTCGCTGGACCGGCCTGCGCTGCAAAGGCTGCTGCAGGATATCGCTGACGGGTTGGTGGACCAGATCATCGTCTACAAGATCGACCGCCTGACACGCTCGCTCGCTGACTTCTCGAAGATCGTCGATACGCTGGATGCAGCAGAGGCGTCGTTCGTCTCGGTCACGCAGTCGTTCAACACAGCGACCAGCATGGGGCGACTGACACTGAACATGCTGCTGTCGTTTGCGCAGTTTGAGAGGGAAGTGACGGCGGAGCGGATCCGCGACAAGATCGCAGCCTCCAAACGCAGAGGGCTCTGGATGGGTGGGCAGGTGCCGCTGGGATACGATGCGGATGGCAGGACGCTGAAGATCAATGACAGTGAAGCGAAGACAGTCAAGGCGCTCTACGATCTCTACGAACAGCATGGCACCGTCCGGGAAGTAAAGGCCGCTGCAGATCAGCGGGGCTTACGCAGCAGAGTTAGATCGACAGCTGATGGAGCACAAAAAGGCGGCGGGGCGTTTGATCGCGGCCACATTTACCATATCCTGACCAACCCGGTATACGCGGGTCGCATCCGTCACAAGGAAAAGGTCTTTGACGGGCAGCATGATGCGATCATTGAACCGGACCGTTGGGATCGGATCCAGCAGCTTCTGCAAGGCGGTGCGGCAAAAGGCAGGGCGCGCAGGACGGCGAAGCAGCAATCCCTGCTTTGCGGCAAGCTCTTTGATGAGACGGGTGATCGGCTGACCCCATCCCACAGCAGGACCAGGGCAGGGGTTCGGCTTCGGTACTATGTCTCCCACCGCCTGATTAAGAACAGTGGTGAGACTGGAGGTGATGGATGGCGACTGCCCGCCGGGGAACTGGAGATCAAAGTTACCGATCTGATACGCCAACGGCTGAGCGATATGACCTTCATTGGCAGGCTGGTTCCGAACCGCTCCGCAGAAGACATAAAGACTCATCATAGCATCCTGCAAAAGCTGTGTGCCGACAACGACATCGCGGACCTGCTCAATCTCATCGCACGGATCGATCTGAGCCCGGGTGAGCTGACCGTCGCGATTGATGCCGTTCAGCTTGCTGCAATGATCAAAGCGGGTGTTGATGAGATCAACGAGGAGCTACAGATCATCACGACGCCATTCCTGCTGAGGAAGCGCGGCGTTGAGACAAAGCTGGTCCTTTGTGATGCTTCCGCCGGCGCCGATGAAACCCTGATTCAGAACATCGCTAAAGCGCATCTCTGGTTCGAACAGATCAAAGCAGGCAGAACGCTGTCTGAGATTGCGAAAGCCGAAGGCACGACAAACGGCAGGATTTACCAGCTGATCGATCTGGCGTTCCTCGCCCCGGACATCATCCGCGATGTCCTTGATGGCAAACAGGCCCTGGGCCTGACGTCCGACTGGTGCGTGCGTCATAAATTGCCAACCAACTGGCAGGATCAGCGCGCGTTAATCGCGACTCTCTGATCGTCTCCCACCGGACACTCGTATCGCACAAAGCCCGCCCCCAGACTTTGAGGCATATTGGGGCTTGTTTGACGGGTATGTACGGTCTGCGTTGAGTGGGCATACCCGTAACCCACGCAAATGACGCCACTACCTCGAGCGACAGTCGTATCGTCTGCATTCCATGGAGTGTTTGGCTGGGATGGTAGGATTCGAACCTACGATCTACTGTACCAAAAACAGTTGCCCTACCGCTAGGCCACATCCCAACACTGCACTGGTAATTAAGCGGCTCTGCGCTGACGTGCAAGACCCGTTTTTGATAAAAAATGTGCATTTTCCGTTAACATCGTCAGATGTATTTCGCACAGTACGTCCATTGCCCCCTGCAGCCTGGCCTTGTCCACGTCAAAACAATCATGGCTGAGCGCTCGATTTGATCACCTTGCAAGTGTCCCACCCAATATCCGCAGTGTTACCAATCATTTTGTCACATCGATTAGAACGGCCCCGTCGCGTCCGCCATTTTCAACGCTCTCATGTGCCTGTGCCGTTTGCGACAAGGCGTGAATCGATTGAACAGGGCATTCCAATGCACCATCGCGCAGAGCGCCATGCAAACGCGCGATTGCAGCTGCGCGCGCCGTATCAGCCAAAAGGTAAATCAAGACGATGTCGATCGTGACCGCTTTGAAAAGCAGCGGACCAAAGGCGAGGCGTGGAGTCATTTCAGCCGCTGATCCATAGGCTGCAATAACGCCATTTGGCGCGATAATGGCCGTATCGGTGTCAATGTTGCGCCCGAATTCCACCTCAACGATGCGTTGGAGCGGCTGACCGGCATTGGCCGCCAGAATCTGCTCCGCCAGATCGGGCGCGGTGTAATCGAGCACCACGTCCGCCCCAGCGTCCTTGCATCTTTGTATACCGGCACCGCGCGCGGTCGCGATCACCCGCGCACCCCCCCATTTGGCCAGCTGCACGGCAAGAAATCCAACCGTGCCCGCGCCGCCCTGGATCAGAACGGTTTGCCCCGTCACATTGCCGTTGCCAAAAACAGTATGCGCGGCGGTCAGGCCGGGTATCCCTAATACCGCGCCGGTTTCAAAACTGACGTGATCCGGCAACTCCACGGCCTGGGCCGAGGGCAGGGTGATATGCGTCGCCGCCGTCCCAAACGCGCGTTGCCATTGACCGTTCCAGATCCATACACGCTGGCCGATACGGGCGGGATCAACGCCGGCACCCACGGATAGGATCGTGCCAGACCCGTCGCTATGTGGTATGATCTGCTCGAAAGGGGGCTTGGTGACGCCCGGACGTGCGCCCGCGCGCGCCTTTACATCTGAGGGGTTCACACCGGAGAAGGCGAGTGCGACACAAACCTCCCCCGCGCCGGGATCAGGTGATGCGCATTGGGTCATCGCCAAAACATCACGCGCTTTGCCAAAGCGGGTATAACTTATTGCGCGCATTTTTGATCTCTCTTTGTGTTTTGTTCCGATCATGTCTAGCCTAGGGGTATTCCATTTGAATACCACAAGGTATTTGAGGATCGGGTGCGAGGACTTATGAAAGTACTGCGAACCCCGGATGCGCGTTTCGATGGCTTGATCGATTTCCCCTTTGAACCGCATTATCTGAGTATTGACGATACGGAAGGTGGCGCACTTCGGGTGCATTACCTGGATGAGGGTCCGGCTGCGGTTGCGCCGGTTCTCTTGATGCACGGAGAGCCCACATGGTCGTATCTTTATCGTCATATGATCCCGATCCTGACGCAAGCCGGACACCGTGTCGTCGCGCCGGATCTGGTTGGTTTCGGTCGATCCGATAAACCTGCTGAGCGGCAGGATTATACCTATCAGCGTCACGTGGATTGGATGTCTGATGTGCTTGATCAGCTGGATTTGCATAGTATCACGCTGGTCTGCCAGGACTGGGGCGGGCTCATTGGATTGCGGCTGCTGGCGCGTATGCCGCAGCGATTTATCCGGGTGGTGGTTGCGAATACGGCGCTACCAACGGGCGATCAGCCGCTGGGGGCGGCATTCGAAAGCTGGCGTGCCTACTCTCAGGGCGTCGCGGAATTTCGGGCCGGGCGGATCGTGCAGGGCGGTAGCGTGAGGGAATTGAGCGTGCCGGAAATGCAGGCCTATGACGCACCCTTTCCGGATGAGAGCTATAAGGCCGGGGCGCGCCAATTTCCGATGTTGGTGCCGTGCACCGCTGAGGACGTGGAGACGCAAGCCAACGCCGAGGCGTGGGAGGTTTTGCGTGGGCTTGAGGTACCGGTGCTGACCCTCTTTGGGGCTGAGGATAAGATCATGGCAGGCATCGACCAGGTCTTTCAGTCCCAAATGCCCGGTGCCATGGGCCAATCCCACCAGATACTGCCAGAGGCGGGGCATTTTCTGCAAGAAGATGTCGGGCTGGATTTGGCCCTTCGGATCAATGCTTTTATGCGCGATACCGCGCGATGACGGGCTGCACAGACACCCGTCCTAGTCGCGGATTTCATCCGGTGCCACGCCCCACAGGCGCGACTTCGGAGCCCAGCCGCGATAGCCACCGGATCTGAGCTGGCACCATTCCGGGCCGCAGGTGCCAAGACGGGCAATCACGCCCTGTTCAAGGGCGGCGGCGACCGGGGCCTCTGGCTCGGGACGGGTGCGGATCTGCAACATATCCTGTTCCACAATGACCGTGCGCACGCCCGAAAGCAGGGAGTAATGGATCCAGCCCCCTTGGCCCTCGCGGTCCTCAACACGCCGCCAGTGACCGTGTTCGGCGGTGATCTGCAACGGCATGTCGCGGTGTTTGAACACCCAATCGATGCGATGCGTCAGCGAAGGACCGCGCCGCACGTTGCCCTCAGAGGCCTTCATCGAGACATAGCGCGGCAGCGGCAGGTTCGTGACAGGCCCGTTATCGCGCGCAACAGCCGTGGAGGCGACCCCGGTGATCACGAGGGCCACGGTCAGCGCCGCAAGGAATCTTCTGATCATGTCACTGCCTGCTATGCGTGTTTTGCTCAATTGAGGGCGCGAGGTTCTTGTGCCGCGTCGCCTTGTGGGTCACCATGTCATGAAACCAATACGCGCGCCAAGTCCGGGGAGACGGAAAATGCCAAAGCCAAAGCTCAGTGTTGTCGTAACGCGACGGTTACCCGAAGCCGTCGAGACACGGCTGTCTGAACTGTTCGATGTAAAACTGCGCGATGATGACACGCCGATGAGCCGGGCGCATCTGGTCACTGCGATGAAATCGGCGGATGTTCTGGTGCCCACGGTGACGGATGAAATTGATTCCACCCTGATCGCTCAGGCGGGGGATCGTTTGAAACTGATCGCAAATTACGGCGCGGGTGTGGATCACATCGATATCGCCACCGCCCGCCAGCGCGGTATTCTGGTCTCCAACACGCCCGGTGTTCTGACCGATGATACCGCCGATATGACGCTGGCGCTTTTGCTGGCGGTGCTGCGGCGCATTCCGGAGGGTTTGAGCGCGATGCAGTCGGGTGCATGGGAAGGTTGGGCACCCACGGCATTTCTGGGCGGGCGCATCGGCGGGCGGCGGCTCGGGATTCTCGGCATGGGGCGCATCGGCCAGGCGGTGGCACGTCGCGCGTCGGCCTTTGGCATGCAGGTGCATTATCACAATCGGCGCCGGTTGCGCCCGGAAGTCGAAGAACAGCTTGAAGCGACCTATTGGGAGAGCCTGGACCAGATGGTGGCACGGATGGATGTGGTATCGATCAATTGCCCGGCAACGCCCTCGACCTTCCATCTGATGAACGCGCGCCGTCTGAAACTGATGAAGCCCGAGGCGGTGGTCGTGAACACGTCGCGCGGTGAGGTGATCGACGAAAACGCGCTCACGCGGATGTTGCGCTCTGGCGAAATCGCCGGTGCGGGTCTGGACGTCTATGAGCGTGGCACCCGCGTGAACCCGCGCCTGCGCGAGTTGGAAAACGTTGTGCTGCTGCCGCATATGGGTTCGGCCACGCGCGAAGGTCGGATCGAGATGGGCGAGAAAGTCATCATTAATATCAAAACCTTCGATGACGGGCATCGCCCGCCCGATCAGGTTGTCCCATCCATGCTTTAACCCCCCCCCCTTTCAGATTGGAGAGATCATGCGACTTTTCTTGACAGGACTGGCCCTTTTGGCGGCAACGACGGCCACCGCCCAACAGGCCGCAGATGCGGTGCAGCCCGAAGCGGCCACGCAGGGCGCGTTTCAGGCGATCTCGCCTCAGGTGGCCACAGCACTGGAGGCGAAATTCGCAGGCACCCCGGTTGAGGCGCGAAACTGGATGGTGGCAGCGGCTAATCCCTGGGCGGTGAAGGCCGGAGCGGATGTATTGGCCAAAGGCGGATCGGCCGCGGATGCGCTGGTGGCGGTGCAGGCCATGCTGGGGCTGGTGGAGCCGCAATCCTCCGGGCTCGGGGGGGGTGCGTTTCTGGTCTATTATGATGCGGCAAGCGGTGCGTTGACCACGCTGGATGGGCGCGAAACCGCGCCATTGGCCGCAACACCGCGCCTGTTTCAGGACGCAGACGGTGAACCCTTGGGGTTTTTTGATGCCGTTGTTGGTGGGCTATCCGTTGGCACACCCGGCACGCCTGCGTTGATGGAGGATGCGCATGAGCGGTGGGGTAAATTGGAGTGGTGGGAACTGCTGGCCCCCGCAATCGAGCTTGCCGAGGCAGGTTTTGAGGTGTCCCCGCGCCTTGCGGGCCTGATCGAAGGGGACGCAGAACGGCTGGGGCGCTTTGCCAGCACAGCGGATTACTTCATTCCTGGCGGTACACCTCTGGTCGCTGGGGATTTGCTGGTCAACACCGCTTATGGTGAGACGCTGCGCGCCATGGCAGAGGGCGGATCGCGGGCCTTTTACACCGGAGAGATTGCCGCTGATATTGTGACAACCGTGCAGGGTGTGGAGGGCAATCCCGGTGTGCTGTCTCCGCTCGATCTGAGCATTTATGCGGTGAAGGAACGCGCGCCGGTCTGTGTGAGTTACCGCGCGCATGATGTCTGCGGGATGGGGCCGCCCTCTTCGGGCGCGCTGACGGTGGGGCAAATCCTCGGCATGCTGGAGGGGTATGACCTCAGCGCGGGTCCGATGGATGTCGAGGTGCGCCGGTTGATCGGGGATGCCTCACGTTTGGCCTTCGCGGATCGCGGACGCTACATGGCGGACAGCGATTTCGTGCCGGTCCCAACCCAAGGCTTGCTGGACCCCGCCTATCTGGCCGAGCGTGCGGCCCTTTTGGCCGGGGAGGGCGCATTGCCAGAGGTGGCCCCTGGCACACCGGCTTTCGATCATGCGCTGAACTGGGCGGATGATCAATCCATTGAACTGCCCTCCACCTCGCATTTCGTGATCGTGGACGAGCAGGGCAACGTGGCCTCCATGACCACAACCATCGAAAATGGCTTCGGCAGTCGCCTGATGGTGCGGGGCTTTTTGCTCAACAATGAGCTTACCGATTTCTCCTTCCGCAGCCATGTGGACGGGGTCCCCATCGCCAATCGGGTGGAACCGGGCAAGCGTCCACGTTCCTCTATGGCACCCACGATCGTGATGAAGGACGGTGCCCCCGTTTTGGCTATCGGCAGCCCGGGTGGCAGCCGCATCATTGGCTATGTCGCCCAAGGCATTATCGCGCATCTGGATTGGGGCATGGACGTGCAGCAGGCCGTTGCTGTGCCGCATGCGGTCAACCGATTTGGCAAATATGACGTGGAAGAAGGGACCTCCTCCGAAGGCCTTACCGAGGCTTTGACGGGTCTGGGTTTTGAGGTGGAAAGCCGCGCCTTGACCTCCGGATTGCATGCGATATCCATCGGCGAAACGCTCAAGGGCGGGGCTGATCCGCGCCGCGAAGGCATCGCGCTTGGCCAATAGGCCGGGACCGCGTCAGGGGAGAGAGCAGATGGTGCAACACGCGAGTTTGCCGCGTAACGAAACGGGTATTGAGACCGCGCTTGGGGTGCTGAAACAGCAGTTCGGGGAACGGTTCCAGACTGGTCAATCGATCCGCGAGCAGCACGGCCACACCACCACCTGGATCGAAAACCAACCCCCTGACGGCGTGGTTTTTGTGGCCAGCGCGCAGGAGGTTTCCGATGTGGTTCAGGTCTGCGCTGCACATGAGGTGCCGGTGATTGCCTATGGCACGGGAACCTCGCTGGAGGGCCATGTCAACGCGCCTGCGGGTGGGATTTGCGTTGACCTCAGCCAGATGGATAGGGTCGTCGAGGTCAATGCGGGCGATCTGGATTGCCGGGTGCAGCCGGGTGTCACGCGCAAGGCGCTGAATACGCATCTGCGCGATCAGGGGCTGTTTTTCCCGATTGATCCGGGGGCGGATGCATCATTGGGCGGGATGGCGGCGACGCGGGCTTCCGGGACCAATGCGGTGCGTTATGGCACGATGAAAGACAACGTGCTGGCGGTTGAGGTGGTCATGGCGGACGGTCGCATCATCCGCACCGGAACGCGCGCGCGCAAGTCTTCGGCGGGGTATGATTTGACGCGGTTGCTTGTGGGCTCGGAGGGGACACTCGGGATCATCACCGAGATCACGCTGAAGCTGCAAGGCATTCCAGAGGCGATCAGTTCGGCAAGCTGTTCCTTTCCCACGGTAGACGCGGCCTGCCAGACGGTGATGGCAGTGATCCAATACGGGCTGCCGGTCGCGCGGATCGAGTTGCTGGACGCCACGACGGTTTCGGCGGTCAATGCCTATTCCAAGCTGGATTTACCCGAAACGCCGCTGTTGTTATTGGAATTTCACGGGACAGAAGCAGGGGTTGTGGAGCAGGCAGAGATTTTTGGTGCATTGGCCGAAGATCACGGCGGACAAGGCTACGTCGTCACGACAACGACCGAAGAACGTAACAGGCTCTGGCAGGCGCGCCATGACGCCTATTGGGCGATGCTGCACTATCGCCCGGGTGCGAAGGCAATTGCCACGGATGTGTGTGTGCCAATTTCGCGGCTGGCGGAATGTGTGGTGGCCTCTCAGGAAAAGGCGCATGCCTTGGGCTTGGTCGCGCCTATCGTTGGGCACGCAGGAGACGGCAATTTCCATGTCTCACTGCTGGTTGATATGGAAGATGGTGACGAGCTGGACAAGGCATCTGGTTTCGTGAGCTGGCTGAACAGCGTTGCCATTGCCATGGATGGCACCTGCACGGGCGAACATGGCATCGGTCAGGGCAAGCGCAAGTACTTGCAAGAAGAGTTGGGTGGCGCGACTGGTGTGATGTCGGCGATTAAATCCGCGCTTGACCCGAAAAACATCATGAACCCCGGCAAAATCCTCTGAAGATGCAAGCGGTGCAAAGGTGGCCTAAAGCCCACCTTACGGCATGCCACAGGTCCGTCGAGATGCGCGTAGGGTGGTAACCGCTGTTTAGACTCCATCTTCCGATGCGGCGTTTATTCTGCGAGTCCGTTGTCCATGGAGGCTATGAAGGAATTTCTCGTTGAGGCGCGGCGCAGACCTGAGGGCCAGAGACATTGGCCGGATGAGGTGAGGGTGCGGATAATGGCTGAGACATTGGTTGATGGTACGACTATGAACGGGGTTGCGCGTAGATAGGGGGGCCCAATCATGTATCCGAATGGCGTCGCATGGCGCGGGAAGGCAAGCTGGTCCTGCTAAACCTGGAAGGCGCAGTTTGCGAAGTGGCCACGTGTCAGATCGGAGGTTGCGCGGCAATGTCGCGAGAGGGTCTAAAGCGCGAGCTGGCCCGGGTGACCGAGGAGCGGACAATCTTAAAAAAGGCGACCGCGTACTTCGCGCGCGAGTCTCAGTGAAATACGCGTTTATTCACTGCCCGGCAGGGTATTGTGCAGCAATATCCCGAGAGGGGAGGCCCATCGTGCAGAGTTTTCTGTACGGTCGATGTGTCGCGTGCTGGCTGTGCATTTCAGTGGGTTCTATGCATGGCTTAAGGAACCGTTAAGCCAACGTGCGCTTGAAGATGCACGGCAAACCGATCTGATCCAACAAGCATGGACGGATAGCGGCAAAGTATATGGATACCGCAAGCTGCAGGATGATCTACTTGATCAAGGTGAGATCTGTTCTGAGAACCATGTTGCGCGGTTGGCCAGTCTCGCGGGCATCACGGCGCAAATCGGCTACAAACGGTGACCTGGTCGTTATGGCGGCAAACCTGCGGTCGTTGCTGACAACACGTTGGATCGGCAATTTGAAGTCGATGCACCCAACCGAGTTTGGGTCACCGATATCACCGATATCAGAACACATGAGGGTTGGTCGTACCTGTGCGTTGTCATTGACTTGTTCTCACGACGTGTAGTCGGATGGTCCCCTCTCGGCAGATTGCTTTGCAATCGCCTGCCGGGCAATGGATGCAATCGCGTATGACAACCGATCTCGCCCTACAAGCGCTCTTGGCCGCGGTTTGGCGACGCAAGCCAAAGCAAAAGGTCATGATCCATTCCGACAGTCATAGAATGGACACCAGTTCTCGGGTGGTTTGACTCTAACACCGATCGACCATTCGTTGGGTTGGTACCGCTTGGCCTCTTGGTGTGATCTGACCCTCACTCCGATCGACCTGACTTGTGTCTTTCCCTGGACCTGTCGATCATCCGGGAACGCTTTGCGGTGAGGCTTCGTCTCGAAGATATCGCGTGACCAAAGAAGGGCCTGACCACTTGGTCTCATGACTGTCCTGTCCGTGCATTCTTTCTGGTGAAGTATGTCGAAAGCCGCCGCAAAGGATGATCCCATGGGCAAAACTAAGCAAACCATCCCAGTCGTTGGCGGGGTTGATACGCATAAAGATCTTCATGTTGCGGCAGTTGTCGATGATAATGATCAAGTGCTGGGCACGCAGAACTTTGCGACGACGCGGCAGGGTTACAAGTTGATGCTGGCGTGGATGCGGTCATTCGGGAACCTGCAGCGCATTGGGGTGGAATGCACCGGCAGTTGCGGCGCAGGACTTTTAAGATATTGTAACGGAACTCAAACTCTGCCGCATAGCGGTGCAGATGTTTCTTATCGCAGTGCTGATAGACGCCCTTCATACCGCGCTTGAAGATACTGAAATAACCCTCAATCGTGTTGGTATGGACGACGCCACGGCCATACTCGCCCTTGCTGTGGGCGGTGAAGTCGTGCTTTGCGATGCCAGTAATTGTGAACCGCCCCCTGTTTACCGGAGGCTGATTTATCTTAGTTACGCTGCCATGTCTGATCTTTCCATAGCGGCATAGAAGTTTGCCTCTGCTTCAGCTGGTGGGATATTCCCGATAGGCTCCAGCAGGCGGCGATTGTTGAACCAATCGACCCATTCCAGGGTGGCGTACTCAACGGCCTCAGAGCTGCGCCATGGGCCACGCCTGTGGATGACTTCAGTTTTGAACAAACCGTTGATCGTTTCGGCCAAAGCATTATCATAGGAATCCCCAACACTGCCGACAGACGGGGCGACCTTCGCCTTTGCCAGTCGTTCGGTGTACTTGATTGATGGGTATGCGACCCACGGTCCGAGTGATGCACCACTTGATCCTGCGCTGGCCTGCGTTGATGAATGGCCTGTTCCAAAGAATCCATTGCCCGGCAGGGTATTGCGCAGCAATATCCCGAGAGGGGAGAACGAAGCCTGCATTGGCTGTGCGGCTTGCGCGCCAGCCAACGATGCGCCGCGGAAAAACATCAATGACGAATGCCACATAGACGAACCCTTGCCATGTCGCGACATACGTAAAGTCGCTGACCCACAGTACGTTGGGTGCAGGTGCGTGGAATTGGCGGTTCACCCGGTCCAACGGACAAGGTAACGCCTTATCCTGCAAAGTCGTTTTGGGCTTCTTGCCACGAACGACGCCTTCGATACCGATGTCCTTCATCAGGCGGGCGACTGTGCAACGTGCAATCTCAAAGCCTTCTCTGCGCATCTGATGCCAGATCTTCCGCACGCCGTAGACTTTGAGATTTTGCTCAGAGACCCGTTCGATCTCGGGCTTGAGTTGCTCATCACGCTTGGCACGATCCGAAAGCCGCGAAGCATCAACCTGCTTGGCGAGGTTGTCATAAAACGTCGCTGGGGCAATCGGCAGAACCCTGCAAATCGGCTCGACCCCATGATCATCGCGGTGATCTTCTATGAAGCGGATCATTTCTTGAACGGGCGGTCGAGCTCCGTCCCACTGCGCGGCAGTCGCCGCTTGCGGCGATGAGAGCGGGGGGCAAAATACGCGGAGGCCTTGCGAAGGATCTCACTGGCTTGTTTCAGCTCGCGGTTCTCGCGTTCAAGGGCCTTCATCTTCCCGGCCATCTCGGTTGTGATGCCGCCACGCTGGCCAGTATCAATCTCAACCTTCTTGACCCATTCGTTCAGTGTTTGCGGCGCACAGCCGATCTTCGAAGAAATTGACACAATCGCAGCCCAACGGCTCTCATGCTGTCCTTCGCCATTTAAAACCATCCGTACCGCACGTTCACGGACTTCTGGCGTATACTTGTTTGTTGTCTTGTTCATGATGCTCCATCCTACTCACGAGTTGGAGCCTCCGGCAAACAAGGGCCGGTTCAGTATTTCTTGGCCTCATCAGTGTAGACCTTGGCTTCTTTAGCAATATTGGTTTGCAGGATCGGGATCAGCGTTGCCTTAGTCACATCCTTGACCACGAAAGGCTTAGACTGGCCTGTGGTGCGGTCTACCAGAGACAGCATGGCATTCTTATGAGCGTAACCGCGTGTACGCTCTTTCTTTTTGTGCTTTTGACCGATGAAAGTTTCGTCAACTACTACCACACCACCGCCAGAGCCGAACATCGGGCCACCATCGGAGCGCATTGCTTCACGGATGCGGTGAGACATAAACCATGCGGTTTTGAGTGTTACGCCAAGGGTGCGGTGCAATTGATCGCTGCTAATGCCTTTTTTGCTGGCGCACATCAGGTAAATGGCTTGCATCCACAGACACATTGAAACGTTGCTGGCCTCGAAGATGGTGCCGACCTTCACAGTGAATGGCTTGCGGCACTTGTAACATTTGTAGGCACCAACGCGGGTGGACTTGCCGCCCATCTTGCTCACACGCTCACGCTCTGCGCACTTGGGGCAAGTTGCACCATGTGGCCAAATGCGCGCCTCAACATATGCGTAGGCGGCTTTGGTCTTGCCACGTTTTAGTTCCGGTCTCTTTCGAGCAATGTTTGCTATGAAGGAGATAGAGAATGGCACCGAGATACACAGACGAGTTTCGTCTTGATGCAGTACGCATCGCAACGACCAGTGGGCTGACACGACCGCAAGCGGCAGCGGATTTAGGAGTTGGGCTTTCGACGTTGAACAAGTGGGTTCAAAAGCATCAGCATGACAACCTGATGTCGGGTCCTCACGAGGATGTCGAGAAAGAGAACGAACGCCTTCGCAAGGAAGTTCGGTTGCTTCGCGAGGAGAGGGAAGTGTTAAAAAAAGCGGCAATCTTCTTTGCAGGCCAAAGTCGGTGAGGTTCGCCTTTATCGACGCCTGGAAAGAAGAATGGCCTGTCGAATTTCTTTGCCGCGTCATGCAGGTTACGTCGCGAGGATTTCGCGCGTGGCGAAGCCGCCCGATGAGCCAGCGACAGCGCGACGATATGGTGATCCTGGCGCATATCCGCGAACAGCACCGCTTAAGCCTGCAAAGCTATGGCGGGCCTCGCATGACCGAAGAACTGCAAGAACTGGGTCTGCAAGTTGGGCACCGGCGCGTGGGCCGCTTAATGCGGGAGAATAGCATCAAAATCATCAGGACCCAGAAATACAAGGTTACGACCGACAGCAATCATGCGTTTAACATCGCCCCTAACTTGCTGGGCCAGGACTTCTTTGCAGATGGTCCAAACCAAAAGTGGGCCGATGACATTTCCTACATCTGGACCAGTGAGGGCTGGTTGTATCTGGCAGTGATCCTTGATTTGTATTCCCGTCGTGTCATCGGTTGGGCGGTTAGCAATCGTATGAAGCGGGATCTGGCGATCCGAGCATTGGATATGGCTGTGGCACTGCGGCAACCGCCGAAGGGCTGCATGCATCATACGGATCGCGGGTCGCAATATTGTTCAGGCGACTATCAGAAACGGCTGTCTAAACACGGCTTCCAAGTTTCGATGAGCGGTAAGGGAAACTGCTACGACAATTCCATGGTTGAAACGTTCTTCAAATCACTCAAGGCAGAGCTGATTTGGCGCAACCGCTGGGAAACCAGGCGTAAAGCCGAAGGGGCGATTTTCCAGTATATCAATGGGTTCTACAATCCACGACGGCGGCACTCGTCATTAGGTGGCAAAAGCCCCTTGGCCTTCGAACGAAAGGCTGCCTAAATGAGTTGAGAGACCGGAACGCAACCGCGACAAGACCACGTCATCACATTTCAATTCTGACGTTTGACCATAAGCTCGCCAGAGTTTTTTCTGGTTTGTCTGCTCGCGTGCACGATTATCGAGGTCGAAAGGGATGAAAAACTCGACCTTGTGCCAAAAGCTCAAAATATCAAGAAGCCGTTGGTTTGATTGGGTCATTTGAACTTTTTGCCCTTGAAACAAGTTCATAGAGAAACCCATGAATTGGTCAGAGTGTCAATTAGAGAGCACAACGATTGCAAATATCTTGACGGGTGAACTAAGGCCACTGGGATCGAAATGTCTGGAGAGCTTGACCCGATCCTTTGTGATTGGAGGCGGGAGGGGGGGCGAATGCAAGAAAGTCCCTTTTCCAGCGGCTCTCAGAGGTGTCGATTGCGCGCTGCTTACGCTTGGGCTAGGCAGGAGCAACAAAAATAAACAGGTGCGTTATGATCAGGCTATTCTTGGTTCTTACAGGTTTCATCGGACTTGTGGCGTGTTCAGGGGCAAGCGATCTGAATGAACCTCCCGTACCGCTGGGAGATTTCAGTCTGGGCCATAACATCGTGGTTGCACCAAAAGTCGCCACGACGGCGACGGTCAGCCGTGAAGTGTCCAAGGAAGAATTAACCGACGCTCTGACACTTGCCATCGCGGAACGGTTTGAGCGGTATAAGGGATCAAGGACCTACCATTTTGGCGTCAGCGTCGAGGGGTACATTCTGGCAAAACCCGGTGTGCCCGTCGTGTTGGCCCCGAAATCAGCCATGATTATTCGGGTCACCGTCTGGGATGATGCGCTGGGTAAAAAGATGAATGCAGAACCCGAGCAATTAACGGTTCTGGAAACCCTGGATGGTGATAGCATCATTGGATCCGGCTGGACGCAGACCAAGGAAACGCAACTGCGCAACCTGTCGCGTAATGCGGCGCAATCGATTGAAAATTATCTGATCAAACAGAGCGCCGAGCAAGGTTGGTTCAGCGATCAGAACAGCCTGGGCGAGGCAACTTTGGCTCCTGATGCGCGCGATGGCGCGACCGTTGCTGCGCCGGTACGCAATGCCGATGATCTGGAATGAAACTCAGACGCATGTCGTGCTTGATTTTCCTTGTCGATCACAATACATCGCCCGCCATGTGAATGACGGGGTCGATCCTGACCCCTTGCAAGGAAAAGGGTGCCTCTCACCATGGCAAAGGCAAAGTTTGAACGTACTAAACCGCACGTAAACATTGGCACGATTGGTCACGTTGACCACGGCAAGACGACGTTGACGGCTGCGATCACGAAGTATTTTGGCGATTTTCAGGCCTATGACCAGATTGATGGCGCGCCTGAAGAGAAAGCGCGTGGGATCACGATCTCTACGGCGCACGTCGAATATGAGACCGAAGCGCGCCACTATGCGCATGTCGATTGCCCCGGCCACGCGGATTACGTCAAGAACATGATCACCGGTGCGGCGCAGATGGACGGCGCGATCCTGGTGGTAAACGCGGCTGATGGCCCGATGCCGCAAACGCGCGAGCACATCCTGCTTGGCCGTCAGGTCGGCATTCCTTCGATGGTTGTCTACATGAACAAGGTCGATCAGGTGGATGACGAAGAGTTGCTGGAACTGGTCGAGATGGAAATCCGCGAGCTTCTGAGCAAATACGAATACCCTGGCGATGATATTCCGGTGATCCCCGGCTCCGCGCTGGCGGCGATGAACGGTGAAAACCCAGAGATTGGCGAAGAATCCATTCGCAAGCTGATGGCGGCCGTGGATGAGTTCATCCCGACGCCTGAGCGGGCGATTGACCAGCCGTTTTTGATGCCTGTGGAAGACGTGTTCTCGATCTCCGGTCGCGGTACGGTTGTGACCGGTCGTGTTGAGCGTGGCGTGATCAATGTGGGCGATGAGATTGAAATCGTTGGCATTCGTGACACCAAGAAGACTACCTGCACGGGCGTTGAAATGTTCCGCAAGCTGCTGGATCGTGGTGAAGCGGGCGACAACATCGGCGCATTGCTGCGCGGTATCGACCGTGAAGGCGTTGAGCGTGGCCAGGTGCTGTGCAAGCCCGGTTCCGTGAAACCACACACCAAGTTCGAGGCCGAAGCCTATATCCTGACCAAGGATGAGGGGGGCCGTCACACGCCGTTTTTCGCGAATTACCGCCCGCAGTTTTACTTCCGTACGACGGATGTGACGGGCACGGTTCAGTTGGCTGAAGGCACCGAAATGGTGATGCCGGGCGACAACGTGAGCTTTGGCGTCGAGCTGATCGCACCGATCGCGATGGAGCAGGGCCTGCGTTTCGCGATCCGCGAAGGTGGCCGCACCGTCGGCGCGGGTGTGGTAAGCAAAATTACTGAGTGAGCGCGAGCCTGCACGCGGCACGCGTGTCACAGGCAATGTCCGCAACCCCCTCTGGGGTGACCGGATCAGAGTGAACACATCGGATGAAGGTCAAAGGGCCGCAGCGAGAAACTGCGGCCCTTTGGCATTGTGATGATGTATTGGGTTGCGAACACGACAGGCAATATTTGGAAGTCCATCATTGACATCAGCGTGCAGTCTTTGTCCCATCTTTTGAAGTAGAAGTCATGAATTATGGGCTGCGGGCACCCCACTCCCAAGGAAATCATGCCGATGCGCTTTACGGATAAAGTCTCTCTTGTGGGCTAGCGCGGCGATCCCGGCAGAAACAAAATCAGGTGATTGATGAGGAGCGACTCTGTGCGATGGCCTGAGCCCAATGCTTGCGGCAGAGCGGTGTGTAACTGTCATTGCCGCCGATCTGCACTTGCGGGCCCTCTGAAACGGCGTTGCCATTTGCATCGCGGCGGAGCACCATGGTCGCCTTTTTTCCGCAGTGGCACAGCGTTCGCATTTCACGCAACTCGTCAGCCAGTGAGAAGAGGGCGTTGGAGCCTTCGAACAGGTTACCGAGAAAATCAGTCCGCAGACCCCAAACCATCACAGGTAAATTCAGCGTATCAACGGCTCTGGCGAGGTCTTCGACGTTGCGACGCGACAGGAACTGCCCTTCATCCACCAGAACGCAACCCATGCCTGCTTGAGCCGCCGGAACAAGATGATCGCTATAGAGATCCTTGTCGGGCGAAAAAATCTCTGCATCGCGCGAAATGCCCAGCCGGGAGGTGATTTTTCCTTTGCCGTGACGATCATCGATGGCCGACGTCAGAAGCAGCGTCTGCATGCCACGTTCTTCGTAATTGAACGCTGTTTGGATGAGGTTGAGGCTTTTGCCTGCCCCCATCGTCGACCAAATCCAGTACAGTTTTGCCATAGGTTTATCCGTTTGTTAGCCGGCATCTTCTGCTTAAAAGCGAATCGTTTTGAACGCCATGGCACTCTCTTTTTTTATGACGAAAAATGAGTAGCGCGACCATAAACAAGCAAGGATAGACGGCCCGAGAAACAGAGTAGAACCCGTAGTATGTGTGCCATTAAGGGATGTGGACTCCGGCTGCGCATCATCAAAACATGCGGTGAATGGCGATGGTTCAACGTCCCGATAGAGATCGACGGTCCGGCGCTACGTGACCGACAAGCGGTTGATCGTCAGGTGCATGGCTGATGCCGGTGATGAAGCTGCACCATGCACGAAACAGCCAGGACGGATAGAAAGCGCGTGGGCATGCAACAGATGGAGACCGCGTGCAAGATCCGTGGCCCCGCCAAGGGTACCGATTAATGCGTTCGATGTGTACGGTCGAGGCCCGGCTGTGAGAGTTGGAGCATAAGAGCGACTGGCTCCCGTAGAGCGGCGTCTGTTTGACGCATTTTAACTGGTCTCAAAGCCCACCACCAAGAGCGAGCAAGATGTCATCATTCAAAATGGAGAAATGGAGCTTCTCCAACGCAATCGGATACGACTGGGGCCGCCACAAATCCTTGCAGGCGTTAGTAAGAGCCAGCGCGCGACTGTCGGCATTTTGGCCAACCCACCGTTCCCAAGTCAGCAGAGCGCAAACCGGCTCCCAACCGAAATCCGGTGCAGGGGACACCGGTTACTGATTAAACCCCGAAGGCCGGGAACACTTTTATAAATGACATTTCCCTCACATCCGATTAATGGAAAACTTCAGATGGAATTCCCCTTTGCACAGAGTAATTACAATTTAAGTCGGATGAGGATGATATGGCAGCGATCGGCAGGTACCTTAAAAAACATACGGAATCGCTGGTAAAGGACGTCGGCATCGAGCAGGCCTGCCAGATTACCGGCAAGTCAAAGGCGACGCTGGGGCGTTACTACTCGGATCACGATGAACATTCCGACCGCTATATGCCGATTGAAACGGTCGCGCTGCTGGAGCAGGCCGCGAATTACCCCCACGTCACAGGCGCACTTGCCGAACTGTCCGGCTCGTCGTTGCAATATGATGAACGGCGCCCGAACGAAGAGCGGCCCGGTGGGGTAAACGCCGATGTCATTGCGCTGAGCCAGCGTTTTGCCATGCTGATGGGGGAATATCAGCAATCCATGGAAGACGGTAAGATCACGGTGAACGAAGCAAAGCGCCTGTTGCGCGAAACCGGCCTGTTGCAGCAGGTTCTCATCGACATGAAACTGCATCTAGAAAACGATCACGGCACGGCATGATCCGGCCCGCCATCCCCCGGCTCAGCCGTGTTTTTCCAACAAAACAGACCCCACCGAATAGCCCGCGCCAAAGGAACAGATCAGGCCAAATTCACCGTGTTTGAAATCCTCTGAGTTCTGGGAGAACGCGATGATCGACCCTGCGGAGGAGGTATTGGCATAGTCTTGCAGAATATTGGGTTGTTCTTGTGGTTCGGGCGTGCGGCCAAGCACTTTGCGGCCGATAAAATCATTCATCGTCTTGTTGGCCTGGTGCAGCCATAGGCGCTTCAACTGATTTGCATGCACACCCGCATCGCTGATATGCGCTGCAATATGCTCTGATACCATGGGCAAGACTTCCTTGAAAACCTTGCGCCCGTTTTGCATGAATTGCATGTCGCGTCGGTCGGCCATGCCAGCCGGGCGGGAACGGCGCAAATATCCGTTATTGTTGCGAATGTTATTGGAAAACTCTGTGGCACAGCGCGTGGATTTGATCTCGAAATATCCGCGTTTTGCGTCTTCGCTGCGCTCGATCAAGGTGGCGGTCGCAACATCGCCAAAGATGAAATGGCAATCCCTGTCGCGCCATTCCAGATGCGCGGAACATATCTCTGGGTTGATGATCAAAGCGCTCTTGACGCTGCCTGCGCGCACCATGTCCGCCGCTGCCTGAATGCCGAAGGTCGCCGAAGAGCAGGCGACGTTCATGTCAAATGCAAAGCCCTCGACACCCAACAATTGCTGTATTTCGATGGCGACTGCCGGGTAGGCGCGTTCCATGTTGGAGGCCGCACAGATCACAAGACCCACGTCGCGCGCGGTTTTGCCCGCCATATCGAGCGCCTTTTGCGCCGCGTTGAGCCCCATTTCGGCCATGATGGACGGTTCATCATCATCGCGTTGACGCAGCAGCGGGTGCATGACCGCCGGATCGAGGATGCCGGTTTTGTCCATGACGTATCGCTGGTGGATACCGGACGCCTTGAGGATGAATTCCTGGGATGAATACGCCTTCGCTTCCAGCGTACCAGCCGCAATTTCATCTGCGTTTTGCGCGTTGAACAGGTCCACATGGGCATTGAACGCGGTCACCAGTTCAGCATTGCTGATCACGTTTGGTGGGGTGAAAACGCCAGTTCCGGTGATGGCGGGTATATACATGCTGGAAACTCCCAAAGAGGCGCTATTTCTGGACGTAAATGAACCCTGCGGTCAAGGCAGCTCCGCAAAGGTGACGTGGCGTCGGGTTGCAACGCGGCTACCGGGTCGGGATCGAATAGAGCGTGTACCCATCGCGCCTTGCAACCTCCCGCGCGCCTGCGGTCGTTATCAGACCGCCCGTGTTTGCCGCGCCGGTGGGGCAGGCAACGAGGACCGCGGCGTCATCGAGGAACGGATTGGTGAACGCATCCTCTCCCACGCGACGGCATATGTCGCCGTCAAATCTATAGCCTTCACCAAAAAGGGGAAGTGTCGTGACCGTAGGTTCGCTCGTTTGATCGCAGCCCGCCAAAACAGCAATGACAGGGAGCGCTCTGAGCGTTTGCATGGGGGTGCTGCGCTGTTGCGTGTTTTTTGACATCCTGCGCGTCAATGCAGGCGGGCGCGCACAAGATAGGCCATGATTTCTGTTTCCCCCAACGCGCGAATGGCTTCCAACCGGTGCAGCCCTTCCACCAGAATGAACCCGGTACCGTCCTTGCGGACCTGTATCGGCGTGGTCTGACCGTTCTCGATGATGTCCTCAGCCAGGTCTTGAACCTTGCCGGGGTCCAATGTGCGCGCCCTTTTGGCGGGCACCCTGACATTGGAAATGGCGACATTTTGTTTATCCAGCATGGAGGGAGTGTGAAGCGTTTATCCGTACATGGCCAGAGGCTTCATGCAGTTTGCGTCGCGCCGGGGTAACGGGACCTTTTGATTGCGCTCAGGGCCCCATATTCGGACAGGTCCGAGAGTGTTTTTGACGAAGACAGTGATGGCAGGTGGTTTTCAGCCCGTTATGTGCGTCGGTTCTGAATTTTGTTCAACCACGGAACCTGAGGTTGCCTAAGTAATAAAGACGGCGAATTCTCGATTCCGCCGTCTTTTTATGTATGCAGGGCCTGTCCAGATGATCTTGCGCATCTGCGTTTTCCGATTTTACCCCTGCAAGGCCTTCACGCCGACGTCCCCGTCCGCCTGTGCTCGGATCGCCAATGCGGCGGCATAGCTGCCAGCGGCGGTCGTGAAATAGGGGATCTTGTCATAAAGCGCGATGGAACGGATCGATTTGCTGTCCTCCACCGCTTGCGCGCCCTCGGTGGTGTTCATGACCAGATGGATGGCTTCGTCTTTCATCATGTCGGTGACGTCCGGGCGCCCCTCATAGACCTTGTTCACCAGGCCACAGGCCAGATCATGTTCCTTGAGCCAGGAGGCGGTGCCGCTGGTGGCAACCAATGTGAAACCCTGATCGAGCAGGATACGTGCCGCCGTAAGCATGTCATCGGTCTTGTCGGCATCCTTGATCGACAGAAACGCACAGCCCTCAGATGGCAGGATCGTCCCAGCCCCCATCTGTGCCTTGAGGAACGCGCGGGGAAAATCGCGGTCCCACCCCATCACCTCGCCGGTGGAGCGCATTTCGGGGCCAAGCAACGTATCCACACCGGGGAAGCGCGCAAAGGGCAGCACCGCTTCCTTGACCGAGAACCACGGCATATTCGGATCGGCCAGCGTCATCGGATCGCCCAACGGCAGCACGTCGGCATAGGCCGCATCCGCGTCATAGGGCGCGCGTTGCGGGAAGTTGGAGAGCGGTTCGCCCGCCATGATGCGCGCGGCGATGGAGGCGATGGCCGAATCCGTCGCCTTGGCCACAAAGGGCACGGTGCGCGAGGCGCGGGGGTTGACCTCGATGAGGTAAACCTCGCCGTCCTTGATCGCGAACTGGATGTTCATCAGGCCCACCACGTTGAGCGCGAGCGCCAGAGCACGGGTCTGTTTTTCGACCTCAGCGATGATGTCGCGCGGCAGGGAGTAGGGCGGCAGGGAGCAGGCGCTGTCGCCCGAATGCACGCCGGCCTCCTCGATATGTTGCATGATGCCTGCGACATGCACGTCCTTGCCATCGCAAAGCGCATCCACGTCGAGTTCCACCGCGCCTGACAGGTAGCTGTCGAGCAGTACGGGGCTGTCACCGGACACCACAACAGCGTTGGTGATGTAGCGTTCCAGCGAGGCCTGATCACGCACGATCTCCATGGCGCGCCCGCCGAGCACATAAGAGGGGCGGATCACCAGCGGGAAACCGATGTCTTTGGCAATTTCCAGCGCCTCGGCGTCCGAATGGGCAATCCCGTTGTGCGGCTGTTTGAGGCCGAGGGATTGCACCAATTGTTGAAACCGTTCACGGTCCTCGGCAAGGTCGATGGCGTCGGGCGTGGTGCCGAGGATCGGGATGCCTTCGGCGTGCAGGGCGGCGGCGATCTTGAGGGGGGTCTGACCGCCGAATTGCACGATCACGCCGTGCAGCGTGCCGTTTTCTAGCTCAACCCGCAGAATTTCCATGACGTGCTCGAAGGTCAGCGGCTCGAAATACAACCGATCCGATGTGTCATAATCCGTCGAAACCGTCTCAGGGTTGCAGTTGACCATGATCGTCTCATAACCCGCATCGGTCAGCGCATAGCACGCATGACAGCAGCAGTAATCAAACTCGATCCCTTGCCCGATCCGGTTCGGACCGCCGCCCAAGATAACGACCTTCTTGCGATCCGATGGGCGGGCTTCGCATTCCACCTCGCCGAAAACAGGCATCTCATAGGTCGAATACATATAGGGCGTTTGCGCCTCGAATTCGGCGGCACAGGTGTCGATGCGTTTGAACACCGCCGTCACGCCAAGGTTCTGACGCGCCTTGCGCACATCTGCCTCATCGCAACCGGTCAGGGTGGCGAGCCGCGCATCCGTAAAGCCCATCATCTTGAGGTGACGCAGTGCCTTTTCCGTGCCCGGCAGGCCGTCTGCGCGCAGGGTCCGTTCCGCCTCGATGATCTCTCTGATCCGCGTGAGGAACCACGGGTCGAACATCGTCACGCCGTGGATATCGGCGTCGCTCATGCCGTGGCGCATGGCCTGGGCGATGGTGCGCATACGGTCGGGCGTTTGCTGGCTGATGGCCTTGATAATGGCGGCGCGATCCGCACCCTCGATGCCCCAAGGGTCAACGCCAACGCCGGGGATGTCGATTTCGTCAAAACCGGTGAGGCCGGATTCCATGGAGGCCAGCGCCTTTTGCAGACTCTCATGGATCGTGCGCCCAATGGCCATGGCCTCGCCCACCGATTTCATCGCCGTGGTTAGGTTGGGCTCGGAGCCGGGGAATTTTTCAAAGGCGAATTTTGGGATTTTTGTGACGATATAATCGATAGTTGGCTCAAAGCTGGCGGGCGTGACCTTGGTGATGTCATTGTCCAGCTCGTCCAGCGTGAAGCCCACGGCCAGTTTTGCGGCGATCTTGGCAATCGGAAACCCCGTGGCCTTGGAGGCGAGCGCAGAGGAGCGCGACACCCGCGGGTTCATTTCGATCACCACCATGCGGCCATCCACCGGGTTGATCGCCCATTGTACGTTCGACCCACCGGTTTCCACGCCAATTTCGCGCAGCACCGCGATGGAGTGATTGCGCATGATCTGGTATTCTTTATCCGTCAGCGTCAGCGCGGGGGCCACGGTGATCGAATCCCCGGTGTGCACGCCCATCGGGTCCACGTTTTCGATGGAACAGACAATGATGGCGTTATCGGCAGTGTCGCGCACGACCTCCATCTCGAATTCTTTCCACCCGAGCAGGCTTTCATCCACCAGGATCTGGCCCACGGGGGAGGCATCCATGCCCGAGCGGCAGATTGCCTCGTAATCATCGCGGTTATAGGCGACACCGCCGCCCGTGCCACCCATGGTAAAGGCGGGGCGGATGATCGCGGGCAGGCCGACCTCTTCGAGCGCCTCAAGGGCGATGGCCACACCGGCGGCGAGGTCCTTTTTGCCGTTCACCTTGGGGGCGGTAACGATGGTCGCTTTGGGGTTTTCAATGCCCAAGCGGTCCATGGCTTCGCGGAACAGCTTGCGGTCCTCGGCCATCTCGATGGCTTCGCGTTTGGCCCCGATCATCTCGACGTTGTATTTGTCCAGGACGCCCATTTCTTCGAGCGCGAGCGAGGTATTGAGGCCGGTCTGCCCGCCCATGGTGGGCAGTAAGGCATCGGGGCGTTCCTTTTCGATGATCTTGGCGACCATTTCCGGTGTAATGGGTTCGATATAGGTGGCATCGGCGAGACCGGGGTCGGTCATGATCGTGGCGGGGTTGGAATTGACCAGAATGACCCGGTAGCCCTCCTCCTTCAGCGCCTTGCACGCCTGCGCACCGGAGTAGTCGAATTCGCATGCCTGCCCGATTACGATGGGGCCCGCACCAATGATCATGATGGATTTGATATCGGTTCTTTTTGGCATGGTCGGCCCCCTGATTTCCGGACACCCGCATGTGTCCAAATTGTCTGCGTTATAGGCAACGCGCGCACAGGTGCAAGGTCGAATGACACACCAGCGGGGGGAGGCTCTGCCCGCGCAGTGAACAGCCAAAAGACATCCACAGGGCCGGGTTGATACCGCCCGAGTGGAAAGCGTGCATTTGCCACTAACGATATGCGCCTTAGCGTTCCGGGTCTGAGCAAATCAAATCATACGCTGGTGCAACTTGCGAAACATAAAACCAACAAACTTATTTGGGAATCATTGGAATGAAACTTTCCGTCTCCTGATGCCTGGCCGTATTTGCCGCAGTCGTATGTGCCACCGCATCGACGGCCACCATGACGGTGGAATTCACGACCACCGTTTCCAGTACATCAAAGGATGGGCGGGTTGCAGGAAGTGGCGACGACGACCGATCCCTTGTTTTCGGACCGCCCCGCCATTCTGTCAGGCAACACGCTCTCCGACCTGCCGCTGATGTTGACGGGTCTTGGCGGTCTGGCGTTGCTATGCGGTCGCCGCTGACTTTCGTGAACGGCGGTGCTTTGCGGCGGGCGGGCATGCGCAAAGAAACAGCAACGCGGTAGAGTTTGAATAGGAAACCTGCACTTACCAGAGGTGCTGCAAAAGCCTCCATCCTCCCTGCATTCTTTTGGGTAGCAGGCTACGCAACCGGTTTCCTGCGGTGCATCAGGGCGAGACCGGCGAATGCCGTTCCGAACAACAAGAGAGCGGCGGGTACTGGAATCGGCGCAATTTGCGTTTCGGTTGTGATGACTGGTCCATCCGTAGGAGGAGCAGGCGGGATAAAGAGCGGCGGTGTCGTGGTCGCCACTGGTACATTCGCACCGCCACCGCCCCCAGAACGGAACACGGCGGGTTGGAAACCAAATGTCACGGGATCTACTGGATTTCCTCCCAGGAAACTGGGTTCAAAAGTCGGGGGGCCGACGATCAGGTCCGTCGTCCCGTTCATAAACTTGATGCATCGGCGCAGCGCGACGGCCCGGAAATCATCAATTGGGTCCGCCCCGCTTGTCGGATCGACTGGCGTGTAGCCGAAATTGCCTTTGGGCTGGGACAGGTCACCAAAACGCACCGCCGCGTCGGAAAACGGCACTACCGGTTTCGGTGACTGTAGGATCACCCTGTCCAGATCCGCATCCGCAATCCCGAAAGAGGCGTTCAGAACCTCAGCCTGAACGTCAATTCTATCGTTCAGAAAAGCGATGCCCGGCAGGCCGCGCATACTGATTGAGGAGGCTCCGAAAGCGACCGTTGCAGCGAGCACGATTGCCACTGCGAGCGTAAGAAAACCACGCATACCAACACCATTACAACTATACCAAGACACCCCTGCCCAGAGTTCAAATTTCGTCCCAAACGATTGAAAAAGCAATAAATTAAGTGGAAATTGGTAAACAACCCAGAGTTGGATTTAATATTTTGCCTGGGCTGGCTCTTGGGATTTATGCCATTTTCAACACATAGCAGCGTTACGTTTGCAGAGCCAGAAATGCGCGTACCGCGGCTTCGAATTCCCGTGGTTTTTCGGCATGTAACCAGTGCCCGGCTTGGGGCAGTTTGGCAAAACGCGCCTTTGGAAACAACGACTTGATCGCAGGGCGGTGTTCAGCCGTAACGTAATCGGATGCAGCGCCGGATAAAAACAGCGTTGGGCCTTCGAACGCGCCGCTCAAGGTCGGAAAGGACAATATGCGGTCCATCTCCAGGGCAAGAACATCAAGGTTAAGACGCCAACGCCTTTCCGCGACATCCAGAGATTGGGTGAAAAAGCTTTGCAAGGCTGGTTCGACGCCCAAAGCACCAAGCTGCGCTTCCGCATCCGACCGGCGGGACAGGTTTGACAAATCCACCGCGCGCATTGCCGTGATGAATTGCATCTGGCTATGCGTATAGGGCACCGGGGCGATATCGCCCACGATCAGACGACGTATTAGTTCGGGGTTTTGCACAGCCAGAACCATTGCGGCCTTACCCCCCATGGAATGGCCGATCACATCGACCGGCCCGCCAAGATGCTGGATCAATTCAACCAGATCATCCGCCATGTCGCTGTAGGTATGGGTTTTGGTCCAAGCACTTTGACCGTGGTTGCGCTGATCCACCGTGATAACGCGCGCGACATCGCAGAGGCGTTTGGCGATCACGCCCCAATTGCGCCCGGATCCGTAAAGACCATGCACGATGACCAGTTTGGGGGCGTCCGGCGCGCCAAATTCAGAATAGCTGAGCATAACAACGGGCTAATGGATTTGAACGCGTGGTGCCAGTGCTATTGTGTCTGCGCCATCAGGATGATTATGCTCTGCCCATGCAGGCTTCACTAGACATCGAAACAAAAGCCGAAACCCTGAACGCCGCGTTTGAAAAACATCTCGGGATCAAAGGGCAAACGCTCGCACACAGCGTCGGGCGGGCGCGGCGCCGCTTGCCAAAACGTTTGTACCGGCAGGCGGTTTTGGTGGCGGATGTTGATGCGTTGCGGGGTAATATCAAATTGACCCGGCAGTTTGACGCTCATGAGATTGACCGCTCTTTTGACGATGTCACGCAACATCTGAGCAAGATCGACCGTGCGGATGCGCGCCGGGGTCGTGTGATTTCCGTGCTGGCCGCGCTTGCGTTC